>JBGVOL010000020.1:0-20132 GCA_045126475.1 Lachnospiraceae bacterium | reverse complement strand
TTTGTGTCTTTCATATGTTCGAGCAATCAGAAGGGAAGGTTCGTCAGGAGACAGACATGCATTGAAAAGATTTTGCAGATTTTCTTAGCAGGTGCATAAGCAATAATGTAAGCCGCGAAAACTATGTTTGAGCACCGTTCTGTACGTTTCTTAATAACAGAACGGTGCGAGTTTAGTTTTCGCGGCTTTAATATCAACTATTGCGTTGCACCTGCTTAGAAAATCAAAAATCTTCGAGTGTATGTCTGTCCCTGATGAACATGTCCTGTCGATTGTCGACCTGATGAAAGACACAAAACTTCATTTACACTGCGTTTTCGTTTTTAGCGTCTAATTGTTTTATCTTATTTTCTACTTCATCGAGGATTAACATAAGCTTGTCTGACAGGTTTATGGTTGCCTGAAGTGCTTCTCTTGCTGCTTTTTCGTTGCTTGTCTCTATGGCAGTGATAGCTTTCTGTCCCTGTGCATGGAATTTATTATGTATATCGGCTATAGACTTCCAATCATCGGCCACTGCCGGATGCTTGACCTTTATTATGTAATAGAAGTGACCGAATACACACTTCTTTGGATTTGTCTGAATGGCATTCAGCTTCATATTGTTTACCATATCACTGAGATTCTCAATCCATGCCATGTGGGCTTCCTTTGCTTTTCCGATTACACTGTGTAAATCGCTGTTGCTTATCATGGTTATTCCATCATCAATGCCCTTATACATATATGTAACAGTATCTGACAGACTGTCATCAATGCCTGCCATTGTCTTTGCATATGCCACACTTTCTTTGGCATCTTCGCTTATCTCCTTTGTCATATCGGTAAGCTGTTCTGCGTCGGTACTGCACTGTTCCATGGCTTTGTTAACTTCCAGTGTTGCCTGCCTGATGTTCTGCATTCTTCCGTTAATGTCTGCAACTGTATCGGTAACTCCTCTGAGCATCTGTATATTTTCCCCGACTGTTCTGCTTACATTGTCTATCTTCTCACTCATCTGTCCTATTGAACTGAGAGTACGATCCATTTCCTGATTTCCGCTCTGTGAAGCCTCATATATCTTTGCCACAAACTCACGCATGTATTCAAGCTGTGATTTTGTGCTGTCCGCAAGGTTACGAACCTCATCTGCTACAACGGCGAAGCCTCGTCCCTGTTCTCCTGCCCTTGCAGCCTCAATTGATGCATTAAGTGACAAAAGATTGGTCTGTGTCGCTATCTGCTGAACACTCTCAACAATATCCTCGATACCGTTTACCAGTTTTGCAAGCTCCTGCATATTCTTTTTAAGAGACTGTGCATCAGCAAGCACGTTTTCTTTCAATTCCGCTACTTCCGCCAGAACATCACGACTCTCATTATTCTTTTCTGCCAATATACCTGAATCAGTCGCCAGTCCTCCCAGAGTGTCTGTGGCTGCATCAATATTGTCATTTACCTGACTGATTGTAGCAGTTGTTTCCTCCACAACAGCAAGATTTGACTCACTTAAATCAAACAGACTTGAAGCAAATTTCATAAGTTCCGTAGACATGTGCCCAAGCTTCACATCAAAACTCGATATTGAACCGACAGCAGTGAGAACCTGCTTTGATGATTCCGACATTCTGCTTCCCTGTGCCACCAGCATATCGATGGCTGTAAGGAGCTGTTGCATATTTTTATCACCAAGAATAGGCTTTACTACTTTTCTTCCCATAAGATAATCATTGACATATTCTGTCAATAATACTGCTTCTTTACTGCATTTTGCCATATTTTATTCCTCCTCATTGTTCACGCTAAATCGAATATTCCGATAATTTTTTATTATATCACAAATTGAAATAAAATAATATACCTAACACAAAAAAATGTTTATACGAATTACATTAATATAGGCGGTAACAGTTTTATCTGCCACCGCCTCTGCATTTTATGAAACTTTTTTTCTTTTCAAAATCAAAATCGCCATACAAAAAGCGCATATAACAAGCAAGCCTGCATACAGTCCTGCCATGCTGTCATCACTGGTCTTCGTTGAACCGCTGCCTGTAACCGTGTTTGTCGTTGAGCCTGATGAAGAACTGCCTTTGTCCTTCTCTGTCTCATTTTCTGTCTCAGTCCCATCCCCTGTCGTAGTATAGCTTAGAGTCGCACATTCACCTGTCAGCATATCCCCGGAAACTTTATTTCCCGCTTCATCATACCATCCCACAAATTCGTATCCTGTTCCTGCCGTTGCCGTAGAACTGCTGGTGTTTCCCACAGTATCATAATGAGAATAGCAGTCAAGTGTTGCAATACTGTCATCTTCGGTATCTTTCCAGATATCACCATCCTTAATCTGTCGGATGTAGGTCTGAGTCACATATACAACCGGATCCGGTATCTTAAAGCGGGCATAGTATTTTGTGTTTCCTGTTGCAGTATGGCTCAGGGTCACGCTACCGGTAACTCTGTTTCCTGACTCATCATACCATCCCACAAATTCGTATCCTGTTCCTGCCGTCGCTGTGGAGCTTACATTTGTTCCCATATTAACAGCATGAGAATAATAATCTAATACTGCAATACTGTCATCTGTGGTATCCTGCCAGATACCTCCTTCTTTAACCTGACGGATATATTCCGGGGTCACATTCAAACTAACATCGGACTTCACAAAATATGCATAGTACCTGGCATTCTTCGTTGTAGTGTAGCTTAGGGTTTTTCCATCGTTTATTAACATATCATCAGCCACTTTGTTCCCTGATGCATCAAACCATCCAAGTAATCTATAATTTGTTCCCACTGTTACAGTGGAACTGATTGGAGTTCCAACAACATCAGAATAAGTATAACGGTCAAGTGTCGCAACACTGTTATCTTCAGTATCAGTCCATGTATCACCAATCCTTACCTTACGAATAAATGTCTGGGTCACGCTTCCCAAAAATCTTGCGTAACATGTTCTTACGCTCTCTTTTGTTTCGGTATAGCTGTATGTTTCTTTTGTAGTAAGTAAATTTCCGTTTTCGTCATACCAGCCATCAAATCTGAAACCGTCTTTTGGTATCGCCTTTACAGTTACGATTTCATCAGTTTTTGCATGGTAAGATATTCCGCCCTTTGAAGTGTATGCGGTATTATAATTTGAATCTTCGCCGGTTACACTTGTAACTTCCACAGTTCCGCCTTGGGTTGAATCTATGTAGCTGTTGCCGTTTTTCACTTGCGGAATAAATGCCTGACGCCAGCGCCACTGTGCCACCATGGTAAGACCTTTGTGAACATTGGCATAAAGAGTCTCTGTTATTCCGCCTGTTACCCACTTCACAGATATAGCGCCATTTTTATTTTCCGTAAGAGATATGTTCCCTTTCATAATCTTAAAATACTGTTCTTCATCACCGGTATCATAATCACAGGCTATGGTATGTACCGCCGGAAGGAGTAAACTGCCAAGCTGATCCTTATTGATTTGATCTGTACCTGCCGGAATATCTGCCTCTCTTACCGTATCACCGGTCAGCAGCCATCCCATAAATTTCCAGCCGTCATTCTGACCTACTGCCGCATGAGATACATATGGCGAAATAAATTTAAACGGAGATGTATTTGGTTTGAAACTATATACATTATTTGCTTCCGATGTATTATAAGTTCTTTCAACATTATACTCTTTTCCACCATTAGGGTCATAGGTCACTGTAGGGCTCTTGATGAAAATAAAGTGCAAATCCGTTGCCGAGGTGAGATTATCAAGATAGTATGTATAAATGATATCACCATTCACACCTCTTGACTTTATCCATTTTCCACTTTTTTCGGCATCTGTTAAATCTTCACGGTAATCAATTTCATTATCTTTTCTCTCCAAAAATTCACTTTGAAGACTTCCGTCTGTCCCCTGTTTTGTATAATAAAGGCCGACAAATTCACATCCGTTAACGCCACCTGCACCGTCTGACGCCAAAACAGCCTGAACTTCAAGGGGTTCTCCGTCAGTTGCATAGGTAATAAGGTTGTGGTCAACCGTAACTTCGTAGCCATCATCGACAGTTCCTCCGCTTCCCACCGTTCCGTCACTTTTTGCCACCACACCGCTTCCGTGTGTAGTTGTACTTCCCGACAACGGGTGGTAAATCCTAAACTTGACATTATCAAGGAAATTACCGAAGGTCTTGTTTGCTGTTCCTGTTGAATTTTTACATCCAACTGACACGAACCCGAACAACGTCTGTGTCTGACCTGCCGGTACGGTATAGAGATAATACTTACTAAGATCTACCGCCGTATTACCCGAACCGCCTGCACTTCCGGCTGAGCCTTCTGCGTTGGAGCCATAACTGTTCCATGGATTTGTGCCACTATTGACTCTGCTTGACGCCATAATCCAGATGTGCCACTCCTCGGTATAAATCGAACTTGGAGTAAGACTGAATGCATTATTTCCTGCATTATCCTCAAAGGTACCACCTGCAGCGAATTTTTTGCTGTAAACCGTAATCATCTCGCCTAACCCTGCACTATCTTTTACAGACGTCTTTCCCTCGGCAATGAGCCAGTCCACCATCTGCATAAACTGGTCTCTTCCTGTTTTATTTGGCTTTGATGGAGCAACATCCTGAGCCGGTCCAATGACAAGTGCCATGGTATCAGTGTCGTTACGGGCACCGTGATCCAATCCCCATTCATATATACTGGCAGGCATTGTATTGACAATCTGATAAAGTGTACTTTCTTCGTCAGCATTTAACTCTGCGGCAATATTACCATCCGTAGGTTTTAACTTAACACCACTAATATATGTTCCGGTATTTTCTTTAAACAATTCAATTTTTCCATCGGATGCCGTGGTATTCCAGCCGGTAACACTGGCTTGGTCAAATTGTTTATAATAATCACTAAACGACACGTCATCTTCAAAGCTTCCGTTCTTCAGTTTTCTGCTGTCATCTCCTTCGCCTGCCGCAGACACATCACCGACACTCACTGACACAGCCAGACCGAGTATCAGCAGTAGTCCGTGTGTTTTTAAGAACATCTTATTTTTCCGCTGTTTCTTTTTATTAATCATAGGTCTTTCCCCTTTGCATTTACGTTTATCTGATAAAGTATCTTCTTGTGGTCTTCTCATATTATCACCGCAAACGTAACCAAAACGTAACCAGAGAGGGCATATTAAGCCATGACATTCATATTTTGCCTTACTCTTTCTCCTGCCTTACCTTTTTTAGTTTTGCGGCAAAATATTCATGTCGGGCTGCGCCCTATAAAGAAAAAAACAGAACACACCCGGATAGTGAGCAAGCTCCCTCTCCGGGTGTATTCTGTTTTTTCCTTTGCATGGCTTAATTGTTACACATTTTCGTTTTTGAGGGCGTCTATGACGTTCTCTTTCTTAATTCTTCGTGCTGAGTAGAGCATTGTGGTGCCTATTACTACGAACACTCCCACTATGGCAATTACATATCCCATCCATGGTATTCCCATGTCAAAACTAATCTCTTTTTCTATGATGTGTTTTATAAGAAGCATTATTCCTGTTCCCACCGGAAGTCCG
This sequence comes from Lachnospiraceae bacterium, assembly GCA_045126475.1. Taxonomy (GTDB): domain Bacteria; phylum Bacillota; class Clostridia; order Lachnospirales; family Lachnospiraceae; genus SVEL01. The sequence goes on along the minus strand of JBGVOL010000020.1, from coordinate 14,602 downwards.
AATATAAGTGCCTTTATGCCGTAGAATGCACTTTCGTAGGCAATCATTTTATGGAATGCCCTGTCTGTCATACCTACTGATTTAAGCATTGCAAACTCCCTGCGTCTCAAGGCAATGCTTGTTGATATGGTATTTACAATATTGGCAATGCATATTAATGACATCAGTATTATAAAGCCGTATACAAATACTGAGACAAGAAGCATGGACTTATCAATCATTTTTATATCCTCAATGTTGTTGATGATGTAATAATCTGTTTCGGTAGCTCCTATTTTTTCCATCTCACTCTTGAAAGCCTCCGCCAGCTTCGCATCATTGGTGGTGTCTACTGTCAGATAATTATACAATCCCGCATCAAATTTTTCGTCTAACTGCTCTGCCATCTGAGGTGTCACAAGCAGATAAACTCCTCTCTCACTGAGGCCAAACATCTTATTTTGTGATGAGAAAATGTGATAATTCATGTTTATCTTTTCATTTTCTGATACTTTTGAAACTATTACACCGTTTTCATCGTATTCCTCTACCATTTCATACTGATACTCTATATCCGTAAGATTATTATTGTATAAATCCCCAAAATACGCCAGTCTTTCCCCATCATCTGTGTAGCATGTCATTCCCAGTCCGTCAAACAATATGACATTATTGTCTTTTTCAACAAATTCATCATAGTCAATGCCCACTGTTTCTAAATACTCTCTTAAATCAGGCTCGGACATTGTTATGAGATTCGCATTATAACTGTGTGAAATATTACATTTTTCGGTGAACTCAATGTAATCTTTATTATAAACATTACCGTCTGTGACGTCTTCAACATTACGGTTATATAATACTATGAATGTGTATCTCTGAGATTTTTCAATGTACTTTGACTGATTTTTCAAAAAGCTGTCCGTCGCATTTCTAAACTCATCTCCTTCTACAGGATACTCAAATCTCATATCATAGCCTTCTGTTCCTATCTCGGCACATATGCCCTTTTTCATATAATACACAAATGAAAATACTGATATAAACAGTGTAAGGCTTATAAACATTGAAAATACTGTTACTCTGTATCTCTTCTTATTTCGCTTAAGATTTTTAAGTGCCAAATCCCCTTCAAAGCCAAAAATCTTTTTAGTTATACCCATTGTCTTTACCGTACCGGCTGAAATCTTTACGTCCTTATTCTGCCTTATGGCATCGATTGGTGCAATCCTTGACGCTCTCTTTGCAGGTATATATGCCGATAAGAATATTGTCAGTACAGAGAATACAACTGCCCACAGTATTACTCTGCCGTTAACAATAACCCTAAGACCTGTTTCGCTTCCGCTTAATTCATTTACCAGCGGTTCGATAAGCTTAAATGTTACCCATATTCCGCCAATACCCGCAATTATACCAAGGGGTATGGCAATTATTCCCTCTAAAAATCCCTCAAAATAAATGCTGCCTCTTTTTTGTTTCTTTGTCGCTCCGATACTTGCAAGCATTCCAAGATAGCGGCTTCTCTCTGATATTGAAATGATAAATCCGTTTGCAATAAGCGATACACTTCCTATCATTATGATTACCACAAGAATCAGTTTAAGTGTGCTCATCATTGAATTTATGTTGTCATACCGTGATAATCCCAGATAAGACAATACTCTGTAATTGTATGAGAGGTTTGTTCCGTCACAATACCATGCCTCATTGTCACCTGCCATCTCTCCCGACGGAATGTCCGACTTCATAAGCTTTGATAATACATCCTCTGCCCGTTCTTCAATATTATCAAGAGCTCCTCCTGCATAGAAATAACCGCTTACAAGGTCCGTCTTCTTCAATGAAGATGTGTCCAGTCTTGTATAAACAGGATATGTCCATGCACCCGGCAGTGACAAATTTATTGATTCGAAATCTGTATCTGCCATTTTACCGCAAATAGTATATTTCTGCCCCCCTATTACTATCTCGTCCCCGGTTTTGCTGTTGCTGTATCTTTCACTCATGGCCGATGACAGCAGTACTTCCCCGCTATTTTCAGGATATCTTCCTTCTGAAAGTTTAATATTCATCATTTCAAAATAATTATCCGACACTGCTTCGACTCTCATAACATCCTGTGTTTCTGTCGTATTTTCTTCATCATACACGAAAGGAGCCGTTGCAACATTTCCTTCGTCATCTACAGTATAACTGTAATCCCCTACATTCTTTATTAACGCGTGATTCTCCACGTCAAACTCATCAAGAATCACATCATTGTCCCCGTACATATAATTTGAATACTTAAAATGAAAATATCCTGTGTTTTCCATTGCGTTTCTTGCATAGAAATCCATGATGGAATAACCCACCGTGGATACAGCAGTAATCATTGCAACCGAAATAATTATACCGATGATTGTCACAAGAGTTCTTCTTTTATTAAGCTTCATATGACGAAGAGTAAGTTTATTAATAATATTCACCTTAAACTCCTTTCCGGCTAATTTATGCCTGTTTTAAAATCTCTTATAACTTCATCTCTTGAAATTCTGCCGTCCTCTATGGCTATAACCCTGTCTGCCTGCAATGCAATGCTTTCGTCATGTGTAATGACTATAAGCGTCTGATTATACCTTCTGTTTGACTCCTTCAAAAGTTCGATTATATCCTCACTGTTCTTTGAATCAAGGTTACCCGTCGGTTCATCAGCCAGAACAATTGAAGGATTATTGATAATAGCCCTTCCTATTGAAACACGCTGCTGCTGACCTCCTGAGAGCTGATTCGGAAGATGAGTCTTCCTTTCTGACAGCTGAAGAACCTCAAGAATCTTTTCAAGCTGTTCCCCGTCAGGCTTTTTCCCGTCAAGAAGCATTGGAAGTGTAATATTCTCCTCCACATTTAAAACCGGAATAAGATTGTAAAACTGATAAATAAGTCCAACCTGTCTTCTTCTGAATATTGCAAGATTTGTTTCATTCAGACTGTAAATATCCGTACCGTCAATATACACCTTTCCCGAATCCGGCTTATCAACCCCTCCTAAGAGATGTAACAGCGTGGATTTTCCTGAGCCTGAAGGACCTATTATGGCCACAAACTCACCTTTCTCCACGGAAAATGACACATTATCAAGTGCCTTAACCATGGTTTCCCCTTTTCCGTACGATTTACATAAATTTTCAACCCTTAATATTTCCATGATATTTTCCTTTCCTGTAAATGATTTCCTATCTACATGCTATATACTACCCTGTCAATATGACTCTTCGGTGAATACAAATATTACAATTTTGTCACTTAAAATAACGGGCTGTCGCAACAGCCCGTTATTTTAAACTGCACCTTTGTAAAATTTTATGAGGAAGCGGCTTCCCTCGCCTTTTTTTGAGGTTACTTCTATACTTCCGTTTTCCATACTTATAATCTGCCTTGCAAATGCCAAACCTATTCCCACACTGTCTTTCCCTGCATTTTTTCCTTTATAGAAACGTTCAAATATGTGTGGCAGGTCTTCCGCAGATATTCCCTCTCCCGTATCCTTTATAGTGATATATTTATAAAGAGGATTGTCTCCGTATTCAATATGTATACTTCCGGACTCAGGTGTATGTTCCATACAATTTTTAACTATATTTGATACTGCCTCTGCAGTCCAGTTTTCATCAATATTAAGCATAATGCTGTCATTTTCATCCTTGCAGCTTATGACAAGATTCTGGTTTTTCAGCTCCATAGGGATAATCAGATGGCTTACAGCCCTGTTTATCATCTGCTTTAAATCTGTCTTGGAAGGATTAAGTCGCAAAGTGCCCGCATCAAGCTTTGACATCTTTAATAATGTTGACAAGAGCCACTCCATCCGTTCAAGCTGGCTTTGTATATTTCCCGTAAATTCCTGGCGCTTGTCTGCAGGAAGCTCCGGATTACTGAGTAAATCAGCCATAACCATCATGGATGTCATAGGTGTCTTAAGCTGATGTGAGATATCCGCAAGTGTGTCAGCAAGATATGTCTTGTCCTTTAAAAGTCTCTCATTTAATTCAATCATTCGAACAGTTACCTTATACACTTCGTTTTGGAGAATGCTCAGTTCCCCCTCCACATATTCCGTAAACCTGTACTCGTCATGACCCGTCAAATTTTTTAGTTTTTCTATATATTCTGAAATTTTGTCGTTGTCCCTGCCCTGTAAAGCAGACAGCCATTCAGACATTTTCTTTATCTTTCTGTAACGAAAAGCCGTAAATACAATTATGTATACCGCATAGCACAATATTATTCCCGTTGCGGCAAATGCGATACTGTCACCGCCATGTGACAATAATATTGCCTCTGCCACAACAACAAGTGTCGATATTAAAATTAGCAGTTTAAATTCCCTGTTTCTAAACATTTTTACCTATCCTGTACCCCATTCCCCTTACGGTTTCGATAATCTCAGGCTGTGTCGGGTTATCCTCAAGCTTATCTCTCAGCCTTTTGATATAGACCGTGAGAGTATTATCGTTGACATAATCTCCTGCCACATCCCATATTCCTGATAAGAGCTGGTTCCTTGACAAAACCTGCCCTCTGTTTTGAAGCAATGTAAGCAACAGCCTGTACTCTAACGCCGTAAGCTCCACATCCCTTCCATTTTTGTACACTCTCGCATCATTTACCGAAACAGTTATGTTTCCTGCCGTTATGATGCCTGTCTGGTTTTCCGTTTCCGCCTGTGACGCCTTATTCAGACCGTATCTGCGAAGAACCATCCTTATTCTGGACATAAGTTCCTTCACACGGAAGGGTTTTGTAATATAGTCATCCGCACCCATGTCAAGTCCCATGACCACATTTACTTCCTCGTCACACGCCGACAGAAATACAACCGGTCTGTCTGACTTCTCCTTGACCTTACGGCAAATGTCATATCCCGTCCCGTCAGGCAGGGTCAAATCGAGAAGAAATAAATCAACTCCTTCCATGGACTCTAAAGCTTCCTTAACAGAAGAGGCTTTGCATACCACAAAGCCTTCCTGCTGCAATGAATATTCAATTCCCGATGCGATTGCCGCATCATCCTCAACAACGAGAATCTTCATGTTCTCCTCCTGTTATTCACTCTTTCTTTCTGTTTCAACCAGATTATTTAACCATATACCCTTCTTTAAAAGAACATAACCTATAATACACTTAATTACATCTACTGCCTGACAGGTAAAATAAATCGGGACAATGGATAAATCCGTAAATCTTGAGGTGACAAATGCAATCGGCACCGTCACAACCCAGATAAACACACTGTCAAAGAAGAATGTGATAACTGTCTTTCCTCCGGTTCTTATGGTAAAGTATGCCGAATTAAGAAATGCCCACACAGGCATAAAAAGTCCGCCTATTCGTATAAACGATGCCGCCAGGTTTCTTACCTCATCCGTAGTGTTGTAAATAAGCGGGAACAATGGTGCAATAAGTATCACTACCACTCCAAGCACTATACAGCTTGCAACCGCAAAGAATATGAGCCTGTTGTCCGTTTCCTTTGCCTCTTCCATTTTGCCTGCTCCCAGGAGCTGCCCTATTATAATGGAAATAGCACTTCCTATAGACATAAACACTATATTAAACAGATTAGTCAGTGTCGTGGCTATATTTACGGCAGCCACAACCGCCAGACCTCTCACGGAGTAGCATTGTACAAGAAATGTCATGGCAACTGACCACAATGCCTCATTCATCATAAGAGGTGTTCCCTTGACAATAATCTGTGCCATAAGGTGTCTTGGAATATAAATGCTCCTGTAGGCACCTTTTATAAACACATGGATGTCACTATGTCTGTGAGTCCATATTACTACGATAAGAAATTCTATTGTTTTGGCTATACATGTGGCAATGGCGGCTCCCACTACTCCAAGCTTCGGAAAACCAAGTAATCCGAATATCAGCACGCCGTTTAAGCATACATTAATTATGACTGCTGCCACACCGGCAAGCATTGGAATAACCGTCTCACCGCGCTCACGAAGTGTACTTGCGTAGGCCTGTGTTATGGCACAGGGAATCATCTGTATCATCATGATGCCAAGGTATTCTTTTCCGTAACCCAGTGCCTTTTGCAAATCTCCCGTCTCGCTTCCCTCATGGAGAAACATGGATATAAGTTCACTTCCAAAAACTGTCAGTCCCACAATTGCAATCAATGAAAATACAGTACACAGAATCATCTTAAACCTGAAGGTATAACGCATACCTTCCTCATCGCCTTTTCCGTAGAACTGGGCTCCAAAAATTCCTGCTCCGGAAATCATTCCGAATATGCTGAGATTAAAGACAAACAACAACTGATTGACAACAGATACACCTGTCATCTGCTCCGTGCCTATCCGTCCAATCATTATATTGTCAAGCATACTCACAAAATTGGTAATTCCGTTCTGTATAACAATAGGAAGTGCAACTGCAATAAGCATCCTGTAAAACTTCTTATCACCTATAAATTTCTTTTTAAAACTCATTTTAATTTATTCTTCATCGTCTCCGGCAATCTCTTTAAATTCCTGCTCATCGAGCCATTCATCAAAGCGGTCTGCAACCACTTCATACTCTTCATCTGACTCGATGTTTGACAATGAAGGATTTCCCTCCTCATCTTCATCAAATCTGTACAGGTAAACCTCGCCTTCCTCACTGTCGCCGTCATCTGTCGGTAGAAGTGCAATGTAATCCCTGTCTCCTGCTTCAAATATGGTTATAACCACGCACTCCACTTCTGAGTCATCCTCAAGTGTGAGTGTTACATACATTTCATCATCATTATTTAAGTCTTTTCCTGCCATATTATCTTTCCTCTCTTTTTGTTCTTGTTACTACTCACAGCCTCTTCGAGGCTTTATTTTTACTCATGTGGTAGAAGTTCCTGCTTCGCAGGTCTGCTTGAGAAACATAAACAATCTCTTACATGCAAGCATGACGATATTGTTTATGTTTCTCAAGCAACTGTGAGTAGTAACATTTAGTTTAACAGATTATCACAAATATTTCAACGGCGGACTTCCATAATTTCATTTGACTTTATGTCAAAAATAATATAAAATGTATTCAAATAAATGTTCTTTGAACATGGTTTGTGCGGTCTGAAAATTAAATTACAGGAGGATAATATTTTTGGAAAACAAGAAACAAAAAGGCCTCTCTCTTAAGGCAAAGCTTCTGGCTCTGTCTTGTGTTCCTGTACTATTAACGGGAGCAATTGCGACAATAGTCGGAGTAAGTTCCATAAGAGACGGCATACGTGCAGAGAAACTTAGAGATTTAACTACTTTTGCAACAAGTATTTCAGCCGCTTATGCGGCACTTGATGATGGTGACTATCACATCGAAGGAGACAGCCTTATGAAAGGTGAGCTTAATATCACTAAAGAGACCGCATTGCTTGATTCCTTCGTAGGTGGCAACAGCAACGCCATAACATTTTTCTTTGGCGATACAAGATATGCAACTACCATCAAAAACGATTCCGGTGAGAGAATCATCGGTACTGCTGCCGACAAGGCTATCTACGATTCCGTTGTAAACAAAGGCAATACATACGAGCTTGACGGTGTAGTTATTAACGGTTCCGAGTATTATACCAGCTACACTCCGTTAAAGAACAATAACGGTCAAACCGTCGGAATGCTTTTTTGCGGAACCCTTCAGGAAGATGTAAACAGCTACATTACAGAAAAAACCACATATATGGTTCTTGCCATTGTTTTTGTTTTTGCTGCTTCACTTGCTGTAGTGCTCATGTCAGTTTTCCGCCTTTCAAAAGGTCTTGCTGCTGCTGAAAAAGCTGTAATTTCTTTATCAACAGGCGATTTGAATACGGACATTGACCAAAAGGGAATGCAGCGTGCTGATGAGTTGGGTGATATGATCCGCGGCATTGACACACTTCAGCAAAAGCTGCGGGCTATAATCAGCAAGATTCATTCTGTTTCCGAGAATTTATTGGATGCCGGCAACAACGTCAACCGGATTGCATCTGAAATCAACATATCATCAGAACAGATTTCAAATGCCGTAAATGACATTGCCCAGGGTGCTTCCACACAAGCTGAAGATATTGAAACTGCTTCTGACAAGATTGCCGATATGGGCAACATAATAGAAGGAATCGTAACAAATGTTGCCGAATTGGACAGCTCAGCACATGAGATGAAGACTACAGGAGACAAATCCACAGAAAATATTGAAGATCTTTCTTCATCAAACGACCGTACAATGGATGCTGTAGCCAGAATTTCACAGCAGATTCGCGCAACCAATGAATCGGCAAATAAAATCAATGAAGCCGTTGAAATTATTGCTGACATCGCGTCGCAGACAAATTTACTGTCGCTTAACGCTTCTATTGAAGCTGCAAGAGCAGGCGAACAGGGACGCGGCTTTGCCGTTGTTGCAGATGAAATACGAAACTTAGCTGAACAGTCTGCTGCTTCTGCGTCACATATAACTGAGATTATTCATGAATTGATAAACGATTCAAATCTTACCGTTAAGATTATGAGTGATGTGCAGGAAATTGTTAACCAGCAAAAGGGTAAACTTGATACTACGAAAGATCAGTTCGGTACAGTATCGAACGGTATCTCAGAAGTAAATGTCAAAACTACAGCCATTCACGGTCAGACCGAAGTCTGTAATGAAGCACGAACAGCTGTTATTGACATTATGCAGAACCTTTCGGCAATATCAGAAGAAAATGCCGCTGCATCGGAAGAGACAACTGCTACCATGACAGAATTAAATTCAACCATAAGCACCCTTGCCGATTCGGCAAATGAGTTGCAGGCAATTTCTGAAGAGCTCCAAAATGACATTAAATTCTTCAGACTATAACTCCACAAATGGGCTGTCACATTATAGTGCGACAGCCCATTTATTATCTCTCTGGCGGTTCATCTGCGATTTCCGCAACAAATCTTGACGTTTCTGCATCTCTTCCATATCTTTCTTTCACGCTGAACACATGAAGTTTTTCCTTCGCCCTTGTCATTGCCACATAAAAAAGACGCCTCTCCTCCTCTATGTCCTCGTCCAGAAGCGCTTTTCTGTATGGTGTAATACCTTCATTTGCACTTAGGATAATCACAGCGCGATACTCCAGTCCCTTTGCACTGTGCATGGTAGACAGTTCAACACCATCCCTGTTTCCGGCACTTTCTGCGTTCTGCTTTTTCAATTCCTCTTTATAGTCTTCCATGTGTTCAAACCATTTATCGTATGACTTAAACTCTGTCGCAGAATCCTGAAGTTCGTCCAGTATCTCATACAGTTCCTCCGGCTTAATGCGTCTGTATGCAGCATATTCTTTTACATAATCATCATAACCTATACCGTGACGTATATAATTTATGGCCTCGTAGGGTGTCATTTTATTAAGCCACTGCAAATCATATTTAAGTCTCTCTATTCTCTCCACCACATAATACTTATCACTGTAGTACTCCTTCAAATCCCAGAAAGACACCTCCGGCTCATCAAATGCATCCCTGCTTATATACCTCTTCGGTCTGTTTATTATCTGAAGAAAATCCCCCCTTGCACGGCTTCCCTGTGCAATTCTTATATATGTTATTATATCCCTTGAAAGCCAGTGTTCATAGATGTTCGGTATGACATCCTTCATGTTAAAAGGTACATTATATTCAAGAAGTTTTTCCACCAGCACCCGTGGATTCGTATTTGTCCTGAAAAGAACAGCTATGTCGCTGTATTCATATCCTGCTTTTCTGTAGTCCTCAATCAGCTTAAGAATATACAGTGCCTCTTCTTTTTCTGTTTTAAATGACCTGATATCTGTCTTTTCACCTTCATCATTTATGGTAAATATATCCTTATTAAAACGTCTTTTATTGTGTTTAATAAGCATTCCTGCCCTTTTTACAATTTCCTTTGTGGAGCGGTAATTTGTGCTTAATGTCACATCTTCGGCATTAGGAAAATCCTTCTTAAAGTTAAGCATTATCTCCGGTTTTGCACCCCTGAAACGATATATTGACTGGTCATCATCACCCACAATAAACAGATTGTTCTCAGGCTTTGCAAGGAGCTTCACTATCTCGTACTGCACCCTGCATATATCCTGAAACTCGTCAATGAGGATATACCTGTACTTATTCTGCCACATTTTAAGTATATCGGGACGCTTTGTCAGAAGCTCATAACACATAACCAGCATATCATCAAAGTCAACTACATTTTCTCTTATGAGGCGTTCATTATACAAATTATAGATTTTTCTGAACACAGCCTCCGGACAGTTTTTTGAATAATAGTTATTTAATTCTGTCATTTCGCCTTTTACAAGACTGATTTCCCCCATAATATCCTTCACAAAATCGTTGATGTCGTCAATCTCCATGTGAAGTTTTGTAACTATTTCCTTTATGTACTCAGCTCTTTTTTCCTCACGGAGTATGTTGTCACTGTTGTAGTTGTAAGCATATTTTAATATTTTGAAAAATACCGCATGAAATGTGCCGAATGTGACGGGATAGTACCTGCCTCCCATCAACGCTTCAAAGCGGCTCCGCATCTCTGTGGCAGCCGCTTTTGTAAATGTGATTACAAGAATATTTGAAGGATTGACTCCATAATCTTCTATCAGTTTTTTTGTTCTGTGTGTAATGACTGTTGTCTTGCCCGACCCCGGCCCTGCCAGAACCATCATGGGGCCGGCATTAAAGTCAACAGCCCTGTTCTGTGCCTCATTGAATGCCATTATGCCGCTCCTTTATCTATTGCACTTCTTCATATAAGAGATAAAGTCATCCAAAGGAATCGGTCTGCTGTAATAATATCCCTGATACCAGTTACAGCCGATTTCATGCAACTTATCCCTCTGTTTTTCTGTTTCAACATACTCGGCTATAACCTCAACATCAAGCTCCCGTCCAAGTTCAACCACTGATGAAACGATTTTCTGATTAGTCGTATTCTCACATAAATTCTTAACAAGTGAACCGTCAAGCTTCACTACCTTAAAGAAGTCATGCTGCAGATATATCAATGACGTATGACCCATGCCAAAGTCATCAATAAGAAGTGTATGTCCCTTTGCGCTAAGGCGTTTCAGCTTGTCTATAACAATGTCTGCATTTGAGATGACATCCTGCTCAGTAATCTCTATCCACATACGTTCAGCCGGTATATCATATTTCTTTAAATTTGATTCAATGCATGACTCCACATCCCACAGAAGTGATTTTGCCGTAATATTCACGGAAATCTTAAAATCGCCACCATACTCCTCTGATGTTTTCTTTATTGATGCCGCCGCCATGTCAAACAGCTCTTCCTCCAGGTTTGTAAGAATCCTTCCTTCCTTTGCAAGGAAGATTATAAGAGGCGGATATATCATACCGTATAACGGGTGATTCCATCTAAGAAGTGCTTCTGCACCTATACACTTTCCGTCTGCATCAACCTGTGGCTGATATAAAAGATAAAGCTCTTTGTTTTTTATGGCCTCTTTCAAATCCTCCACAAGCATTCTTGAAATGAGTCCCAGACTGTCAGCTCTTGAGATGAATTTCGGAAGCTCATTCTCCTGCTCCTTTTCCTGCAGTTCACCCACAAGCAGCTTAATCTTTTCACCGGCATATACTTTCTGCATCTGCTTATGTATCCTCAAAAACGGATAATATATTCCCATGCCGACTGCAATACACACAATCTGTAAAATTGCACCCCTCACCGAACCGGTTGCAACATATCCGCTGATAATAACAGGCGTTGACCACGGTATCTCCTGAACAAGTTGCGGTACAAATCCTGCAGCAACAGCAATATACGAAATGCAATATGAAACTACAGGTGTCATAATAAACGGTATCAGCATAACCGGATTAAGTACAATAGGTATACCGAAATTTAATACTTCATTGAGATTAAATATAACTGTAGGTACTGACAATTTTGCCAGCTTTCCCATTCTGTCCTTTCTGTAGAAAATCAACAGCAACAATAATACGCAGATTGTTGTTCCGCATCCGCCCATCACTACAAATGTGTCAAAAAAACTTTTACTGAAGATTGCTTCCCCTGTTACATTTGCAAAAGTTGTCTGTGCCACAGGCTCAAGAAGATGACTTCCGTGAAAACCTAATATCCATAAAAGGTGAAGCATAAAGGTATAAAGCATGCCCGACCCAAAACTGTTGTTCATATTCTCAAATATCTCACATGATATCTTTGAAAACAGCTCATGAATGTTATATACACCAAAACAGAAATTCAGTCCCTTGCTGAAAATCATCACTATTGCCACAACAAAAATCATTGGAATAAATGCAGAAATTGCACTTGCGCAGATGCTTTCCATGCCGGTTGTATGCTTTTTTAACGTAAACAGGGCAACTTTTTTAATTTTTTTATAGAGGAAACATGAACACAGTGCAACAAACATAGCAGAGAAGCTTCCCATTGGGCCAAGACTATCCATATCAAAACTTCCGCTGCCTATATTCAACTGTGCTCCGTATGCACCCAGCGCCACCACTATATACATGGCAACCTTATCAACTGTCTCATTCTCTTCCATTCCGTAACTTAAACTGAAGGTAATCACCATCGCAAATGAAAACAGCCCGAAGGTTCCGTGATAAACAGACTCAAGAACACGTATAAGCCCGCCAAAATACTGCTGTACAAATGCTGATGAATAATCAACAAACGGAAGATTTATCAGGGCGCATGCGATACCACCCACAAGAACAATGGGTATCATCATGGTCAGACCACGTCGGACAATTGTGAGAAACGCATTGTTCTCCACTTTGTAGGTCAAATTATATATTTTCTCTTTCATATTGACTCCTCTCCTGGTATTTAGTTAATCAAACGTATAATATTAATAACAGTATACCATAGAATTTCATTTACCTCAACAAATCTTTGTAGACGGATACAAGCAAATTTCATTGTAATATATTTTTTTCTGATGTATAATCAGTGGGTAATTCAAAAAAAGAGAAAGGATTTAGGTTATGAGTAACAAAATCAGAACAAGATTTGCACCAAGCCCTACAGGCAGAATGCACGTTGGAAATTTAAGAACAGCATTATATGAATATTTAATCGCCAAGCATGAAGGCGGCGATTTCATTTTAAGAATAGAAGATACTGACCAGGAACGTCTTGTTGAGGGCGCTGTTGATATTATTTACCGCACGATGGACAAGACAGGACTTCACCACGATGAAGGTCCGGATAAGGACAAGGGCTTCGGCCCTTATGTTCAGAGTGAGCGTCAGGCTACGGGCATGTACCTTGAATATGCCAAAAAGCTTATTGAAAAAGGCGAGGCTTACTACTGCTTCTGCACAAAGGAGCGCCTTGACTCTTTAAAGACCACTGTGGAAGGCAGCGAGGACGGAAAGGAAATCACTGTTTACGACAAGCACTGTCTGTCTCTTTCCAAAGAAGAGATTGAGGCAAATCTTGCCGCAGGTATGCCGTATGTCATAAGACAGAACGTGCCAAAAGAAGGTACCACCACATTCCATGATGAGATTTACGGGGATATCACCGTTGACAACGCAGAGCTTGATGACATGATTTTAATTAAGTCTGACGGCTTCCCAACATACAATTTTGCAAACGTTGTTGATGACCATTTGATGGAGATTACCCATGTTGTAAGAGGAAACGAGTACATTTCTTCTTCGCCGAAGTACCAGAGACTTTATGATGCCTTTGGATGGGAGTCACCAAAGTATGTTCATCTTCCGCTTATCACAGATGAAAACCACAAGAAACTCAGCAAGCGCTGCGGTCATTCTTCTTATGAGGACCTTATTGAGCAGGGATTTATCTCTGAGGCAATTGTCAATTACATTGCCCTTCTTGGCTGGAGTCCTGAGGATAACAATGAAATCTTCTCTCTTGAAGAACTTGTAAAGATGTTTGATTACCACCACATCAACAAGTCACCTTCTGTATTTGACATTGTGAAATTAAGATGGATGAACGGCGAATACATCAAGGCTATGGATAATGAGCGCTTCTACGAGCTTGCAATGCCATACATCAAGGCTGTCATAACTAAGGATTATGATTTGAAGAAGATTCTTGACCTTGTAAAGACACGTATTGAAGTTCTTCCTGATATCAAAGACCATGTTGATTTCTTTGAGGAGCTTCCTGATTATGATATCGAAATGTACACACACAAGAAGATGAAGACCGATTCAGCTATCTCCCTTGAGGTATTAAAGGACATGCTTCCGCTTCTTGAGGCAACAGATGATTTCTCAATGAACAATATTCATGACATTGCCATGAAGTATGTGGCTGACAAGGGTATCAAAAACGGTACTGCTCTCTGGCCTTTAAGAACAGCAGTTTCAGGAAAGCAGATGACACCGGGCGGTGCATTTGAAATCATTGAGATACTTGGCAAGGATGAAAGCATCCGAAGAATAAAGATAGGTATCGAAAAGCTTGAGAAAGCATTGGCGTAAATTACTGTTTATCACACGAACGATTTGACATAGAGAGCTGCGTTTTTATTCTGTGTTTCGTGTGAGAGTTTATCTAAGTTCTTTGCATTTACATTTTTATATAGTACGCAACCGCTCGCTATTCGGCGTCCTGCCTC
>JBGVOL010000019.1:0-7162 GCA_045126475.1 Lachnospiraceae bacterium | reverse complement strand
GAGGCAGGACGCCGAATAGCGAGCGGTTGCGTACTATATAAAAATGTAAATGCAAAGAACTTAGATAAACTCTCACACGAAACACAGAATAAAAACGCAGCTCTCTATGTCAAATCGTTCGTGTGATAAACAGTAATTTACTATATACACTATACCACAAAATCGCAAAAAAATAAAGACTGGTATATTACAAAATCCGATGGTATACTCTGTTTCCAACATATGACATTGAATTAGGGAGGGGTAATATGGATTTTAATTTAATTGAGAGGCTTCAGAAGGAAAATCAGCTTGTTAAACTTAAGGAGGCAAATGATTATGCAAAAAGGTACGGTCTTTCTCTCAGCGAGAAGGATATGGAACTTATTTTAAGTGAGAGAAAGGAAGCATTGAAAACACAGAAAAGGGTTGAATTCGGTGAGGGGATAGTTTCAAAAATTATTTATGAGTTTTGTGATTCATCGTTTATAGACCAGAGTAATTATGCGGACACGATTATGCGGCTGCAGGACATTTTTTATATGTATAAAAATGAGATGCTTGATGAGATTACGGATGATGAACTTTTACATTTTATGAGGGAGCAGTTTGAGACTGTGTGCAGCGGTGATTTGGATTATCTTGAGGGAACGTGTCTTGATATATTTGCCCAGGCCATTCGAGCAGGTTATGGCGGATGTGGGGAATCGGACGGATACGGAGAATTCAAAAAGTTTGATATAGTGACAAGGTGGGATCATGAGCTTTATCTGGAAGCACTAAGCAACCTGTTTTAAATGCAGATAAGGAGGTAAAACATGATATCGGATAAAGATAAGGGAGAAAGCGGATATAAGATGGAGGAGCTGCTGCCCATAGTTGCCGGGTTGGCGCGAAAGTATACAAGCGGCGAAAGCTCGTCGGTCACATATGAGAAAGCGGAGCAGCTTATGGGGGCGGTTGTTTATTGCATAAATGAGGCTATAAATCAGGAAGAATATGCTGTTGCACCAACAAAAAAGCAGGATGCAGAAGAGGTTTACAACATGGGATATAAGGCTGTCACTGATAAGGTGAAGCGTTCTGTGGAGATATATAATCAGGTTATAAAGGATTTTGATGATTATGACAATGAATGTCTGCATGATACTTTCATAAAGGGTATGCCTGAATTTTTCAAATGGTACGATGCAAAATACAATCCACAGAATACGCTTCTGACACTTGATTATCCGGTTGCTTACGATTTGTCGGGAGATAGAGGAATAGATGCCATTTTTAAATATATTAACTGTATAAGGCTGGAACAGATATTTCTCGGAGGCTTTCAAAGAAAGGCTATAATAACTGTTCTAAACAGATACAGTACCGATTACAGAAGAATGATTGACAACATATGTGAGGTTGTATATATAAAAGTCATG
The DNA here is from genome assembly GCA_045126475.1 of Lachnospiraceae bacterium. Taxonomy (GTDB): domain Bacteria; phylum Bacillota; class Clostridia; order Lachnospirales; family Lachnospiraceae; genus SVEL01. The sequence continues at coordinate 5,759 of JBGVOL010000019.1, read as the reverse complement.
GCGCATATTCTTATAGGCAGGGACGGTAGTCTCGGTGATTTAACAAAAGATGACAGGGAGATTCTTGAGGTTAAGCTTAGCAGGATGAAGGGAGAGGAGATTGCTGCCCTTCTTGAGAGGCTTTGCAAAAAGGTTGTAGAAAGTTATTATGATAATGACGAAGAACTTTTTGAATACCTGAAGCTTATAAATGTCAATGCAGCAGTGAGGTTAAAAAATGCCGCCGACAATAAGTGCATGGAAAAGCTGGTGTGATGTAATTATTGATTTATATAATAATATATGGCATATTTAATGTAGTTGCGGGGCAAGTGCCTCATAGTTTGAGGATAAATGGAGGAACAGACATTAGCATGGAGAATCACAATTTTCACAAGAACTGTCTTATAGTTGATGACGAGACAGAACTTGCAGACATGACAAGGGAATATTTTGAGTTGTTTGGTGTAACCTGCGATACGGTGGCTGATGGTGAAACCTGTCTGAAGAAGCTTGAGGACACGGAGTACGATTTGATGCTGCTTGACATTAATTTACAGGAGGAGAGCGGCTTTAAGCTGTGTAAAACTATCAGAGAAAAATGGAATATGCCCATATTGTTTGTCAGTGCAAGGCAGAGTGACGAGGATGTTCTTGTGGCGCTTAATATCGGCGGCGACGATTACATAAAGAAGCCTTACACCTTGAGTATACTTCTCGCCAAGGTGAAGGCTGTATTGAAAAGAAATGCCATTATGCAGGAAACTCGAACACAGGAGAGCGAGGCAACGGCAGAAGAGTCATTGAGGCTTCGTCTTGATGAGGCAGCCATGAAAGCATACATAGATGGCAGGGAGGTAAGCTTAAAGGCGAAGGAATTTAAGCTGCTTAAATGTTTATTTGATAGCAGAAATACCATTGTAAAGAAGGAAACCCTGTTTGATATGGTTTGGGGTGATACATATTTCAGTGACGGAACACTTAATGTACATATACGAAAGCTTCGGGAGAAGTTAGAGGATAATCCCAATGAGCCAAAGCTTATAAAGACCATATGGGGAACGGGATACATATTGGAGATATAGATGTTTTCGGTTTAAGAGAAAGGGATGCAGCCTGTTATGAAAATGAGGTATATTGTGGCAGGGTACACAGTGGCGGTAGTGCTTCTACTGTGCTTTGTATATATGGAAATGACAAAAGAGAATCAGTTTGATGTGGATATGGTCTATTACAACAGGCAGTTGAAACAGGTGGAGACTGAGTTAGAGAGCCTGCTTGCGGAAGGGCAGACGGTCAGCGAATCTGATAAAGACGATGTATTATTGGATGAGGTTGTAAGAGAAATAGAAGCAGATTATGATTGCATAGTTTTATTGAGACAAAGTGAAAATTACGGACAGCGGCTAAATGAACTTATAAGTGACGGCGCTGTTATTTTTGACTATTTTCATAACGGGGAGCTTGCGGGGAAGATTGCGTGGGAGATGGCTAAGAACCGTTATGAGAGTCTTAGCAGAAAGAGGGCAGAAGCAGTTTTTATTATTGTTGCAGTGCTTACAGTTGCCGGTTATCTTCTGCTTGCAGTCATATATTATCTTTTTATAAGACCGTTTCATGTACTTGAGAGATTCAGCGGGGATGTTGCCAAGGGCAATCTTGATTTCAGCCTTCCAATGAAAAAGAGAAATATGTTCGGAGCATTTACGGAGAGTTTTGACATTATGCGTGAGGAACTTAAGAATGCCAGAGAGCGGGAGTATCAGGCAAATATCAGCAAAAAGGAGCTTGTGGCAGAGCTGTCACATGACATAAAAACTCCTGTATCGACCATTAAGGCAACCTGTGAGGTCATGCAGATTACGGAGAAAAATCAGGATACACTCCATAAAATTGATGTGATTATAAATAAGGCAGACATGATAGACCAGCTTATCGGAAATATGTTTCATGCAACCATGGAGGAGCTTCAGGCATTGAAGGTGGAGGTGATGGAGGAAAGTTCTCTTGCAATTCCTGAGATGTTTAATGATTTGAAGTATTACGGAAATATTATTATGAAAAATCAGATACCTGAATGCCTCGTTAAAATGGATAAGCTTCGTATGAAGCAGGTTATCGACAATATTGTAAATAATTCCTACAAATACGCGGGAACGGATATATATGTAAGCTTCAAAGAGGAAAATCAGGATGGCGGACAGGCAAAGGGTATACGGATAATTATTCGCGATCATGGCAGCGGAGTGCCTGAAGAGGAGCTTGCCCTTATCTCGGAAAAGTTTTACAGGGGAGCCAATGCAAAGGGAAAATCCGGTTCAGGTATAGGACTTTATCTGTCAAAATGTTTTATGCAGCAGATGGGCGGAGAGCTTGATTATTATAACGATAACGGATTTGTGGTGGAGCTGTTTGTAAGGAAGGTGTAGGATTTTCACAGCCTGTTAAGAATCAGTTAAGAAACTGACAAGGAACAGGAAAAGACTTTAGCCCTCAAATCATGTATGATATAACCATCAAATATAAAGGAGAGGATAAAGCATGAGCGAACTTCTTATTGCAAAGGATTTATGCAAGACATTTTCTAACGAGAATACACAGCAGCATGTGCTGAAAAATTTAAATGTTACTGTTAATAAAGGTGACTTTACCGTAGTTATGGGCAATTCCGGTTCAGGAAAGAGTACACTTTTATACGCTCTGTCGGGCATGGACAGACCAACTCTTGGCAGTATAGCTTATGAGGGGGAGGAGATTTCAAAGTATAATAACGACAAGCTTGCGATGTTTAGAAGAAAGCATTGCGGCTTCGTGTTCCAGCACAATTACTTAAATGATACAATGAGCATCTTAGACAATATAATGGTCAGCGGTCTTCTTGTGTCGAAGGATAGAAAGGCTATAGCCGAGAGAGCAAAAATGCTCCTTAAAAGAGTAGGCCTTGATGAGAAATGTTACGGAAAGTTCCCGACACAGTTGTCAGGTGGTGAACAGCAGAGGGCAGCAGTTGTTAGAGGAGTAATCAACAGTCCTGACATCGTGTTCGCTGATGAGCCTACAGGAGCCTTGAATTCAAAGAATACGGAGAATGTACTTAACATATTGACGGACTTTAATAATGAGGGACAGACAATTGTCATGGTTACACATGACATGAAGTCAGCAAGAAGAGGCAACAGGATACTTTATTTAAGCGACGGTATCATCATGGGAGAACTGAACCTTGGAAAGTATGTAAGCGGCGACAGGGAAAGACATGAGAAGCTTAAAGCATTTCTTCAGGAAATGGGGTGGTAATCATGTATACCTCATTCTTTTTGGCAAAAAACAACATGAAGAAGAAAAAGAGCGATGTGGCAGTTGTGACATTACTCATTATACTTTCCACAATGCTTTTATATATAAGCACCTCTGTTCTTGGCAATGTAAATGAAGTCATTGATAACACAAAGAATGCCTGTAACACTGCGGACCATACTTATATCACCAGTGACAAGGGTGTAGAGTTTGCAAAGGAGATATGGAATCATCTTGACGAGGTGAAGGCGTATGAGATTTCACCTGTACTGTATATTCCCGGTGTGAAGTATTACGGTGAGGACAGCTCGGATAAAAAGGATTACATATTTATTTTAAGTGCAATCGGTGAGGAACGGAATATAAATAAGCTGAATCTGGTTGAACATGGTCAGGAGAAGGAAAATTCCATTATACTTCCATACTACATGAATATAAGTGAAGGCTACAATATAGGCGACATTCTTCATATGGAAATAAGCGGGGAAACATATGAGTTTGAAGTAATGGGATTCACAGAGGACCCTTTGTTTGCAACTCCATTAAATATATCAATGTACCGCTGTTATATTTCAAAAGAAAATATGGAACGCATTTCGGAAGGGGCAGGCAAAAAACTTCAGTACAACGAGTGTAGGATGCTTCTTGATGAAAATGCGGATGTTTACGAATATGTAGATACATTTACAGATATGTTAGGCGGAAGAGATGATGATTCGATTTTCGGACTCGTATATGAGAGTGTGAAAGGCGGATTAACCATGATGCCGGGCATTTGCATGGGCATAACACTTGCATTTTCTGCTATTCTTATGTTGATTGCAGTTATCATTATGCGTTTCAGCGTTAAGAACTTTATAGAGGACAATCTTAAAAATATAGGTATATTGCAGGCGTGCGGTTATACATCAAGGCAGCTTAGAAGTGCCACTCTTATGGAAATGGGTATTATCGGAGTTGCGGGATGCACATTGGGTCTTATTTTAAGTGTTCTTGGTGAAGGTGTTGTTGGAAACATTCAGGCACTTATGATGGGACTTCATTACAGTGTGGGCTTTGACATGGGATACGGAGCATTGGCTTTCGCAGTCGTCATGGCAGTTGTACTGCTTATTACCCACATAAGCAGCATGACATATAAGAGGGTAAATGTACTTGACGCTTTGCGTGGCGGTATACACACCCACAATTTTAAGAAGAATGTCATTCCGCTTCATAAGAGCAAGCTCCCTGTAAATACAGCTATCGGAGTGAAAAATATATTCGGTGCAAAGTTTAAAAATATGGGTATTCTTGTCATAGTTGCCATATTAAGCTGTGCAAGCTGTATAGGATTTGGAATGTATGATAATTTTGCACTGGACAGGGATTTTATGCTAAGTCTTGTGGGGGCAGAACTTGGAACAGCCATCACATCAGGGGAAAATCCGGAAGAAATGGGCGCAGAAATTGAAAACTGGCCTGAGGTGGAGAAGGTAAATTTCTATGGCTGTCTGGATATAAATGTGACAAATGGTGAGAAGAGTAAGACTATCACCTGCGATGTGTGGAAGAATCCGGAAATCCTAGAAAATATTAATACACTGGAGGGTTCACTTCCTGTATGCGATAATGAGATTGTCATATCTACAATGGTTAGAGATTTCTTCGGAGTTTCTGTAGGTGATATTATTTATCTTCAGGGTGACGGAGAAAAGATGACTTATATTGTATCGGGAGTAATGCAGATTATAAATAACGGAGGCTGGAAAATGCTTCTTAATTATGACGGAGCCGAGAGGCTTAACGGAAATGCAAACACTCTGCAGATATATATTTATGCAAATGAAGGTTATGACTTTGAAGATATTAATGCAGCCATGGCAAAGAGCTATCCGGGAATACAGGTGGTAGAGTCAGAGAAAATGGCAGATTCGTCACTGTCAGTAGTGGCAATGGCCATGACAATGATTTGTGCATTATTTGTTATCATAACTGTAGTTGTTGTATTCCTTGTTGTGTTCCTCCTTATCAGAACAAAGGTGTTAAGTGACAGGAAGAACAACGGAATATATAAGGCTATCGGTTATACCACAGGAAATCTTATGGTACAGACTGTTATGTCAAATCTCCCTGTAATATTTGCGGGAGCTGTTGTGGGAGCTATTGCATCCATATTTACGGCCGGTCCGATGTCATGCGCATGTCTGTCCTTCTGTGGCATAGAGAAGTGCAGTGTAAGCATATCGCCGGTTTATCTTATAGGAACTGTCATAGGTATAACCCTTGTGGCACTTATTGTAGCCATGGCAGTATCCTCAAAGATACGAAAAGTAGAGCCGGTGAAGATGCTTACGGAGGAGTAGATTTCTGTTTATCTTACTTAAGATTCATATAATTAAACCATATTTTTTATTCGGTGCTACGAATGTAAGAATATCTAAATGTTTTGCCTTTAAAGTTATATAGAACTACGTAACCGACGCGCAATTCACCATCCATGG
>JBGVOL010000018.1:0-4608 GCA_045126475.1 Lachnospiraceae bacterium | reverse complement strand
AATACTCATATTCTTTTCCTCCTAAAATTATTTATCAAATGAAATGGACTTAAATATGTGTCCCATTTTTTCCTGTTTCGTCTTTAAATAAAATTTATCATATTTTCCCGGTGCAATCTCAATAGGTACTCTTTCAACGATTTCAAAGTTGAATCCTTCCAGACCATAAACCTTACTAGGATTATTTGTCATAAGACGAAGTGTCTTTACACCAAGATCCTGAAGAATCTGGGCACCGCACCAGTACTCACGAAGGTCCGGCTCAAAGCCAAGCTCAAGATTTGCCTCTACCGTATCTCTTCCGTTTTCCTGAAGAACATATGCCTTAAGCTTATTAATCAGACCTATTCCACGACCCTCCTGACGCATATAGAGGATAATTCCCCTTCCTTCCTTCTGCACCATTTCCATGGCACTGTGAAGCTGCGCACCGCAATCGCAGCGTCCGGAGCCAAAAACATCACCTGTAAGGCACTCAGAATGAACACGGCAAAGAACATTTTCCCCGTCAGAAATATCTCCGCATACCAGCGCTACATGGTGTTCTCCCGAAATATCATTGACATAACCGTAAATCTGAAAATCACCGTAAGTAGTCGGAAGCATGGCGCAGACTTCCCTCTTCATGTGCTGCTCGTACCGTCTGATATAATCCTGCAAATCCTTAATTGTGATAAACACAAGACCAAACTTCTGACTCAGTTCTTTAAGCTCCGGTGTACGCATCATTGTACCGTCTTCTCTCATAATCTCGCAGCAGATTCCGCACTCCGTAAGGCCTGCCAGTCTGCACAAATCAACGGTTGCCTCTGTATGACCGTTTCTCACCAGAACACCACCGTGTCTTGCAACAAGCGGAAATACGTGGCCCGGCCTTCTAAGGTCACCCGGACGTGTGTTTTTGTCGCAGAGGCTTCTGCATGTGTAGCCCCTCTCCTCTGCCGAGATGCCTGTTGTGGTATCCACATGGTCAATTGACACCGTAAATGCAGTACAATGGTTATCCGTATTTTCCGAAACCATCTGCGGAAGATTTAATCTGTGTGCCACCTCATCAGACATAGGAGTGCATATAAGACCTCTTCCGTATTTTGCCATAAAATTTATATTTTCTGTTGTGGCAAACTCCGCCGCACATATAAAGTCACCCTCATTTTCCCTGTCAGGGTCATCTGTGCATACGATAATTTTCCCCTGCCTCAATGCTTCCAATGCTTCGGGAATTGTATTATATTTAAATTCCATTTCTACCTCCTAACTAAATCACATATATTTCTGCGGCTGTTACTTAAATCCATGTTCCGCCAGAAACTCCATTGTGATTCTGCTTTCCTGTTTCTCAGGCTTCGCATTTAACTGTTTCTGAAATTTCTGAATATATTTTCCAACAATGTCATTTTCAAGATTTACGGCTTCTCCCACTTCTCTTTTGAGAAGAATTGTCTCTTCCCCCGTGTGAGGAATGACCGACACCTGAAAATCTCTGTCACTTACTGTTGCAACCGTAAGACTTATGCCGTCGATTGCAATGGAACCCTTCTCCACTATTAAGTCAAGTATCTCCGTTGGTGCTCCTATCTTTACCCATACAGCATTTCCCTCCGGCCTTTTTTCGTGTATATATCCGACTCCGTCAATGTGACCCGACACAATATGTCCGCCAAAGCGTCCGTCTGCAGCCATGGCACGTTCAAGATTAACAGAATCACCACTGTTAAGCTTTCCAAGGTTTGTTCTTCTCAATGTCTCAGGCATTACATCTGCACAGAAACCGTCCCTGTTAAGCCTTGTCACCGTAAGGCACACGCCATTCACCGCAATGGAATCACCGACTTTTGTACCTTCAAGGACCTTTGATGCTCCTATTTGTATCTCGCCTGAAACGGAACCTGAAATCACATGCCTTATTTTTCCTATCTCTTCAACGATTCCGGTAAACATTAATCATCCTCCTTTACATCATACTCTAAAAGAAGGTCATCTCCAAGTGTTGTAATCTTTTTATTGGAAAGCAGCATTGCTTCCTCCATGTTTGCAACACCGCATCCCTCAACAGGAGTCTTTGCATCTCTTCCACCGATAATTTTCGGAGCAATATAGCAACAGACATGATTTACTATTCCGGCTTTCATGCAGGATTCATGAATCTCGCCTCCGCCCTCCACAAAAACACTGTCTATCTGCCTGCTTCCCAGATATTCCATAAGGCTCTTTAATGACACCCTTCCATTTCCATCCGGAAGTGCAATAACTTCTGCCCCACACTGCCTGATTTCTTCTGTTCTATCATTTTCTTCTGCACAGACAATCAGTGTAGGATATTCTCCGGCTGTCTCAAGGATTCTGCTGTTCGTAGGGATGCGAAGATTGGAGTCAATTATCACTCTAAGCGGCTGATGTGCTCCATCAATACGGCAGTTTAACATTGGGTCATCGGCAAGCACCGTTCCTATTCCTGCCATTATGGCAGCATAACAGCCTCGAAGACCATGAACATGATTTCTTGCCGCCTCCCCTGTAATCCATTTTGAAGCTCCTGTATGGGTCGCAATCTTTCCATCAAGGGTCATGGCATACTTCATAATCACATACGGTGTCTTTTTTGTAATGTAATGAAAGAATACAGGATTTAATGCATCGCATTCTTCCCGCATAAAATCTTCTATAACCTCAACTCCGTGCTCTCTAAGAATCCTTGCTCCTTTTCCTGCCACCAACGGATTAGGGTCTCTTGAGCCAATATACACCCTGCTTATTTTCTGCTCCAATATTGCCTCGGTACAAGGCGGCGTCTTTCCGTAATGGCAGCACGGCTCCAATGTAACGTAGAGTGTTGCCCCTTCTGCTGATTCCCTTAGAGATGCAATGGCATTTCTCTCAGCATGGAGCTCGCCGCATTTTTCATGATAACCTTCCCCGATGATCCTGCCGTCTTTTACTATAACAGCTCCCACCATGGGATTAGGCGATGTCCACCCTATACCTTTACGTGCAAGTTCAATTGCACGCTGCATATATTCTTTATGCATCATAATCTGCCTCCAAAATACGATAAAAACGCCCTGTGAATTTTTCACAGGGCGATGTATACAAATCAAATTTAAGAACAAATAACACTTTGCCTTTGCGCTATCCGTTCAATACAACTTCTCTCATCCAGACTATACTGTCGGTCCCGGAATCTCACCGGGTCAGTTCATGCCAAGGCAATCACTCGCGGACTTTACCGCCGGTGGGGAATCACACCCCGCCCTGAAGTTTTTATTTCTTTTATGGTGGTAATTATAAACCATTACAGGTCATTATGCAAGAGTAAATCTAAGGTTTACCTTACATTATCATATCTTTTTTTCGCTGTATTCTCCCACGTGTTATATAATCCTGTTTGACATCTTTTTTTCATAACACTATAATCTTTTGTGAATATTAATAAACATAACTCAATGCTGAACACAATTTTACATTAAGGAGATTCGTATGTCAAATATCATTGAAATAACAGATTTTGAAGCACCGGAACTGGATATATATGCCCGTCTTACGGAAGGGCAGCTTTTAAACCGTCACGAACCTGAAAAAGGGATTTTTATTGCAGAAAGTCCAAAGGTAATTGAACGTGCTCTTGACGCAGGATGTGTACCCGTCTCTATTCTTTGCGAGAAAAAGCATATAGAAGGACAGGCCCATGACATTATCTCCCGCTGTAGGCAGATTCCTGTCTATACTGCTGAATTTGATGTACTTACTAAGCTTACCGGATTTAAACTGACACGGGGCATGCTTTGTGCCATGCACCGGCCTATGCTTCCACGTGTTGAAGATGCATGTGCAGGTGCCCGCCGAATTGCCGTACTTGAGAATATAATGAATCCTACTAATGTAGGTGCTATTTTCCGCTCTGCTGCCGCCCTTAACATTGACGCTGTCCTGCTTACCCCCTCATGCAGCAACCCCTTATACAGACGTGCTATAAGAGTCAGCATGGGCACTGTATTTCAGATTCCGTGGACATTCCTCGGCAATGAGTCCGACGAGAACTCCTGTTATGACATAAAACATTTACACGAATTAGGTTTTAAAACTGCCGCCATGGCATTAAGCGATGATTCCATCGCCATCGACAACCCTGTACTTATGGCAGAAGATAAGCTTGCCATCGTACTTGGCAGTGAAGGTGACGGACTTGCTTTCGACACCATTTCTGACTGTGATTACACTGTGCGTATACCTATGTCTCACGGTGTCGATTCCCTTAATGTCGCAGCGGCAAGTGCTGTGGCTTTCTGGCAGCTCGGAAACAGGTAGTTTAGAAGTTCTGTCCGTTCCAGCCCCAGTCATTTACTCCATGATATGTTACATAGACAGCATTTCCCGGTATTCCAAGTTCCTTCTCATACAGTTCACAAATTCTTGCCGTCATATTCTCATATGCTGTCTGTGAGGCATTTCCGAATAAGCTAACGGAAACATAAGCTCCCTTATCCAATTTCTTTCCGCCCATATACAGGTCGTAATTATCTTCAAAGCCCACCATCAGAAAGCTTTCCGGCTTACTAAGTATAGATACGGCCTTTCCAAGTTCTGACTTTAATACATCTCTCTTTTCCT
>JBGVOL010000017.1:0-4494 GCA_045126475.1 Lachnospiraceae bacterium | reverse complement strand
GGTCTGCAATCCCTTATTGACTTCGTTCTGCTTGCCTTCAAGCTGTTCCGTAAATTCCCTGTTCTCTTTTTCCAGCTTTTCATTAAGAGAAGTAAGATTCTTAGCTACAGCTTCATCAAGGCGGATTGTTTCCATCTGTTTCAGCATCTTCTCGATTGCCTCATAATTCCCCGTATGGGACTGGACAGCCTCCGTAAGAGAACGAATCATTTCGGTAAGTTCCTTTGCCTGCTCCTTCTCAAGCGGTTCCTTTGTTATCGTATCCTCAGAAACCGCTATTGCAGTCTGTACCTTGCCTAATGCTAGTCCAAATGCCTTTCTCATATCAAGAGCAGTATTTGTATCTGCCAATGCCTTCTCAATATCTTCAACCGGTATCTGCTTCAGATAAAGCTCTGTTGCCACCCTCATTTTCTCTGCATCATATTTTTTTGCACCAATAGATGCAACTACTGCCATGGGAATTTTGTTTCGATACATATCAGAAACAGCCTTCATCTGTTCAAAACTAAGTCCCCTGTCTGTATAATCATTAATCTCGCCCGGCATCAGCCCGTGTTCCAAATCTTCTTCAACTAGAGCTATGACCCTGGAATCCATGATTCTGTCCTTTACATCTCTAAGGTATGCCTGGACATCAACTGCCGTCATCTGTCTTTCCATCTGCATTTCCTCCTTCTTTCAAAAAAATAACAGCCTATCGTCTTGGCTGCTTCTCGTGTTCCATATTCTGTTCTTTTACTTCTTCCTGCTGTCTTTCAACTTCCTGTCCGTCTGCACCAACAAAATCTTTTCTGATAGATTCTGCAAGTTTCAACTCTTTCGATGCTTCCTGTTCCAGACTTTTCAGTTTTGCTCCTTCACTACGGTAATGCTCTTTTAATGCCTTTACCTCATCATAGGAATAGCCAAGCTCCTTTAATCTGCTCTCCAGCAAAAGCCATCTGTTATGCTCATCCTCGAAAAACACATCTCCGTTTCTAAAGGAATTTTCACACTCCAAAAGTTCATCCATCTCATTTGCAATATCATAAAGCTCCTTATTCTTGCTGTTTGCCCGGTAAATCCGGCTTTTCATGGCAGATGCCTCTTTTCTTTTATCCGTAAGATTATCTTCCACAAGTGCCAGATCAACTACGGAATGAATATCATGCCTTACAAGAAACTGATACTGTGCCTGCAATTTCTGCATCTTCTTAATCTCATCCCTGTACTTCCATGCCACAGAATAGGCTTTTTTCTTAAGCTTCCCAATCCGGTACAGCCTCGCATAATACTTTTTCTGTAACCCGGACATCTTTGCCCTTTTATACCGGCGCACCCTGCAATATACAATTCTTGGCTTGTTTTCTTTTATATATGAGGAAATATTCTCTTCATATATTCGCTGTCGGATGCGCTCTTCGGTATATTCCTCTCCCAGAGATTTTAGTCTTACAAAACGCTTCATTCCCTGTGGCTTGACTGCCAGATACTTTCCCTCGCCATTAGCATTTTTCACTTCATAGCCTTTGTTCTCAAGCATGGATACAAAACTTTCAAATGATGCTGCCTGAATGATACAGGCATCCACATCCCTTGCCACCATCCTGCTCCATACGAACTTTCCGTCACGGTAGGAATTCCATTCCTGATAGGAATCCCTTCCTCTTCTTTTTCCTGATTCTTCGTCAAGCTCAATCGTGGAAAGACCATACTCCTTACAGAGCCTGTTGGTAATTGGCTGGATATACTTCTCCCAATCCCCCTTCTGGTAATGATATTTCTTTCCATCCCTGAAGGATACACTGTTAAATACAATGTGACTGTGTGGATGCTCAGTATTGTCATGAACTGCAAATACTGCTTCATAATCATTTCCAAGATACTCTTTCACAAACCTCTCAGTCAGCTCAAATACAGTATCCGGACTAACTTCCCCTTCCTTAAAGGAAAGTATGATATGATACGCCTGCCGTTTATCTGTTTTGTTGAACTTTTTCTTTGTTTCCTTCATCTGCTCAAAGGCATTATCCACCTGGCAGTTTATGGCTGATACAAGCCTGCCATTCTGTGTCTTTTCCGGAACAGCAATATATTCAAGGGCAGACTTCAAATGCTTTCCATGAAAACTGCTTCCGCAATCCTTCATATGAAGAATCTTACTGATTGCCAAGCCGCACCACCACCTCTTTAACTGTATTGTTGAGTTTTTTCATATATGCGATAAGCTGCTGTCTGTCCTCTTTTGAATACAACTCATAATTGTGATGATGCACAATCTGGTTGATATTCACACCGATATGATTTACCTCATTTATCAGCTGTTTAAGCTCTTGGCTGATTTCCGGGTAATCGTTTGGCGTCTGGCTGATTAAAAGCCTTAAATATTCTGCCTCATTCATATGAAAAGTCTCTGCTTTTTCAGACAGAAGTCTACTTTCAGCCGGTGTAAGTCTCAGCGTCTTTTTGACGCAATGAATCTTATCTGCCATTATCTGGCACCTCCCTTAACAGGCTCAGACCGGATAGAATCTGTAAGTTCCTTAACAGACTGGTCAATACCAACAAGCCCAAGTCTTTCAATGAAAGCATCTGCAAGCTGTACGGCAAGGGCTTCTATCTCTGCCGGGTATTTTGTCTGTTCAAACATCTTATCAAGTCTTATTTCATCCTGCTTTAAGCTTGCGAGCTTCACTTCCAGCGAACTCTTATCCTGTCCTTGTGAAAGCTCATTTAATTCCTGTGATGTGTAGCGGATCAGCTCATCATTCCACTCACACACAATGTCGATTACATCATCAAGTGAATATGGCTCTGCCTCATACTCATCAGTATTGATATCCACTCTGACAAGGCTTCCATCCTTATCTGTACCAAGCCTGTAATCATGACCTTCCATATAATTCAGAAGTATCTGTGCATCTTCCTTATTCATCACTTTGAACTCTTCATGCTCTTTCATCCAGTTCAAAAGTTCTTCCGGTTCTGTCATAAAGTGCATTTTTTCATCCATTGCTCCTGTACACCTCCTTATCCGTGTTTTGTAAATCTTTTCCTAATCTCTCTCCCATGAACTGTCCCAGTCCATGGCAAGATACGCATTAGAGACGGCTCTGCCTCCTCCAATGCATCTTGTCAGGGTGCTAACCCCCTGAAACCCCTGTTATTATCCCTTTACTGTAAAATATGGAGTGAAAATACCCATCTGCACGAAAATACAAAGTATTCCAGCCTTTTTACAGTAAAATACGGGTGACTTTTTTGAAGCCAAAAATCATAAAAAAATTGCATACAGTAAAATATGGGGGAAATATTGCTCTTTACTGTAAAATATGATTCATTTTGGCATTTTCACATCAAAAAATGAGGTGCACTTTTTCTGCCCGATTCTGAGCTATTTGTGCTTTTACATGAGTTTCTGATGTGAAAAACCCACTTTACAGTATTATTTAAGGTATTTCCCTGTTTTTACTGTAAAGATTACACTGCTTTTCGTTTCTTGCTTTCACCAGCCATTCGTTGTAATCCTTGCAGCCTTTCGGTGGTGGAGAATCTGCCACTTCATAACCAAGTTCATAATACTTTTCCATCAGTTTCTCCGTCGCTTCCCTCCCAGGTTTGTCATTGTCAAGACAAAACCTTATGCTTGATATCTGCGGATGTTCTTTTAAGAATGTTACAAGCGGTGCATCAGCCACCATGCCAAGGGCAATCTTGTTACTCTCAAAATCCCTGTGAATATCCATATAGCTCATCAGGTCAATGGCAGCCTCAAATACCATCAGCTCTGTGCTGGCTTCATTTGCAATATTAAAGCCATACCGCTTATCATTGCCCGGCACATCACACTTAAATGGTTTCCCCTGCTTGTCAAAAACACCCCGCATACTTGCAAATCTGGTGACACCGTCCTGGTCGTTTCCCTTAAACACAATATTGTGATAAGGCAAACTCTCATAGATAAGTCCCTGATTAACAAAGAAGTTCACAACATCTCTACTGATAGCCCTATCGTTTGTGAGGTACTCATAAAGATAGGCATTGCTGTGTGCCGGTTGTGGTAACACAAAAGGTTTCTTTACCACTTCCTTATACGGGACTTGATATTTTAGTACTGGCTTTTCAGGAGTATCATTGATTCTTCGATATCCGGCAAAATCTAATAACCAGAATACTGCTTCTTTGACATCCATCCCGGCAAACACCTTGAGAAAGTCAATCTGTGAACCTCCATTTTCTCCTTTTTCATACCGTCTCGAAAACCTGCACCAGTGACTTCGGTTATAGATTCTCATGGAATCCATTTCTTTCAGCGTGTAATAATTGCCAATCCTTTTCGGTGTGTATCCAAGACTTGCTGCAACAGCCACAAGGTCAACCGACTTTGCGATTGCAAGCTCATCCTCTGTGAAATTCTGCATCCCATCACCTTGCCTTTCCCTGCTCTGCCACCAGTCCGGAACTTAAATCAAGTGATTGATAGTTCGTTTCGAGAAATACTTTCGGTGTATC
>JBGVOL010000016.1:0-3283 GCA_045126475.1 Lachnospiraceae bacterium | reverse complement strand
TCTATTCATATTCCAAATTTATTCTAATTTGATGGTATGCTAATCAAATCTCTTAATATCATCAATTTACCTCTTTTAAAGCAACAAAAAAACACTCTTCAAACGTTATGTTGAGTGTCTTTTCATTATTAGACAATATCCCTTTATTATAATAAATAGTGCTATAGTTCATATTATAAGAAGTAAAGCAATATTCAGTCAAAATGCAATCACTATGTAAGCGATGAATAATCTACCGTCTAGCACATCTAACCCTTTACCATTACAATGGCAAAGGGGCATGATTTTCTGGTGTTATTGTTTCAAAATCAGCAGGTCCGGTGCAGTACTCCTTCATGAACTCACTCCATGGTAATAGCTGTTCAATGCCTGCGGGCTCATTTTTATAGTCCGGCATATACAGCAGAACCATATATAAGTACTGAAGCACATTCAGTCCATTGGCTTTTGCTGTTTCCACTATGCTGTACATTATTGCGCTTGCCTGTGCACCATCAACTGATGTGTGGAACAGGGAATTCTTTCTGCCTATGGCATAAGACTTTGCACATCTCTCGGCCCTGTTATTCGAAATCTCACACCTGCCATCCAGCATATAATTGACAAGTGTATCTTTGTGATTGTTTGCGTAAGTCACTGCTTTTGCAAGCTTACTTCCCCCTAGTGGATCTACAGTAGCAAGCCATTTCCAGAAGCTGTCCCATACCGGTGTTTCAAGTTCCCGGCGTTTTCTGCTACGTTCTTCCGGTTCAAGGGCTTTCAGCCCCTGTTCTATATGGAACAACTTATTGCAGTGGGCCAGTCCTATTTCGGCAGGAATCATATCGGGCCATTTCGATTCTGCCGGGATGTCCTGGTCAGGGATTGTTTCTTCTGAATTGATATCCAGCAGTTTCAGCTTTTTTCTGCGCGCTGCCGGGACTGCTTCAAAGAACTTTCTGCGGCAGTGTGCCATACAGCATACAAGGATTACATCTTCAACTGCGTTGTATCCCTGATACCCGTCACACTGGAGTAGCCCACTGAAACCTGCAAGGAACTCCCTGGGATATGCGCCTGCGCGTCCGGGCTGATAATCATAAAGAATAATCTTTGGAAGGCCGTCTGTACCAGAAGCATAGAGCCACATATATGATGTGGACTCAGCAGTTTTGTTTTCTTCCCTTAAGACCTGACAGGTCGTTTCATCTGCATGTATGATGTCCCTGTTTAACAACAGGGAATGCATTTTTTCAAAAATGGGAAGGAAATATTCCTGTCCACAATATATAAGCCAGTTTGCCATTGTCTCTCTTGGAAGCTTTATCCCATACTGGAAAGCAGCTGTTTCCTGACGATAATAAGGTGTATTCATAAATATCTTATGAAATATCACAAAAGCTCCTATGGATGGTGACAGCGGGCTGTGCTTCATCAGTGAAGCAGGTGCATCTGCTTTTATTATTGTTCCGTCTCCATCTTTCCTGCACTCGGGACAGATCAGTGTCTCCTGAAGATATCTTACACGCTCTACACGGGCAGGAATGATCCGGAGTTCCTCTCTGATAAAGGTATTTGCAATCGGAACCATCGGTGCGTTGCAGTACGGACAGTAACGGTCTTTTTCAGGCACTTTACATATGACATCCCTCACAGGAATGTCAGGATACATATCATTCCTTTTTGATTTATTCTTCCGCGGGCGTGTGTAACCATTGACATTTACTTTGTCATCATCTGACTGTGTATCCTGTCTGTCCGATGATGGCTCCGTATCGGATGGAGTCTTTTCACTGCCGGTACCAAAGAATTTCCGCCTGAATTCAGCGATTGTCTCTTCAAGATTCGCTTTGAGTGAACGCAGCTCATCTATTGCTGAACGCAGGTCTGCAATGGTGGCTTCCTGCTCAATGTTTCGTGCTTCAAGTGATTCAATATATTTCTGCTGCTGCTCAAGCATCTGCTGCAGTAACTGGATCTGTAGGTCTTTATCTGCTGGCAACCGGCTGTCCTCCCTTCGTTTTTCTTTAAGGCTATCATATACAAAAAACGGAAGAAAGACAAACTTCCCCGCTGCTGCAAATGGTAAATATGACGGAAGCCGGATATGTGGAAAACCTTACAAAATCAGCATCTTAATGGTATTTTGAACGCGTTTATCCACATGGGCAGAGCACACTGGTAAAGTTGTGACCGCATAAATAATGGCGTATGAAAATCCCTGTGTATAAATCTGCTCTTCCCAAAAGGATGAAGGAAAAAAGATTTTTCATTTTCTACTTTTTGCACAAATCAGAACTGTTTTCTGGATATTGGACGGATTGCTTTGGGCTGCTCGATGGAAAGGCCTTCCATTAACCACCGGAATTCCTGTCTTGTAAGGGACTTTACTTCTGATGGATTACGGGGCCACTGAAATCGTCCGTTATCCAGACGTTTCTGTAATAAGCAGAAACCATCCCTGTCAAAATACAGCGCTTTGAGAGTATTGTTTTTTCTGCCACAGAAAAGGTATATGGCATTGGCATAAGGATCCATTTGGTAAGTATCTCTGATGATTGCCATAAGTCCCGATATGGATTTTCTCATATCGGTCCGCCCGGTCACAAGGTAGATTTTGGAAATACCAGAGATATCGCCTAACAAAAGCTGTGCAACACAGAAAGCGTATTTTGAATGATTTCACGTGTTGCACTGTTGGATATTTCGAGTGTCATTCCCTGAATGTTTAATCTTATCGCAGCAGAATCCGTAACTGTCCCGGAGGTATCAGATTCATTTATCAGAACAGGTTCCTGAAATGAGACCGGAACAACTTCCTGTCTGGTATGTTTTCCGGATTTATTGGGTTCAGGTATCTCACATGCCTTATTGCGAAGAACCTTAAGATGATAATAAAAAGTCCCTGGATGGATATGATGCTGTTTAAGCCATTGGTTATCAGAAAGCCCGCTTGTCCGGCAATCCATCATAAGATCAAACCAGTGCTGATCCGATTTGGATAAATGTTGAACTATGTCCATGCTAATTATCTCTCCAATTGTTCTTAAATACTTTGGAGTAAAAAAATACAACTCTTCAAGAACTGTTGAAGTGAAAAAATACAAAAGTTGCATAAGCGAGAACCGCCAGATATCACTCCATGTAAATGTATTATTACATATGGAGATGAAAATGTGGAACGGTAGGTTATTCATCGCTTACGCTATTTTCATTTTTCTTCCTCGAATCATAAAATTTGAAGATTTCCATTCTTTGCTCAATAATAATATTGACTTAGTTCTCCCAAATGATATCTTCCCAT
>JBGVOL010000015.1:0-6890 GCA_045126475.1 Lachnospiraceae bacterium | reverse complement strand
GTGATAAGGTTAAAGTAACTGTTGAATATGATGAACAAGTTGAACGGTATTGTAGGGAAAATGGTATAAAACTTATCAGTACGGAAAAGGAATATAATGTTGAGGGCCTATCGAAATATGTAGATGATTTGTCAGAAATTCCTGATGAACAGTTGACTAAAATGAAGAATCAGGCTGAGGATGCATTAAAGTCATATGTGTATACAAATTGGGTTGAAACCGAAAGTATGAAAGCTACAAATTTTCGTGGTTGTTATTTACTTAATTCAAAAGGTAACGTTGGATATGGAGAAGCAGAAAATTATCTTTATTTAATATATCAAATTGATGTAAGTAATAGTGAGGGTGACTTATCATATTATTATTACACAAGATTTGATAGTTTGTATATAACCGGTGAAGGTGACTTTGTTGTAGATTTATTAAGGTATAGTATACCAAAAGGTGGTAGTGGTTTTACCGGTGTATATGGAGAAGCATTCAAACATGGAAAATACTACTATTTAGGATACGAGAATTTAGATTTATTATTTAATGCGTGTGTTACAACTAAATTGGAGAAGTATACATATACTTCAAATGTAAATCAGTAAAGAGTACAAAACGTAGCAGATTTAGATTTATAATATCAATCTGCTACGTTCTTTGTTTATATCATATTATTATTTCTTTTTGAATCCGTGAAGTTCCAACATAACTGCTCCAAAAATAATTGAGAATTATTTGAATATGGGGTATAATATACATAAGAATATGGGCTATCGAGATCAATGATGTTATTATTGCATGTTGTAATGGATGGGAAGGTGATGTCATGGTAAATGTTGTAATTGATGAGTTTACGCCTTGCTTAAAAGATGGCAAAACCGGTGAATTGGTTCAGACGGAGGTTATCAGGGTTAGGCGAAAGTCTTTTTTAAAAAAGTATAACAAGAAGAATGGTTGGTACGTGAATTGGGCATCTTTAGCAGAAGAAAATGAGATTTATGCGCTTGTTGTCGAAGGTTCAGTTGATATACAGGGATTAGTTGCAATTGCACCCGATAAGGATATGAAAGCTATGTATATTACATGGATGTGCACCAGCCCTGATAATAATAAGTTATTGACGGAAGATGTTCGATATTTGGGAGTTGGAGGACATTTATTTGCTATAGCAGCACAAAAATCGCTTGACTATGGTTATGATGGATATATGTATGGCTTTGCAGCTAATAAAGAGTTACTTGATCATTATGTAAAGGCATTTAATGGGGAAGCTATAGGAGTGTTGCATCCGTATCAATTTGCCATTGATGAAATCAATGCTCAGAAAATAATGGAGGTGTATGATTATGAATGGACAGATGAAGAAATATAGAGATTCATTGAAGAAGACACCTAATCCGATATTATTGAGTCAAATTCAGGAAAAAATGGATTTGAGAGGTCTTATGGATTATGCAAAGGAGAGAGGGATGAAAGTTGAGGAGCTATCTGAACAGGAGA
Source organism: Lachnospiraceae bacterium (assembly GCA_045126475.1). Classification (GTDB taxonomy): domain Bacteria; phylum Bacillota; class Clostridia; order Lachnospirales; family Lachnospiraceae; genus SVEL01. The sequence goes on along the minus strand of JBGVOL010000015.1, from coordinate 5,402 downwards.
AAATGTCTTTTGTGAAGAAGTAAGATTTGTTAAATTATTGATGTTTAGGATAGATATGTGTTTAATCCCATCTTTGGCATTTAGCGAAAAGCAAAGAGGTATTAACCTATATATAATGAGAATAATAAGCGAAAATAAATAAGCCTACCCGGTATGTGCTCAGTCTGGGTGGGCTTATTGCTTATCTTATTTTTGTGAAGAGAGTTTAGAAACAATTATTTAAAAATGCCTTGTTTTATATGACTAAAACAGCTATACTACTTAGAGTGAGTTTACAAAAGGAGGAGTTTATTATGGCAACAGTCAGACCATTTGTCTGTGTGCGTCCTGCAGAGGATAAGGCAGATAGAATCGCAGCATTACCGTATGATGTATATAACCGTGAGGAGGCATGTCAGGCGGTTAAGGGAAATCCATTGTCTTTCCTTAATATTGACAGGGCAGAGACACAGTTTGATTCATCAGTGGATACATATGACGAGAGAGTTTATAAAAAGGCGAAGGAATTGTTGGAAAATATGAAGGCAGACGGCTCATTTATCACTGATAATGACCGTTGTTATTACATATATGAGCTTACAATGGACGGCAGAAAGCAGACAGGTCTTGTTGCATGTGCCTCTATTGATGATTACGCAAACGGTGTTATCAAAAAGCATGAGAACACAAGAGCGGATAAGGAAGTTGACAGAATCAACCATGTAGATAAATGCAATGCCCAGACAGGACCAATTTTCCTTGCATACCGTGCAAATGCTGTTATTAACGACGTTATAGCAGAGGCGAAGAAGGAAGCTCCGGTCTATGATTTTGTGTCTGATGACGGCATACGTCATGCAGTATGGAAGATTGGCGGGACAGAGGATATTCAGACAATAGAGAATGAATTTAATAAGATTTCACAGATATACATAGCAGACGGTCACCACAGGGCAGCGTCGGCTGTTAAGGTTGGTATGAAGAGAAGAGAGGAACACCTGGATTATGACGGTACCGAGGAGTTTAATTTCTTCTTGTCAGTATTATTCCCTGATGAGGAACTTATGATTATGCCTTACAACAGGGTTGTAAAAGATTTAAACGGCAATACTAAGGAAGAATATCTTAACAAGGTGTCAAAGGTTTATGATGTAAAATGTGTAGGCACCACACCATATGCACCGGCAAAGAAGTGTAAGGTCGGAATGTATCTTGACGGACAGTGGTATGAACTTACGGCAAAGGACGAAATAAAATCGGATGACCCTGTTGAGGGACTTGACGTTTCGGTACTGCAGAACCACCTTCTGTCACCTATACTGGGTATCGGTGATCCGAGAGTTGACAAGAGAGTTGACTTTATCGGAGGTATCAGAGGCTTAGGTGAGCTTGAGAGACGTTGTAAGGAGGACATGACAGTGGCATTTTCAATGTATCCTACTTCAATACAGGAGCTTTTTGATGTGGCTGACGCAGGTCTTCTTATGCCACCGAAGTCTACATGGTTTGAGCCGAAGTTAAGAAGCGGTTTGTTTATTCACGAGTTACAGTAATCTAAAGGAACAAAAAAGTGGGAAATTTAATAAAAAAAGTAATGGTAGTGTGCCTGATGGCTGCAGTTGTGGTATCATCCTACAGTTGCGGCATCGGAAAATATGATAATCTTGACGAGGACAAGCTTCTTATAGTCACAACATTGTTTCCTCAGTATGATTTTGCAAGACAGATTGCAGGTGATAAGGCGGAGGTTGTTCTGCTTTTATCGCCCGGTGTGGAGTCACATGATTTCGAACCGACTCCTTCTGACATTATACTGATAAATAAAGCTGATTTATTTATATATACCGGTGATGAGATGGAACCGTGGGTTGCAGGTATTCTTGACAGTATTGACAATCCTGAACTAAAGGTTCTTGATGTCAGTGAGGGTGTAGAACTTATTTGTGAAGAAGAGAATCATGAGCACAATCATGTTCACGATGATGAAGAGGAAGAACATGAGGACGCAGATCACGAAGAGGAAGAACATGACGAACATGAAGAGGCAGACCATGACGATGAGAATATAGTCTTTGGTGAATCGGAGCATGAAGGTCATGACCATTCACACGGTGCAGACCCTCATATCTGGACAAGTCCCGTAAATGCCATGAAGATGGTTGAAAATGTGACGGCTTCCCTTGTTGAGCTGGATAAAGAAAATGAGAGATACTATGAGGAAAGAAAAAATGATTATCTGGCAGAACTTGAGGATATTGACAGTCAGTTCAGGGAGATAGTCCATAATGCCGAAAACCATACCATATATTTTGGCGGAAGGTTTGCAATGTCATATTTTGCTCATGAGTATGGACTAAATTATGTGGCAGCATTTGATTCCTGTCAGGCAGAGTCGGAGCCAAGTGCCAGACTTATCGTAAAGATTATTGAGAAAATGAAGGAAGATGGTGCCGTGTATGTTTTTTACGAGGAGATGACCGACCCTAAAGCTGCACGAATTATTGCTGAGGAAATAGGCGGAGAGATACTTTTGCTCCATTCATGTCACAATGTTTCAAAGGCAGAGATGGAAGCAGGAGCCACATATGTTTCACTTATGAGACAGAATGTTGAAAATCTTAGGAAAGCGTTACATTAGCAGGAAAGTAGGAAATAATGTCACAGTTAGAATGTAAGAATATTTCAATAGCGTATGAGAAAGAAAACGTAGTTGACAATCTTTCGATTACCATAGAAAAGGGCGATTATGTAAGTATAATCGGTGAAAACGGAACAGGAAAAAGTTCACTTTTAAAGGGAATTCTTGGTATTGTTTCATTAAAGAGCGGGCAGGTTACCTTTGATGAGGGGTGCAGCCGTAAGAATATCGGTTATCTCTCACAGCAGAACGCCATGCAGGAGGATTTTCCTGCATCAGTGTATGAGGTGGTACTGTCAGGCTGTCTTAAAAACAGAGGATTTATGCCGTTTTACACAAAAAAGGAAAAAGAGCTTGCTATGTCAAACCTGAAAAGAATGGGAATGTATGATTTGAGAAAGAGCTGTTACGCTGACCTTTCCGGCGGTCAGAAGCAGAGAGTGTTGCTTGCAAGGGCTCTTTGTGCCACTGACAGAATGATTATACTTGATGAGCCGGTAACAGGTCTTGACCCTGTGGCAACGGCTGATATGTATCATCTTGTAAATAAGCTTAATAAAGATTTCGGGATTACTATAATCATGGTTACGCATGATATTGACAATGCCATTAAGTATTCCAATAAGATTCTTCATATGCACAAGAATAATAAGTATTATTTCGGACCTAAGGAGGATTATCTTATTCACGGAGGATGTACTGAGGAGTGCTGTATGGCAGATGAGGATAAGCTTCCAAAGACTCCTCTTGACGAGGAGATAAGCCCTGAGGAACTGAAATACGGACCGGCTGACAGCGAGTGTAAGAATCCATCATGTCAGTGTCACCATCATGTACATGATAAGAGCGGAGGTGACAGATAATGAGTATTTTTGAGGAAATCATGGGAATGTTTTCATATTCATTTATGGTAAGGGCAATCATAGTGGGCGGCCTTGTGGCACTCTGCGCTTCGCTTTTGGGAGTGGTCCTTGTGCTTAAACGCTATTCCATGATCGGCGATGGTCTGTCACATGTAGGTTTTGGTGCAATGGCAGTGGGGCTTGCATTTAATCAGGCACCGTTGGTAGTGGCTATTCCTATAGTGATTATCGCAGCATTTTTACTGCTGAGAGTCAGTGAGAACAGCAGGATAAAAGGAGATGCAGCAATCGGACTTATATCGTCAAGTGCACTGGCTATAGGTATGATAGTAAATTCCATGTCAAGCGGCACCAATATTGACTTAAACAGCTATATGTTCGGAAGCATACTCGCCATAGACAAGCAGGAGATGGTTCTGTGTATAGTTCTGGGAATAGTGATTATCGCAGCATTTATTTATTTTTATAATCCTATATTTGCCATAACATTTGATGAGAATTTTGCCAGGGCTACAGGCCTCAAGGTGGAGCTTTATAAGACGATACTGGCAGTTCTTACGGCAGTCACAATAGTTATAGGCATGAGGATAATGGGAACATTATTGATATCAAGTCTGATTATTTTTCCGGCGCTGTCGGCCATGCGCGTGACAAGGCGTTTCAGGACAGTAATGATAATGTCGGTTATTATTTCAATGTTCTGTTTCTTTACAGGTCTTGTGACATCGTATCTGATGGAGCTGCCTACGGGAGCGACCATTGTTGTGAGCAACCTGTTTGTGTTTATCATTATGACAGTGGCAGGAATGATTAAGGCAAAGAGATAGTTGGAGGAAAACCATGGAAACTTTTAAGAATGGTGTTCTGAAAATATCAGTCAGAAATCTTGTTGAGTTTGTTTTAAGAAGCGGTGACATAGACAACAGGACAGTGTCAGGAGCCGATAAGGATGCCATGCAGGAGGGTGCAAGGCTCCACAAAAAAATACAGGGAAAAATGGGTGGAAGTTACCATGCGGAGGTGCCTCTTCGCATGGAGTTTCCGTATACTGATTTTTCCATAACCGTAGAAGGTCGTGCGGACGGAATTATTGACGGAGATGACGGGAAATCGGCAGTCATTGATGAGATAAAGTGTGTCTATGCAGACCTTTATTTTATTGAGGAACCAAGATTTGTACACAAAGCCCAGGCGATGTGCTACGGATATATGTACGGTATACAGAATGAACTGGAAAAAATAGATATTCAGATGACTTATGCAAACCTTGATACAGAGGAGATAAAGCGCTTTAATGAGGAATATACCATAGAGCAGCTTACTGAATGGTTTGACGGAGTTCTTGAACTTTATTACAAGTGGGCACAGTATCTTTATGACAACCGTAATCTCATGCTTCTTACGGCAAAGGAACTGGAATTTCCCTATGAGTACAGGGCAGGGCAGAGAGATGTGGCTGTATCTGTCTACAAGGCAATAAACCGTAAGGTGGATTTGTTTATTCAGGCACCTACAGGCGTGGGAAAGACCATGTCCACAGTATTTCCTGCGGTTAAGGCCATGGGAGAGGATAAGGCAGAAAAGATTTTTTATCTGACGGCAAAGACAATCGCAGGTACGGTGGCACATGAGGCATTCAGGACATTGAGAAGAAGCGGGCTTCATTTTAAGACCATAGGAATTACCGCAAAGGAAAAAATGTGTGTCATGGATGAGACAAACTGCAATCCGGTATACTGTGAAAGGGCAAAAGGTCATTATGACAGAATAAATGAGGCGGTTTTTGATATTATAAACAATGAGTCTGACATCACAAGAGAGGTCATACAGGAATATGCCGCAAAGCATAACGTCTGTCCCTTTGAGATGAGCCTTGACATAAGCAACTGGGTTGACGGAATAATATGTGATTACAATTATGC
>JBGVOL010000014.1:0-4110 GCA_045126475.1 Lachnospiraceae bacterium | reverse complement strand
CACAAACACAAGACTTGATGCATGTTTCTATACAAGTAAAGGTCTGTACCACGGAAGAGTAGTTGTAATAGAAAGGATGAAGGAAAAAAATATTTATTCCATGATTGTTGAACTGCAATACGAACTGAAAAAGTTCCAGAGAAGGCAGTACTATCGATTAAGCTGTACAATGGATTTGGAGTACAGACTTATGGAAAATGATGAGTATAATGAATTTATAGTGAGCGGAAAACTTCCGGATGAGTCGGATATACAGGGCTTGAAGAGTGGAGTAGCCCTTGATTTCAGCGGTGGTGGAGTAAGATTTATCTCAAATGAAAAATATAATAAAGATGATTTTATGTACATACGCCTGAAAATCAGTTATGATGACAGATGTAGAATATATCTTCTGGCAGGAAGGGTGATTGCATCAGCAGAGGGGAAAAATGGGATGCACACGTATGAGAACCGGGTGGAATTTGTGGAACTGGACAGCAAAATACGTGAGGAAATAATAAAGTACATATTCAATGAAGAACGAAGACAGCGAAAAATGGATGTGGACTACAGATAAAAAGAGTAAAAATTATTGAATGGAGATGAAATATTAATGGGTGTTAAAAAAATTCTGGTTGTTGATGACTCTGCACTTATGAGAAGACTTATATCTGATATAATCAACTCAGATAATCGATTTTGTGTGCAGGATTTAGCTACTAACGGGCTTGAAGCGTTAGACCTTATTATTAAGAATCATCTTTTGTATGATGCGGTTGTTCTTGACATTAACATGCCGAAGATGAACGGTCTGGAATTACTTGAACAATTGCAGAAAAACAGGATAAAGATTACTGTTATAATGGTCAGCACTGTTGCCAAAGAGGGAGCTAAGGAAACTATCATTGCATTGGAGCGTGGTGCATTCGATTTCGTAACGAAGCCGGAGAATTACCTTGATGCAAAGGAAGAACATTTTAAAAATCGTTTATTGGAAGTGTTGTGTGTTGCTGCTAAAGTGGACATGCCTGGTCCGACTGCTGTCAGTCCGGTGGAATCAAAGGAAACAGGAAAGCTGTCATCGAGGTTCTCCAAGGACTTTAGGGCAAAGGTAGAAGGTTCACAGACAGGTACTTCCCAGCCTGTCAGAGTCAGTACAATACCTTCAAAAAATGTAGGCTTTAAACCTCATAAAGTTTTTGCGGGAAATAAGGAAGGAAAGAGTAAACTGGTTGCCCTGGCGTGTTCGACAGGAGGACCAAAGTCATTACAATCTGTCATTCCAATGTTGCCTGCGAATCTTGATGCACCGGTTGTTATGGTACAGCATATGCCGAAAGGATTTACCAATTCCCTTGCAATGAGACTTGACGAGATGAGCAAGGTCAGAGTAAAGGAAGCTGCTGATGGTGACATCCTTCAGAAGGGCTGGGTATACATTGCACCTGGTGGAAAGCAGATGAGAGTGTTAAAGTCCGGAAGTACATATAAAATCGCAACTACAGATGAACCGGCAAGAGATGCACTTAGGCCATGTGCGAATATCATGTATGAATCGCTTATGGGATCAAACTATGATGAAATTACTTGCGTGGTTTTAACAGGCATGGGAGCAGATGGAACACTGGGTATTGGAGCACTGGGCGAGAAAAATAATATTCACGTTATCGCTCAGGATGAGGAAACCAGTGTGGTTTATGGTATGCCAAAAGCAATTGCCGAAGCAAAACTTGTGGATGAGGTATTACCATTGAACAAAATCGCCGATGCAATAACTAAAAACGTGGGGGTGCTAAACAATGGACGTTAGCCAGTACTTGGAGATATTTATTGATGAGACAAAAGAACATTTACAAAATCTTAGCCAGCAGCTTATGATTCTTGAGGAAGAACCTGAGAATGCAGATACAATAAATGAGATATTCCGTGCCGCACATTCGTTGAAAGGTATGGCAGGAACCATGGGTTATAAGAGAATGCAGCATTTGACACATATTATGGAAAATGTGCTCTCTGAAATCCGAAACGGCAAGATTTCCGTAAATGCTGATTTAGTAGATGTACTATTCCAGTGTCTTGATGCTTTGGAGGCTTATCTTGACAGTATTACACAGACACAGGATGAGGGAACAGAGGAAAATGAGGCTATTATTGCCAGACTTAATGTTTTTCTTGATGGTAAAGCAGGTGGTGCCGCACAGGCTCCTGAACCAAAGAAAGAGGAAAAGCAGGAAAAAGCGGGAGATGACCGGGCACTTAAGGATATTAAGCTGGCCGAGTTTGAAGTCAAGGCAATAAGAGAAGCGCTTGGCAAGAAAATGCATGTGTTTAAGCTTGAGGTGCATGTCGATGAGAACTGTATCTTAAAGGCTGCAAGAGCATTTCTTGTATTTAAAGCATTGGAGGAACTTGGCGAGGTAATCAAGTCAGAGCCTTCGGTGCAGGATATTGAGGATGAAAAGTTCGACTTTGATTTTTCAATATTTATAATAACAGAAAAAGAAATGGCAGTTGTGAAGGCTGCTGTAGAAAATGTATCAGAGATTAAAAAGGTACTTATTGAAGAGATTACAGAGGTACCTGCTGTGGCAGACAGTGAAGATAATGAACAGAAAGAAGAACACGTGGAAGAAAAGGAAACAGCAGCAGTGGCTGTTGCGGAGAAAAATGTTCCGGCTGCTTCTAAGAGTTCAGGAACGGCTGTTTCCGGAACAAAGACAGCAGGCAAGCCTGTTGTAAACAGATCCGTAAGAGTAGATATAGAGAAACTTGATGTGCTTATGAACCTTGTAAGTGAGCTTATTATTGCGAAAAACGGTCTCGTATCCGTAAGCAATACAGAGGAGGGAACAACCTCATCATCATTTAATGAGCACATAGAGTATCTTGAGAGAGTTACGACAAATCTTCATGAATCAGTAATGAAGGTTCGAATGATGCCTATTGAGACAGTTACACAGAAATTCCCTAAGATGGTAAGAGATTTGTCTAAGAAGCTTGACAAGCAGATAAAGCTCTTTATCACAGGTGAAGATACAGAACTTGACCGTACGGTTATTGACGAAATCGGAGATCCGTTGATGCATCTCCTCAGAAATTCGGCAGATCATGGTCTTGAGAGTGCAGAAGTCAGGGCAGAGAGAGGAAAAGATCCTGTAGGTAACATTTATTTAAATGCATATCAGGATGGAAATAACGTAGTAATTGAAGTCAAGGATGACGGTAATGGTATTGATGTGGAGCGAATCAAGAACAAGGCAGTCGAGAAAGGCACAGTTACACCTGAACAGGCAGAGGTTATGACAGATAAAGAGGTTATTGACCTTCTATTCAGACCAAGTTTCTCTACTGCAAAGCAGGTTACTGACGTATCCGGAAGAGGTGTCGGTCTTGATGTTGTTAAGACAAAGATAGAATCACTTGGTGGTGATATCGAAGTCAAGACAAAACTTGGTGAGGGAAGTGCATTTATTATAAGACTTCCGCTTACACTTGCTATCATTCAGTCATTAATGGTTGAGGTAGGAACAGAGAAATATGCTATTTCACTTGGAAATATCCAGACCATAGAGGATGTTCCTGTAACTGATATCAAGTATGTACAGTCAAAAGAGGTTATCAACCTTCGTGGTGCGGTTATTCCGTTGGTACGTCTTGACAGTATACTTGACATTGAACCTTCACAGGAAGAAGTTGAGAGTCTTACAGCTGTTATTGTGAGCAAGGGTGACAAACAGGCAGGTCTTGTTGTTGACAGACTTATCGGTCAGCAGGAAATTGTTATTAAGTCACTTGGAAAGTACATAAATAATAACTCGAAGATTATAAGTGGTGCTACAATCTTAGGTGATGGCGAGGTTGCACTTATTCTTGACGCAAATGCTTTAGTATAGTGGAGGTGCAGTTATGGAAGACAATAAAATTGAGGTTCAGGCTACTCAGTTCATAGTTGTTAATATTGGAATTGAGCAGTATGGAATTGATATTAAATATGTGGATAATATTGTCCGTATGCAGAAGATTACAAGAGTCCCAAAGGCTCAGAAATTCTTCAGGGGCGTAATTAATCTTCGTGGTGAAATCGTACCTATCATGAGTATCAGACGTAAGTTTGAACTTGATGACGATGAG
>JBGVOL010000013.1:0-60156 GCA_045126475.1 Lachnospiraceae bacterium | reverse complement strand
TGCATGTGTTAAGCACGCCGCCAGCGTTCATCCTGAGCCAGGATCAAACTCTCATGTTTAAATACTGTCTTCACTTTGTGAAGCCATTAAGAGAAACTTTGTTTCTCTGAGTTTTCATCATGGTCAAAACTTAGCTTGGCTAATTTTATCCATTACTGTTTATTTTAGGTTCTGTTCTCTGAACAATTCTTTTGGAATTTTTCAGGGTTGCATTACTGTTTATTTATCAAGGTTCTTTGTCTCTCAAGTTTGTCAAGCGACTTTTATATTTTACATCGCTCATCTGCCTTTGTCAAGACTTTTTTAAAACTTTTTCATTCTGATTTGAATCAAAAGTTTTTTGTCGCACCCGCGACAGTTATTTATATTAGCATCAAACTTCTGCTCTGTCAATAACTTTTTTATTCTTTTTTATCATCATCTTTTGGCGAAAAAAAAGAAATCCCGAACATTCAAGATTACTTTCTCGCAACTGATGCCTGTATAAAAAAGAACGGAGAAAGAGGGATTTGAACCCTCGCGCCGGTTGCCCGACCTACACCCTTAGCAGGGGCGCCTCTTCGGCCTCTTGAGTATTTCTCCGAACTTTTTACACACCCTTTTTGAGCGTGCGATATTAAGTTTTTGTTTGCCAAATTGCGAACAAATGTTATTATACTAAAGGCTTACGTTTTTGTCAATTACTTATTTTATTTCCCAAGTTACTATTCACAGTCGATTAAGAAACAGGAACTTCCACCAAATGAGTAAAACATATAGCCTCGAAGAGGCGATCAGCCGCATAGCAGATGGGTTTTACGAATAAAGGTGGAAGAACTGTGAATCATTAATATCTTTCCCACGGTTAATAACCGTGGGAAATCTTACTAATGATTTCTAGTTTTCCTCTGTGTTGCCCCGGTCGTCTGTTTCTTCAATATTTTCCGTTTCTTCCGGCTCTTCAAAACTTTCTTCCGTACTGCCTGTATCCGGCTTAGATCTTACCTTTGCAATACTTGCAATTGTAACATCACTGTTCTTATCGATATTCATAAGCCTTACACCGGATGTGTTTCTGCCTATTACAGATATATCTTTAACCTCAAACTGGATAATGATTCCCTCTGTGGTAATCATCATTATCTCACTTTCATCCGTAACAGCTTTTACACCTATTACATTTCCTGTCTTCTCATTAATCTTATAGCACTTGACACCTTTGCCTCCACGTCTCTGAAGAACAAATTCACCTGTTGAGGTTCTCTTACCCATACCCTTTTCAGATACAACGAGAAGTGAATCACCCTGTGTCTCAAGCTGCATTCCCACAATTTCATCACCGGCTGAAAGGTTCATTCCTCTTACACCGATTGAGCTTCTTCCTGTCTCTCTTACATCCTTTACAGAGAACTTTATACACTGACCATACTTAGTTACAAACATAATATTGTCATTTTCATATGCAGTTTTTGCCTCTATAAGTTCATCATCCTCACGAAGAGTAATTGCCAGAAGACCGGATTTTCTCACATTACTGTACTCTTCAAGAGCAGTTCTCTTAATAGTACCGTTCTTTGTTGCCATAATGAGATATTTATCAGCACTGTACTCTCTTATTGGAAGCATGGCTGTAATTTTCTCTCCCGGCTGAAGCTGTAAAAGATTAATGATTGCTGTTCCTCTTGCATTTCTTCCTGCTTCAGGAATCTCGTATGCCTTTAATCTGTATGCCCTTCCCATATTGGTAATAAACATAATATAGTGATGTGTCGTAGTCATAAGCAGATCTTCAATATAATCGTCTGCTATAGTCTGCATACCTTTTATTCCCTTGCCTCCGCGATGCTGTGCCTTGAAATTATCAACTGTCATTCTCTTAATGTATCCAAGGTTTGTCATGGCAATTATTGTGTTCTCATGTGGAATCAAATCTTCCATGGTTATATCAAACTCATCATATCCGATTGATGTTCTTCTGTCATCACCGTACTTTTCGGCAATTACAAGAATCTCATCTCGTATAACTCCTAAGAGTTTTTTCTCATCAGCAAGAATAGATTTCAAGTAATCTATTGTCTTCATAAGCTCTGCATACTCATTTTCTATGTCTTCTCTTGCAAGACCTGTAAGAGTACGTAGTCTCATATCAACAATAGCCTGAGCCTGAATATCTGTCAGTCCGAAACGCTCCATCAAACCGTTTTTTGCGTCCTGAGTCGTTCTTGAACCACGTATTATCTTAATAACTTCATCAATATTATCAAGTGCAATAAGAAGACCTTTTAATATATGTGCCCTCTCCTCTGCCTTGTTTAAATCATACTGTGTTCTCCTTGTAACTACATCCTTCTGGTGGAGCAGGTAATTATCAAGCATATCACAAATGTTAAGTACCTTTGGTTCACCGTTTACAAGAGCAAGCATAATAACGCCAAATGTATCCTGAAGCTGTGTATGCTTATATAAATGCTTAAGTATTATATTTGGGTTTACATCACGGCGAAGCTCAATAACTATACGCATACCGTCCTTATTTGACTCATCTCTTAAGGCGGTAATACCGTCAATTTTCTTTTCCTTAACAAGGTCGGCAATCTTCTCTATAAGACGTGCCTTATTTACCATATATGGAAGCTCCGTAACAATTATTCTGTTCTTTCCGTTCTCCATTGTCTCAATGTTTGTAACCGAACGAACCTTTATCTTGCCACGTCCTGTTCTGTATGCCTCCTCTATGCCGCGGGTTCCCAATATCTCACCACCTGTAGGAAAATCAGGACCCTTTATTATCTGGAGTATCTCCTCAATATCAGTAGTTCTGTCCTCATTTATGGTATTATCAATAATCTTTACAACAGCATTTATAACCTCTCTTAAGTTATGAGGAGGTATATTTGTTGCCATACCTACGGCAATACCGTTTGTACCGTTTACAAGGAGATTTGGAAATCTTGAAGGTAAAACTGTAGGCTCCTTCTCTGTCTCATCAAAGTTTGGAATGAAATCTACTGTATTTTTATTTATATCAGCAAGCATCTCCATTGAAAGCTTTGAGAGTCTTGCCTCTGTATATCGCATGGCTGCGGCACCGTCTCCATCCACAGAACCAAAGTTTCCGTGACCGTCAACAAGTATGTATCTTGTAGACCATTCCTGTGCCATATTTACCAATGCACCATAAATTGAACTGTCACCATGAGGGTGATATTTACCCATTGTATCACCGACAATACGTGCACATTTACGATGTGGCTTGTCGGGACCGTTGTTAAGTTCTATCATTGAAAATAAAATTCTTCTCTGTACAGGCTTAAGACCATCTCTGACATCTGGCAATGCACGGGCTGCAATAACACTCATGGCATAATCGATATATGATTTTTCCATGGTATCCTTTAAGTCTACTTCATGAATTTTATCAAAAATATGTTCATCCATATTCTTTTCCTTTCCACGCTACAGCGTTAATCAATACTAAATGTCAAGATTTCTTACAAACTTTGCATTTGCTTCAATGAATTCTCTTCTCGGTTCTACCTGATCGCCCATAAGTGTTGTAAATGTTACATCTACTTCTGACTGCATTGTATCATCAAGCATAACCTTCTTTAATATTCTTGTCTTCGGATCCATTGTTGTCTCCCAAAGCTGATCTGCATCCATCTCACCGAGACCTTTGTAACGCTGTATCTTGTTATTTCCGTCTCTTCCTATCTCTGTCAGAATTTCATTTAATTCGTCATCGCTGTACGCATACCAAACCTTTTTATTTTTCACAATCTGATAGAGAGGAGGTGTTGCAAGGTAAACATACCCCTGTTTAATAAGCTCCGGCATAAATCTGTAAATAAATGTCAGAAGCAATGTTGCAATGTGAGCACCGTCTACATCGGCATCTGTCATAATGATAATCTTATGATAACGGAGTTTTGTAATGTCAAAATCATCATATATGCCTGTTCCAAAAGCTGTTATCATTGCTTTTATCTCTTCATTTCCAAGAACTCTGTCAAGTCTTGCCTTTTCAACATTTAAGATTTTTCCTCTAAGTGGAAGAATTGCCTGTGTTGCCCTGTCTCTTGCTGTCTTTGCAGAGCCTCCGGCTGAATCTCCCTCTACAAGATAAATCTCGCAGTTGACAGGGTTCTTGTCAGAGCAGTCTGCCAGTTTTCCCGGAAGTCCGTTATCATCAAGAGCAGACTTTGTTTTTCTTGTAAGGTCTCTTGCTTTTCTTGCGGCTTCCCTTGCACGCTGTGCAAGTATTGATTTTTCACAAATCATTTTTCCCACTGAAGGATTCTGCTCAAGGAAATATGTCAACTGTTCTCTCACAGTATTTTCCACCGCAGCCCTTGCTTCTGAATTGCCAAGCTTCTGCTTTGTCTGTCCTTCAAACTGTGGCTCACCTATTTTAACACTGATAATAGCTGTAAGACCTTCTCTTATGTCTTCGCCCGAAAGATTCTGTTCATTGTCCTTAAGAATCTTCTTGCTTCTTGCATAGTCGTTAAAGGTAGATGTAAGCGCACGCTTAAATCCCTCAAGATGTGTTCCGCCTTCCGGTGTAATAATATTGTTTACAAAGCTGTACACATTCTCTGTATATCCGTCATTGTGCTGGAAGGAAACCTCCACATAGATGTCATCCTTTTGTCCCTCACAATATATAACATTATCATACAGAGGAGATTTACCTCTGTTTAAGTAAGTTACAAACTCTTTAATACCACCCTCGTAATGGAATGTCTTTTCAATCTTTTCCTCTCTGTCATCTCTTAAAATAATCTTAATTCCCTTAGTAAGAAATGCAGTTTCTCTCAGTCTTGTCTTTAAAACATTATAATCAAAAACAGTCTCCTCAAAAATCTTGTCATCAGGTAAAAAGCTTACTTCTGTTCCCGTCAATTCAGGATCACATTCACCTATTACCTTCAGATCATTCATTATCTTTCCGCGCTCATATCTTTGGAAATAAATCTTTCCGCCGTTGTAAACTCTTACCTCAAGCCATACTGAAAGAGCATTAACTACAGAAGCACCTACACCGTGAAGACCTCCTGAAACCTTGTACGCTCCTCCTCCGAACTTTCCTCCTGCATGAAGAACGGTAAAAACAACCTCTACCGCAGGACGTCCTGTCTTTGTATTTATCTCCACAGGTATACCTCTTCCGTTATCCTTTACGGTAATGGAATTATCTGCATTAATCTGAACATCAATTGTATTACAGAATCCGGCAAGTGCCTCGTCTACCGAATTGTCAACTATCTCGTAAACCAAATGGTGTAAACCCCTTGATGAGGTACTTCCTATGTACATACCCGGTCTTTTTCTTACAGCTTCAAGTCCTTCCAATATCTGAATCTGATCTCCACCGTAATTTCCGTTACTATTGCTCGCCATTTTGACTCCTTTCTACTGTTCCTTCAACAACCCTGTATATGTTGTCTATATTAAATCTGTTTTCTACAAATTCATCCAATCCCGTACAAGTTATAATCGTCTGCACATTATAAAGATTTCCAAGAAGATGTCTTTGCCTGTTGCTGTCAAGCTCCGATAAAACATCATCGAGAAGCAGTACAGGTGTATCCTTTATAATGCTCTTGACCAGTTCTATCTCTGACAATTTGAGAGATAATGCCGCAGTTCTCTGCTGACCCTGACTCCCAAATTTTCTTATGTCTATATTTTTATTAAAAAAGCTTATGTCATCCCTGTGAGGTCCGACAGACGTTGTTTTAAGTTTTAAATCCCTGTCTCTGCTCCTCACAAGCTCCTCATAAATATTATTGCCGGTAATATTTGGTTCATACCTGATAATCAGCTCCTCTTTACCGTTAGTAATATTTCTGTGTATTCCGTAGATAATCTCGTTTATCTCATCAATAAACTGATTCCTTCTGGTAATAATCTTAGCTCCGTAATCGGCAAGCTGCGAATCCCACACATCAAGAGTTGATATAAGTTCTTTGTCATAATAAAATCCCAAATCCTTTAAAAGCTTATTTCTCTGGTTTACGATTTTATTGTAATTAACAAGATTATGTACATAAATCTTATCAATCTGGCACAATTCCAAATCGATAAATCTTCTTCTCTCTGCAGGACCGTTTTTTATAATATTCAAATCCTCCGGCGAGAAGAAAACAACATTAAGAACACCGAAAAGCTCACTTGCTTTTCTGATTGGTATGCCGTTTATGGCTATACCCTTTGACTTATTTTTTTTAAGGTGAATATCAATCCTTGTGGGAACATCTTTTTTTATAACAGTGACTTTAATATGTGCTTCATCACTGTCAAAGTTAATAATCTCCCTGTCCTTGCTTCCTCTGTGGGACTTAGCTGTTCCTGCAACATATATAGCCTCCAATATATTTGTCTTTCCCTGGGCATTATTACCGTAAAGTATATTTGTGCCCCTCTCAAAATTCATATTAAGAGTCTTATAATTTCTGTAATTGTTAAGTTCCAAAGATTGAATATTCATCTGTAAACTATTTCCTTATGCGTATTTCGTCACGATCAAAAGTAACTATGTCCCCATCATAGAGTTTCTTTCCTCTCTGAGTCTCAACAACATTATTTACCTTTACTTCGCCATTCTGTATAACTATCTTTGCTTCTACACCTGATTCTACAAGACCAGCTGCCTTTAATGCCTGTCCAAGCTTTATAAATTCATCTCTTAAAATTATCTCTTCCATGCTGCCTCCGGATTACATTGCATTAAAGTTAACAGGTAAAATAAGATAAATGTATTTCTCCTCCGAATCCTTGATAAAGCAAGGTGCCTTAGGATTTACAAGATAAATGTTTATCTCCTCATCATCAATAACCTTGAGGGCATCAATGAGAAATCTCGGATTAAATCCAATCATAATATCCTTACCCTCTTTTGTAATATCTATATTCTCATTCATTGAACCAAGTACTGAGCTTATCTTAAGCTCTAAGTCACCATCGGTTATGTTAATGATAATAGGCTTCTTATCTCCCTCTTTAACAAGAAGAGTAGCTCTGTCTATACAATTTAAAAACTCTCTCTTGTTAATTGAAATCTTTGTCTCATAATCACTTGAGAGCATCTGGTTAATCTTAAAATATTCACCTTCAATAAGTCTTGAAACAACAACAGTATCATCAAATTCAAATACAATGTGATTTGTTGTGAAGAATATTCTTACCTCATCCTCTGTTCCGCCTGTTAAAATCTTGCTTATCTCATTTAATGTCTTTCCCGGAACAACAACCTTAATATCATCAAATGAATCCTTAAGCTCTATTTTTCTGATGGAAATTCTGTGTCCGTCAAGAGACACAACCTTAAGTTCATTTCCTGTAACTTCAAAAAGTTCACCTGTCATAAGCTTATTGGTATCATTATCTGATATAGAGAAAATAGTCTGCCTTATGACTTCCTTAAGAGTAAACTGCGAAACATATATAAATTTATTCTTTTCAATCATTGGAAGGTAAGAGAAATCTTCTCCTGACTTACCTGCAATAGTAAAGACAGCTTTTTCACATGTAATGGTTGTTCTGTAGTTTTCATCTGTCTCGATTGAAACTTCATTGTCAGGAAGCTTTCTTACAATCTCAGAGAAAATCTTTGCATCGATGGCAACCATTCCCTTTGAAATGATATCGCCTTCAACCTTTGTCTCTATACCAAGCTCCATATCATTTGCCGTAAATTTTATCTCGTTTGTAGTAGCATCAATCAGAATACATTCCAATATGGCCATAGTTGTCTTTGAAGGAACAGCCTTCATAACAATGTTTACTCCCTGTACGAGATTAGATTTTGAACATATAAGTTTCATTCTTAACTCCTTTCAAAGGTTCGTGCTGATGTTTTAAAGTTAATCACATCGGATGTGAACCATATATAAAATATATAATTAATTTTCTAGTAGTAATATTATTATAGGGTGTGCAAATGTTTATAACCTCTGAAGCCCTTTTAAAATAAGGATTTCAAAAAAGAAAACATATGTTGATAATGAAAAATATCTTAATAATAACTCCAAACTTATCAACATTGGAAAAAACAGCTA
Organism: Lachnospiraceae bacterium; assembly: GCA_045126475.1. GTDB lineage: Bacteria > Bacillota > Clostridia > Lachnospirales > Lachnospiraceae > SVEL01. The sequence goes on along the minus strand of JBGVOL010000013.1, from coordinate 52,114 downwards.
AAAAGTTATCTTTTTCTTATGCACATATTAAAAACACATAATGTACATTTAATGTGATTAGTTATCCACACTGAAATAATATACTTCTGTCATGAGTTTCTTCCTATTATAATATGCGTTTAATTAGGAATGATTTTCTTCTTTAATACTTCAATAGTATTTCTTGTTGAATCATTTGAGTCAATCTCATTTGTAATCTTCTCTATGGCATACATTACAGTAGTGTGATCCTTCTTGTGTAAAGCAGCACTTATTGTCTGAAGTGAACTGTCAGTAAGGTTTCTTATGAGATACATTGCAATCTGTCTCGGATATGCAATATTGTGACTCTTCTTCTTTGATACAATATCAGCCGGTGATATATTAAAATGTTCGGCTACAATATTGATAATAAGTTTTGGAGTTATCTCCTTATTAACATCAGGTGAGATAATATCCTTAAGAACCTCTTTTGCAAAATCAACATCTACAGGCTTCTTTGATACACGTGAGAAGGCAACAATTTTTGTGAGTGCTCCTTCAAGCTCCCTGATATTTGACTTAATATTTGAAGCTATATACTGTATAATCTCCTCACTTATATTGTAACCTTCTGCCTCAGCCTTTTTTGAGAGAATTGCCATTCTTGTTTCGTAATCCGGAGCCGAAATGTCAACTGTAAGGCCCATCTCGAATCTTGATCTCAAACGCTCTTCAAGTGTTGAAATGTCTTTAGGAGGCTTATCAGAAGATATAACAATCTGTTTATTTGATTCCTTTAATGTATTAAAGGTGTGGAAAAACTCCTCCTGGCTTCTTTCTTTACCTATAATGAACTGAATATCATCAATGAGTAAAACGTCCAGATTTCTGTATTTATCTCTGAACTCTACTATAGAAGACTGATTTTCACTTCTGATTGCATTGATAACTTCATTTGTAAATACCTCGGATGTAACACAACGTACCTTAGCGTCCGGGTTTCTGTCTAAAATGAAATTTCCGATTGAGTGCATAAGGTGAGTTTTGCCAAGTCCTACACCGCCGTATATAAACAGCGGATTATACATCTCAGCAGGGGACTCTGCAACTGCGAGAGCATAGGCATGGGCAAAATTGTTATTTCCGCCGACAACGAAATTATCAAACGTATAGTTTGGATTTATATTAGCTTCAGATTTTTTTTCTAAAAGAGAATCAGAAACTATCTTTGCTGGTGCTGTTTCTTTTCTGGTTGTCTTAATCTCGCTCTCATGTGTAAAAACAATATCAAGAGCCTGTCCCGTAACTTCCTGTACAACAACCTTTAAAGGAATATAATACTTCTTATTAAGATAAGAAATACCTATATTGTCATCAGGAACAAGCAGTGTTATTATATTGTTTTCTACAGAATGAACCTTGAGAGGTTTAATCCAAGTGTTAAAAGAAACATCCATGATATCATGTTCTTTCTTCAGAATTTCAAGAATTTCATCCCATTTTTCGTTAATTAATTCAAACATTTTAAACTCCAATTCTACGTGTTACAACGCTTAAGGGCATAGTAATCCCACTATGCTAAATTATACGTCTATTTTAACGCATTTTGTGGATTTTTTCAACCAAAATTGTATATGTGCACATTATATCCATGGTGAATAAAAAAGTGCATAAAATGTGCAAATATGAAAAAAGTATTGATTTTTATAATAAAACTAATATGTGTAAAAAAACGGTGGAAAATGTGGATAAATTTTGATTTGTGAATTGTTATTATAAATATCCAAAACTTTTATAAGGACATAAAAAAATGTATCAACATCAAATTGATTGAAAAATAAAGGATTTTAAATTTATATAAACATATAAATCAAATGTTATCCACTTAGTTATACACATTTTGTGGAAAAATATGATGAAAAATAAATATATTATTATATGTGGATAGAAAAAAAAGCGTATATTCAAAAAAATAAAGATTTTGCTTGACTACAAAGGAGTTATTGAATATAATAGTCACGATGTCTTTAAATATAGATAAATATATTACCTTAAAATAATTTCGTATAAAAAGGAGGTGTCCGAGATGAGAACAACAATGGGACTTACATTCAATCCTAAGAAGAGATCAAGAGCAAAGGTTCATGGTTTTAGAAAGAGAATGGCAACAGCTAACGGAAGAAAGGTTTTAGCTGCTAGAAGAGCAAAGGGAAGAAAGAAGTTATCAGCATAGCATTAGCTTAAGCCACATATGTATGTGGCTTTTTTTTCTTTAAATAAGAATGAGAGGTGTAGGATGAGAAATATTAATTCGTTAAGTAATAGTGAGTTTCAGACAATCTATAAAAATGGTACATCCTACGCAAACAGATATTTGGTAATGTATGTTATGGAAAATCCTGAGGGAAAATCAAAGCTTGGTATTTCAGTCAGTAAAAAAGTAGGTAATAGTGTAGTGAGGCATCGTCTGGCCAGGCTTATAAGAGAAGCGTACAGACTGAATAGAGATATGTTTAATAGTGGTTTAAACATTGCAGTTATTGCAAGAACAACAGCAAAGGACAGAAGTTTTGCTGAGATTGAAAGTGCATTCCTGCATCTGTGTAAGATGCATAAGATTGCAGTCCGTATGTAGTGGACATGCGGATTCTGTGAAAAGCAGACAAAAAGAGACGGAGAGTATCCTTGAAAATGAAAGTTTTAGATTTTTTATCTTATATATTAATAGGATGTGTGAAATTTTACAGGAAGTTTATATCGCCCATAAAGGGAAATACACATTGCAGATTTACGCCTACCTGCTCGCAGTATGCAATAGAAGCTATCGAGAAGTACGGTCCGTTCAAGGGTACATTTTTAGCAGTAAAAAGAATATTAAGGTGTCATCCCTATTCGAAATACAGCGGATATGACCCTGTTCCATAAGGAGGAATTAAATGTCAGGAATGTTATTATCATGTGCCGACATGCCTGTTATTAAGCAGATAGCAGATTTTCTCGGCGTAGTAATGAATGCAATTTTCTTTGTATTTGACAAGATAGGAATTGCAAATATCGGTTTATGTATTATAGTGTTTACACTTATTGTAAAGCTCTTAATGATACCGATGACAATAAAACAACAGAAAACCACAAAGCTTTCGTCAATAATGAATCCTGAGCTGCAGGCAATTCAGAAGAAGTACAAAGGCAAAAGAGATAATGATTCAATGTTGGCCATGAATGCAGAAACAAAGGCCGTATACGAAAAGTATGGTACATCACCAACAGGCGGATGTCTTCCTATGATTCTTCAGATGTGTATATTACTTGCACTTTACGGAGTAATAAGTAATATACCGTCACATGTAGGTGTAGTTGAAGAAATTTATATGGAAGCAGCGCAGTACATCTCTCAGTCAATGGATGATTATGATGATTTAAATAAATTGAATCAGATTATGGTTGACAACGGAATTGAGGGTTTTGAAAAGCAGGATGATTTTAATAAGGTTTTAGATGCTTATTATGATAATTCATCAGATACTGTAGTAGCAGAGATATATGCAATAATATCTAATCCTTATACAAGACAGGGTGCAGGACTTGATTCAAGCAAGGATGCATGGGATGATATGTCTGAACTGAAGGAAACTGCAGAAAAGATAATGTCATCTTTAAATAAGGTAAGTAAAGAGGATTGGGACAAAGTTAAATCATCAGATTTAAATGAGTACAATTTAAAGCTTGTAAGTGAGTATTCCGCATACGACACTTCTAAATATGACCAAATTGTAAATGAGATTGAATCAAATCATAGTGATATGGAAGATAAGCATGAAGAAATAATTGATATTTATTCATTTGCCGGAATAGATTTAAGCCGTTCTCCTTCACAGGAAATGCAGGTAGGAATCTGGTGGGCAATTTTAATTCCTATTCTTTCAGCATTATTCCAGTGGTATAGCTCGCATATGATGACTAAGAGTCAGTCACAGGCCGGTATGGCAGATAATCCTATGATGTCTTCAATGAAGGTAATGAATATAATGATGCCGATTATGTCTGCATTTTTCTGTTATTCATTTGCTTCAGGTTTAGGTCTCTACTGGGTAATAGGTTCTTTGTTTACAATTGGACAGCAGTTCTTTATTAACTCATACTTCAAGAAGGTAGAGGTAGATGATTTAATAAAGGCAAATATTGAAAAGCTCAATAAGAAGCGTGCAAAGCAGGGTCTTCCTCCTCAGAAGATTACTAATGCAGCCAACGCTAATGTTAAGAATATCAGGGTAAACGATAATTCAAAAAGCAGTGCAAGCGCTCAGAATAAACAAAAGACATCTTCAGGCGTAACTTACAAAAAGGGTGGTATTGCAGCAAAAGCAAATATGGTAAAGGAATACAACGATAAAAACAATAAGCAGTAAAGGGAGGAATATGAAAATGGAATACCAGTTATTTACAGGAAAAAATGTTGATGATGCTATTACAAAGGCACTTGTTGCTTTAGGTGTAACAAGTGACAAGCTTGATTATGAAATAGTTGAGAAGGGAAGCAACGGAATCCTTGGAATAGGAAGCAAGCCTGCAAAGATTAATGCAAGAGTTAAAGAGGAAGAAGTTCAGACTGTTGCCACATCAGAAGATGTTGAGAAGATAGTTAAAGATTTCCTGGCTAAGGTTTTTGATGCCATGAACTTAACGGTAAAAATCAATGTTACAGTAAATGATGAATCAGTTGATATTGATCTGGTAGGAGATGATATGGGCGTTCTCATCGGTAAGAGAGGACAGACACTTGATTCATTACAGTATCTTGTAAGCCTTGTTGTAAATAAGAAAAGTGACAAATATTTAAGGGTAAAGCTTGATACTGAAAATTACCGTGAGAGAAGAAAGGAAACTCTTGAAAATCTCGCAAAGAATATTGCATTTAAGGTTAAGAGAACAAAGAGACCAGTTTCTTTAGAGCCAATGAATCCATATGAGAGAAGAGTTATTCATTCTGCATTACAGAATGACAGATATGTTACAACTAAGAGTGAGGGCGAAGAGCCATACAGACATGTAGTTGTAATGTTAAAGAAATAGTTAAGATATAAGGCTGTAATTTTTTACAGCCTTTTCTTACCTTATTAACCCTGAATATGTTTTAATAAGGTAAGAAAGGGTTGTATAAAAATGATGTATAAGAAAGGATGGTGTGTTGTATGAGATTTGATACAGAAACAATAGCAGCGGTTGCTACAGCTATGAGCAATTCGGGAATCGGTATTATCAGAATCAGTGGTAATGATGCAGTTCAGATTGCAGACAGGATTTTTAAGTCTGTTAAAAAGGATAAAAAACTTTCTGATGTAAAATCCCATACAGTACATTTCGGACATATAGTTGACGGTGACAATGTTATAGATGAAGTTTTGGTTACAGTGATGAGAGCTCCAAATACTTACACAAGAGAGGATGTAGTGGAGATTAACTGCCACGGTGGAGTTGTAGTTTTAAAAAAGGTTCTTAATCTGATTTTTGAGAATGGTGCAAGACCGGCTGAAGCAGGAGAATTTACGAAGAGGGCATTCTTAAACGGAAGAATGGATTTGTCACAGGCAGAGGCTGTTATAGATGTAATTAATGCCAAAAATGAATATGCATTATCCAATTCCGTAAGTCAGCTTAATGGCGGGATATCAGCTAAAATAAAGGAAATCCGTGATAATATATTAAATCAGATTGCTTATATTGAATCGGCCCTTGATGACCCGGAGCATATGAGCCTTGAAGGTTATAATGAGGAACTTAAGAATATAACGGTAAAAATTGAAGATGAACTTTATAAGCTTATTAAATCATCTGATAACGGAAGAGTTATAAGTGAGGGAATAAAGACCGTGATCTTAGGAAAACCAAATGCCGGGAAATCTTCATTTTTAAATGCGGTACTTGGAACAGAGCGGGCAATAGTAACCGATATAGCAGGAACCACCAGAGATACTCTTGAAGAACATATAAATATTGACGGAATAAGTCTTAATATAGTTGATACGGCAGGTATAAGGGATACTGAAGATATAGTAGAAAGTATTGGTGTAAGAAAAGCTAAAGAGCTTGCTGCTGATGCAGATTTAATTATTTACATTATTGACTCATCAAATCCTTTGGACGATAATGATAGAGAGATAATGGAGATAATGCGTGGAAGAAAAGCAATAGTTTTGTTTAATAAATCCGATTTAGAAGCAAAGGTGGAAAGAGCAGAGATATCTGTTGATAATGATGTTCCTGTTATTAATATTTCTGCGAAGAATCAGACGGGAATTGATGATTTTGAAGATTCTGTTAAGGATATGTTTTTTAAAGGTGAACTCAAATTTAATGACGAGGTATATATTACAAATGCCAGACAGAAAAATGATATAAGGCAGGCATATGACAGTATACGTCTTGTGATTAATTCAATTGAGGACGGAATGCCTGAGGATTTCTTTACGATTGATCTTATGAATGCCTATGAATCTCTTGGAAGGGTTATAGGTGAAGCGGTGGAAGATGATTTGGTTGACAGAATATTCAGCAAATTCTGTATGGGTAAATAGTTACGAAAGGTTTGGTGCGGAAAATGTCAGAGAAGAAGTTTATAGAAGAGGAATATGATGTTGTTATAGTCGGTGCAGGTCATGCCGGATGTGAGGCTGCTCTTGCAAGTGCAAGACTTGGACTTTCTACCGTTATGTTTACGGTAAGTGTTGACAGTATCGCACTTATGCCGTGCAATCCAAATATCGGAGGAAGCTCTAAGGGACATCTTGTTAGAGAAATAGATGCACTTGGCGGTGAGATGGGAAAAAATATTGATAAATCCTTTATTCAGTCAAAGATGCTTAATAAATCAAAGGGACCTGCCGTACATTCACTCCGCGCTCAGGCAGACAAGAGAAATTATACCTATGAGATGAGAAAAACTCTTGAGAATACAGATAATCTTACAATACGTCAGGCTGAGGTTACAGAGATTCTTGTGGAGGACGGAAGAGTTGTGGGAGCAAAGACATTTTCCGGTGCAACATACAAAGCAAAGGCCGTTGTGTTATGTACAGGTACATACTTAAAGGCCAGATGTATATACGGTGATGTAAGCAACCCTACGGGACCAAACGGACTTCAGGCGGCAAACCATCTGACAGATGCCCTTAAAAATATAGGTGTTGAACTTAGAAGATTCAAGACCGGTACACCTGCAAGAGTTGATAAGAGAAGTATAGATTTCTCTAAAATGGAGGAGCAGTTTGGTGATGAGAGGGTAGTTCCTTTTTCATTCTCGACTGACCCGGAATCAGTGCAGAAGGAGCAGGTTTCGTGCTGGCTTACCTATACAAATGAAGAAACACATAAGATTATAAGGGATAATATCGACAGAAGTCCTTTATTTTCCGGAATGATAGAGGGAACAGGTCCAAGATACTGCCCGTCAATAGAGGATAAGGTTGTAAAATTTGCAGATAAGGACAGACATCAGGTATTTGTTGAACCGGAAGGTCTCTACACAAACGAGATGTATCTTGGAGGAATGTCAAGTTCACTGCCGGAGGATGTGCAGTATGCCATGTACAGGACAGTTCCGGGACTTGAGAATGTGAAGATAGTAAGAAATGCCTACGCCATTGAATATGATTGTATTGATGCAAGACAGCTTCTTGCAACCCTTGAATTTAAGAATATAAAGGGACTTTTCAGCGGCGGACAGTTTAACGGAAGCTCAGGTTATGAGGAAGCTGCAGCCCAGGGGCTTATAGCAGGCATAAATGCCGCTTTGGAGGTTCTTGGAAGAGAACAGGTGGTTATCGACCGCTCCGAAGGATATATAGGAGTTCTTATTGATGATTTGGTCACAAAAGAGAGTTATGAGCCATACCGTATGATGACCTCAAGGGCGGAGTACAGACTTATATTAAGGCAGGATAACGCAGATTTGCGTCTTACACCTATAGGCCATAAGATAGGGCTTGTCAGTGATGAGGTTTATGAGAAGGTAGAGAGAAAGAGAAAGCTTATAGACGAGGAAATAAACAGACTTGCGGGTGTTCCTGTGGGAGCAAATGCGGGAATGCAGAAATTCCTCGAAGCCCACGGCAGTGAACCTTTAAAGACAGGAAGTAATCTGGCTGAACTTATAAGAAGGCCTGAATTATCATATGAGGACTTGGCAGAGATAGATACTGACAGACCTGAACTTTCATATGATGTTATTGAGCAGATTAACATTAACATAAAGTATGAAGGTTATATAAAAAGACAGCTTCATCAGGTAGAGCAGTTCAAGAAACTTGAAGGTAAGAAACTTAGTCCTGATTTCGATTACAGTGTTGTTTCGGGTCTTAGAAAAGAGGCAACCCAGAAGCTTAATCAGTATAAGCCGTTATCCATAGGACAGGCATCAAGAATATCAGGAGTTTCACCGGCAGATATATCAGTGCTTCTTGTATATATGAAGCAGCATAAATAGATTTTATATGGAGAATAGTATGAATGATGTGTACAATAACGGGCTTCTAATATTTGACAAAGGTTTAAAGGAACTTGAAATAGAGCTTTATGATAATCAGAAGGAGCAGTTTGTCAGATTTTATGAGATGCTTGTGGAAAAAAATAAGGTTATGAATCTTACGGCCATAACAGAATTTGAAGAGGTGATTGTTAAGCATTTTTTGGACAGTTTAGCTCTTGTTAAGGTTGTGGGAAAGGAGAAACTTGCATCAGGCATTAATATTATTGATGTGGGAACAGGGGCAGGTTTTCCGGGTATTCCTCTTAAGATTGCATTTCCTGACATAAATATTACTCTTCTTGATTCACTTAACAAGCGAATTAATTTCCTTAAGGAAGTAAGTCTTGAGTTAAAGCTTGAGAATGTTGAATTTATCCACGGCCGAAGTGAAGATTTCGGAAGAGATCCACAGTATCGTGAGAAATTTGACATATGTGTTTCAAGGGCAGTTGCAAATCTTGCGACCTTATCGGAATTTTGTGTGCCTTTTGTAAAGCAGGGAGGTTATTTTATTCCATATAAAGCAGGTGATTGTGGAAAAGAGGTCGAGGAATCGGTAACTGCTGTGGATAAAATGGGAGGAAGTATAAGTAAAACTCTTGAATACATTGTGCCTTCATCGGATTTGAACAGAGTTTTATTATTAATAAAAAAAGAAAAGGCTACTCCGAAAGCGTACCCAAGAAAGGCGGGTACGCCGGCGAAGGAGCCTATAAAGTAGCATATACAATTAAACAAAGAAGATAGACATGGCATTTATCACACTGTTTGGATTTTCAAGCTGTGGTAAATGCTTTGTTTTGTTTATGACAGAAACTTCTATTGAAGGATTAAGTTCCTGATAATCAGCACATATTTCTCTCATGTTATCCTCAAACTCACCTGCAACGATGTAAATACTGTTGTTGATATCCTTTACTGCTCTTGAGGTATTAATGCCTGTATAGTTTGCGGCAATACTTGCAAATAAATATTTGGAAGTATTGGTTCCAAAATGTGAAGCATCATAGTAATTCTTTACGGAACTGCTCTTTACTGCAAACGGATTATAGAAATATTTTGTCTGGAAAACAGTTCTGTATTTTTGTCTCGTATTGCATATATTAAAAATAAGAGTTCCTATAAGTGGCATTTCAAGTAAAAGCTTTGACAGCTTTGTATTAATTTTGCTTGATGAAACACTCTCGATTTGTGATGGGTTAATAAGCATAATCTTATCAAACAGTGTATTGTCATTATAGCATGCCATAAGAACAATTGAACACGAACTTCCCGTAACAACTACATCCGTACGGTGTCCAATAATATTCTTAATGAAATCAGTGATAAGCTGCACATACATATAGTTTGTGTATGTCACTGCAGGTTTATCTGACCGACCGCATCCAAGTAAATCAATAGTGTATACGGTGTGATTTTTTGAGTAATTATTCACGATAGATTTCCACTCTAAATCACTGCTTCCGCATGTTAAATCATGGATAAGAAGTATAGGTTTTCCGTCACCCTGCTTTGTATAGAAAACATTGCCAAAACGCCACTCGTATTTCTGACCATTGGGATTTGACAGTGCGGCCTGAGCATTTGCGAAAATAGAAATGGATTTGTTAACCGCATATATTGTTCCGACAGTTATTGTAGACAAAACAGCGGCCGAAACCAGTTTATTTTTTTTCATAGACCTCTCCTCGTCATCAAAATGTTTATGGTTTTAGTATATAATAAAATGTACAATTTATAAAGAGCAAATTTTATATTTTATAGGTGCAGTTTTAATTAGGTACTGTTATTATGTGAAAAATTGTGATATTATAATAATGAGATTCTGTGTTGTAAGCAGTCGTGAATGGGGAATGATAAATGGATAATTCGAAAGCAGAAGCATACTTATATGACAGACTTGATATGCTGTCTGATGAAAAAGTTTCATTGGTTACAAAATTAAATAAGATTCAGATTGAAATAGAGGAGACAGATATTAAGATAGCCCAGATGTCTGAGGATGTGGACACAGCTTTTGAAGTCTTTTCTCCAAGGCCTAAGAAAAATGATTTTGTTAAGATTGAAATTGATAAACTCACAAAACGTAAAGAGGAATTAAAGGAACTCTTTTCGGATTTTTCCGAACAACTGATTTCTATTGATGAAGATATAGATGTTATACGTGAAGCATTGGGAGAAGCACCGGAGGACGGTGAAGAAATCTATGTAAGAGATGAGGAAAAAGTAGGTTTAACTGAACAGATGTATGGAATCCAGATATTGGAACAACAGGAGAATGAGAGAGGAAGAATAGCGAGAGACCTCCATGATTCAGTAGTTCAGGTACTTACAAGTCTTGTTCATAAATGTGAAATATGCACGAAAATTGTGGATGTTGATGCAATTCGTGCAAAACTTGAGCTTGAGATAATGTCTAAAACCATAAGGGAAACCATAGATGAGATGAGAAATATTATTTATGATTTACGACCTATGTCATTTGACGATTTGGGACTTGATGTTACTTTGGAGCGTATTATTAAAAAGGTTGACAGTGAAACTGATATGAATGTATCATTGAAAATAGAAGGAAATCCCAAAGAACTGCAGAAAGTAGTACAGATTACTCTTTTTAGAATTGTTCAGGAATGTGTCAGTAATAGTATAAAATATTCTGACGGGAAAAACCTTAATATAAAATTGGTATATTATGATGATACTGTATATTTGGAAATAGCTGATGATGGAAAAGGAATTGAAGATATTCAAAATCCTGAAAATGTTAATAATGATAATCATACAGGTTTAGGCTTGAATATGATGAGAGAGCGTGTCTCTTTATTATCGGGGGAGATAGATATTAAGACACAAGTTGGAGAGGGAACGGCAATTAAAATTCGTATTCCCATTTAGTATTTTTGATAGGTGATGTAGAATGAGCATAAAATTGGTAATTGCAGATGATCACTCAATGGTAAGAGAAGGATTAAAACAATTATTGGAACTTGATGAAAATTTAAAGGTTGTTGCAGAAGCTTCCGATGGAATTGAGACTTTAGACAAATTAACGGAATACAATCCGGATATTTTGCTTTTGGATATTAATATGCCAAATATGAATGGACTGGCAGCACTTGAATGTATTCGGGAACAAAAAATGGATGTAAAGGTTTTGATATTGACTATACATAATGAAATCGAATATCTCATGAGAGCTGTAGAAATTGGGTGTGACGGATATGTTTTAAAGGATTCAGATTCCAACCTTTTGAAGAAAGCAATATATACAGTTTTTGAAGGAGAGAAATTCGTTCAGCCTTCGTTGGCACCGGAACTTAATGCAAGGATGTCATTGAAGACTATTGCAGATGATAAGCTTAATGAATTGACCAGAAGAGAAGTGGAAGTTTTAAAGCTTATTGCGGAAGGACTTTTTAATAAAGAAATTGCAGCTAAACTTGATATCAGTGAGCGAACGGTGAAGAATCATGTTTCTAATATTTTTAAGAAAATTGATGTATCAGACAGAACACAGGCAGCCGTATTCGCAATTAAGAATAATCTTGTAAACCTCTAAGTGAATGGTAACAATGAAATTTTTGAGAGAAATGTTTCACGTGAAACATTTCTCTCTTTTTTTATATAGCAAGAATTTTATTATCCATGATTATATGGAATATGTATGGAACCCATATCAAGTGGTATATCTGAATCAATAAGTTTTCTTATGTTATCACCAACCATCGACGGAAGCAATCTGATATTGTCAAGTTCATTTATGTCTATCCATTGGCATGCTTCCTGCATGTCATCAACTTCAGTAGGAGTATGACATATATCCGATGCGAGATTACACAAATATATGTGATATAGTTTGTGAGCGTATTGGGAATAAAATTCTCTTGTTTCTTCATTGTCACATATTTCTTCACATATTCCACAGAAACGGATAGGGGTTACATCATATCCGGTTTCTTCAAGACATTCCCGAATAATTGCATCATGTAAGGTTTCATATTTATTTTGACCACCACCCGGTAAAGAATAATAATGACCGTTGTTTTTATCATAACATTTATTAAGAAGAATTCGATTATTTTCAATAATTATTGCTTTTGCTGTGCTTCTAACATCCATGCTTACCTCCTTTGGGGACGGTTCTGGTGTATCGAGGAGTGTCCCCCTGTATCGAGGAGCGTCCCCCTGTATCAAGAAGCGTCCCTCTGTATCATATATATGTTACAACAGTTATCAAAAAGTTTCAATATAATAAAATGTTTCACGTGAAACATTAATAATAAAAAATCTGTTTAACAGATACGATTAAGAAATATAGGCTATGGAAATCTGGTGAAAAGTGTGATATCATTTTAGTATAAGTTTTATACAATAATGATAATAAGAAAGGCATATGTGATGGGAAGAATAATTGCAATTGCAAATCAGAAAGGTGGAGTTGGTAAGACAACAACATCAACAAATTTGTCTGCATGTCTTGCTGAAATGAATAAAAAGGTTCTGCTTATAGACATTGATCCACAGGGAAATGCGACGAGCGGTGTAGGTGTGGACAAAAATCAATTGGAAAATACAGTCTATGAAATGATAATAGGCGAGTGTAAACTTGAGGAATGCATTCTGAGAAATGTTATAGATAATCTCGATTTACTTCCGTCGAATGTCAATCTGTCCGGAGCAGAGATAGATTTAATAGGAGTTGAATCAAGAGAATATATATTGAAGAAAAGCATTGATGAGATAAAGGATAACTATGATTTTATTATAATCGATTGTCCACCATCTCTTAATATGTTAACGGTTAATGCAATGACAACTGCCGACAGTGTGCTTGTTCCGATTCAGTGCGAGTACTATGCGCTTGAAGGATTGTCACAGCTTATACATACTATAAATCTTGTAAAAGAAAGACTTAATCCGGGACTCGAAATAGAAGGTGTTGTATTCACAATGTATGATGCCAGAACGAATCTTTCCCTTCAGGTCGTTGAAAATGTAAAAGAAAACCTCAGACAAAATGTATATAAGACAATTATTCCTAGAAATATCAGACTTGCCGAAGCACCTAGCCATGGATTACCAATAAATTTGTATGATTCCAAATCGGCAGGAGCAGAAAGTTACAGACTTCTGGCAGAGGAAGTTGCTAATTATGGAAATGAAGAAGAATAGTAATGAGAAAACCGGAGGATTATTTATATGGCTACAAAATTAAAAAAGGGTGGATTAGGTAAAGGTTTGGATTCATTGATTCCTGATGTGATATCAAAGCCAAAGGCTGAACCGGAAGTGGTTGAGAAGGTAGTTGAGAAAGTAGTAGAAAAAGTAGTAGAAAAGAAAGTTGAGACACTTGTAAAAATTACAGATATTGAGCCAAACAGAAACCAGCCACGAAAGAACTTTAATGAAGATGCGTTGATGGAACTTGCAGAATCAATAAAAATTCATGGAGTGTTGCAGCCTCTTCTTGTACAGAAAAAAGACGGATATTATGAAATTATAGCCGGAGAAAGAAGATGGAGAGCATCAAAGATTGCCGGGGTAAAAGAAGTTCCGGTTATTATTAAAGATTATTCGGAACAGCAGATAGTTGAGATTGCTCTTATTGAAAATATTCAAAGAGAAGATTTAAATCCAATTGAAGAAGCTCTGGCATATAAGAGATTGCTGAATGAATTTAATTTAAAACAGGATGAGGTTGCAGAAAAAGTAAGTAAGAGCAGAGTAGCAATCACAAATTCCATGAGACTTTTAAAGTTATGTGATGAAGTACAGCAGATGGTTATAGATGAAATGATTACAAGTGGTCATGCCAGAACACTTATTGCCATAGAAGATAAAGAAAAACAGCTTGAACTTGCAAACAAAATCTTTGATGAGAAGCTCAGTGTAAGGGAAACTGAGAAAATGGTTAAGAGTATTCTGGAACCAAAGCCTAAGAAAGTAAAAGAAGAATATGATGATCAGTTTGCATACAAGAACCTTGAAGATAAGCTTAAAGATAAGATTGGTTCAAATGTGCAAATAAACAGGAAAAACAAGAATAAAGGTAAAATTGAGATCGAGTACTATTCTATAGACGATCTTGAGAGAATTGTTGACCTGATAAACAAGATATAGAAAGGATATAGAAATGAACAGTGAACTTTTTGATAAAATAGGGTTAGGAAATATTGATCCTGCATATATACTTATCGCATTGTCTGTACTGTTGATAGGCACGCTTGTCTTTTCAATTGTAACTGCAAAGAAACTAAAAGAATTATCTATAAAATACGACAAGTTTATGAGAGGTAAAGACGCGGAAACCCTTGAAAACGTTATTTATAAACGTTTTGATGAGGTAGATAAACTCATAAGAGAAAATGATAAAAAAACAAAACAGATTGCAGATATATTTGAAAATCTAAAGACCACAGTACAGAAGTGCGGAATTGTAAAATACGACGCATTTCATGAAATGGGCGGAAAACTCAGCTTTGCACTTGTTATGCTTGACCAGAATAATACAGGCCACGTCATAAATGCAATGCATAGCAGAGAGGGTTGCTATATTTATATAAAGGAAATAATTAAAGGTGAATCATATATTCCTCTTGGTGATGAAGAACAGAAGGCATTGGCAAAGGCATTGGGAACAGATGTCCAATAAAACGGACAGCATAAAGGCGCAAAAAAGTGAAATTAGTAAGAATAAGTGATTTAAAGGGAAATGAAAAACTGGCTAAACATATCGTGACACCATTGGGAACAGAACTTATGGCTAAGGGAATGATAATAAAGCCGGAATATATACAAAAACTAACGGAACTAAACATTGAATATGTATTTGTTGACGACTCACTTTTTATTGATATTGATTTTGAAAAAGAAAGTCCCGGAATTATAAGAGAGAAAGTTAAAGAAGAAAGCCACACTCTTGTAAAGAATGTTCTGGAAAAGCATGTATATAAAAACACGGCTGGATTGGAAAAACTTTGTCATGCTGCGGATATTATTGTTGAAGATATAACATCTGAGAGTGAAATATTGGACAGAATAGCAAATATAAGAAAAGAAGGAACGGATATATATACCCACAGCATAAATGTATGCGCCCTATCAACAGTGTTGGCTTTAAAGAACGGTTTTGATAAGGAAATGGTTAAGGAAATAGCAAAAGGATGCCTTTTACATGATCTTGGACTCAGGTATGTGGTTGTACCATATGAAAATGTTGATGTAGATACGCTCGGACAGAAAGAGAAAAGCGAATACAGGAAACATGTGATTCTGGGATACGATGCAGTAAAGGATGAGGACTGGGTATCAAAAACGGCCGGAGATATTATTTTATTTCATCACGAAAGAAATGACGGAACCGGATATCCTTATAAAAATCATGGGGACCAGCTTGATGATACCGTAAAAATAGTCGAAGTGTGTGATGCATTTGATTCAATGATAAACGGTATAGGCTATAGGGCAATGAAGGTTCATCAGGTGGTTGAGTATATTAAGGCCAATTCACTTACTGCTTTTGAGAAAAAATATGCGGAACAGCTTCTTACAATGGTAGCCATGTATCCCGTCGGGACAAAGGTAGTTACAAGTGATGATGAAATCGGTATAGTGATGTCACAGAACAAAGAATGCATAGACAGGCCGGTGATTAAAATAATAGCAAAAAAGGATGGAAGGCCTGTGGTAGAAGAGTGCATAAAGGATATGACAAAATGTCTTACAATGTTTATTGTGGACACTCTTGATTAATAAATGATAATATTTAAGCCACGAATTTTGATATGTTTCCTATGAGGAAAAAGGGAAATATCAAAATTTGTGGCTTTAGTTTTGCTTATACAACCGATTGGTGATTTCTATTTTGTAACAATGGATTCGATTAAGTCTATAATTGTATTAACAGCGTTATCGACCCTTGATGATTTCATGGTATCAATATAATGCTGTCTGTTTTTATACACGCTTCTCACTGTCTGAAGGAGAGTACCTGTGGTAAGCGTTTCTTCATCAAGTACCTCACTGAATCCCTGGTTTTTAAAAGATTCGGCATTCAGAATCTGGTCTCCGCGGCTTGCGGTAGCAGGCAGAGGAACAAGAATATTTGGCTTACACAATGCCTGAATTTCACATATGGCATTGGCACCTGCACGTGAAATAATGACATCAGCCATTGCAAATAAGTCTTTCATTTCCTCTTTTATATACTCAAACTGTATATAACCAGGCGTATTGACAAGAGATTCATCAGTTTTGCCCTTTCCGCAGAGGTGAACTATCTGGAAATCCTTTAATAGTTCAGGAAGTGCGTCCCTTACAGCTTTGTTGAGAGAAAGAGCACCAAGGCTTCCTCCTGTAACCATTATGACAGGCTTATCAGAAGTGAAACCGCAAAGTTTTAATCCGGCATTTTTGTCTCCCTGCATCAGCTCAGCCCTTATAGGCGAACCTGTCAAGAGGGATTTACCCTCAGGAAGGTAATTTTTTGTCTCAGGGAAATTATGACATACAACCTTTGCGTAAGGAATTGAAATTTTGTTTGCAAGACCCGGTGTCATATCTGATTCGTGTATAATTATCGGCACCTTATACTTTTTACAGGCAAGAACAACCGGAACACTGACAAATCCACCCTTTGAAAAGAGAATATCAGGTTTAAATTCTTTAATAAATTTTTTAGCTTCACCGTATCCTTTAATGACTCTGAAAGGATCTGTAAAATTTTTTGCTGACATATATCTTCTGAATTTACCGGAAGATATACCTGTGTAAGGAATGCCCATCTCCTCAATAAGCTTCTTTTCGATACCATCGTAAGAACCTATGTATCTAATATCGTAGTTTAATTTCTGTAAGGACGGAATAAGGGCAATGTTTGGGGTGACATGACCGGCAGTGCCACCTCCCGTTAATAATATCTTTTTCATGATAATACCTCGAAATACCAGTTATTTATTAATTCTGCTTTTAATGTTTTTAACAAGCTCATTTGCAAATTCTTCGTCGACCTTACCGGTAGTTGTAGTGAATTTGACGGTATCGCCGATATATCTTGGAATCAGATGCAAATGGAAATGGAATACAGTCTGACCGGCCATTTCCTCGTTATTCTGGAGAATGTTAAAGCCATCACAGTTAAGTTCATCTCTTAATGCGGCAGAAACATTTTTTGCAACAATGAGAGCCTTTGAGGCAATGTTGTCATCCAGTTCAAAGATATTCTTGAAGTGCTCCTTTGGAATAAGAAGTGAGTGACCTTTTGAGGCAGGGTTTATATCAAGAATAACTCTGAAGTCATCATCCTCATATATAGTATATGAAGGCAACTCTCCGTTTGCTATTTTACAGAAAATACAATTACAATCTTTCATTTCTATCTTCCTTTCATGCGTTCATAAAAATTTTAAAACCTGTTTCATAAGCACAAATGAAATGTCGAAATTTGTCATACGATTATGCTTTATTTGGGCTTTATTATGTGCTACGAATAGTATATCACGAACAGTCGTCATTTAACAGTAGTAAAAGATTATTTTCAAGAAGTAAAAAATGCTGAGGAACAGGGAGCAACAGGATATGAAAAGAGCAAGGATAAGTAAGTATGAAAAAGTCAGTGAAGAGAATGAAGAACTTAAGATGCTTCTGCGTAAATTATCTCATGAAATGGGAAATGCTTTGATGCTGCTGGGTGGAAGTATTTATTATCTGGAAAATGAGATTACAGACAGTAAAACGGAATGTGACATAACAAACCTAAAAAATGATTATACATATATATGCAATCTTTTTCGGAATCTGAGGGAGTATAATCATACGGAAGGCGTCGAAAAAAGGATAATTACCGTAAATGATCTGTCAGAAGAAATCAAGAATACATTTATGAAAATGCCTGGAAGTGAAGATGTTGAACTGGTGACAGATGACGGAGGATGCCCGGAAGATATGGCAATATATGCCGACATTACCAAAATAAGACAGATACTCATAAATATGATAAAAAATAGTATTGAGGCAATGGAAGAAAACAGTAGTGAAAAGGGAAAACATCTCAGTATTAGACTAGAAAAAGTCAGTATGAATGATGAAGACAAAAACATATTTTTTAAAAGGTTAATAAAAAAAGAGTACATGCATGTTGAAATATGTGATAACGGAAAAGGAATCTCAAAAAATCATCTCAGGGATATTTTTCGACCAATGTTTACATACGGAAAGAGAGAAGGAACAGGACTGGGTCTGTCGGTTGTAAAGAAAATTGTTGAGGACCATGGAGGCAAAATAAAAGCAGTATCTGTCATGGGGACAGGTACTGCCATGCACGTATACATTCCGGTACTTAAGAAATCTATGAAAAATCAAACAGTGAATCAAGCATGCGAAGTGTCTTAAAATTGCCCTTTGCGGCCATATCTCCGGTCATAAATGCTTTCTGGAACGTCATTCTTCCGTGAACTATCTCATCAAGGACACTGTGCGGAAGCTTTGCAAGTACATCAGGTGAGTCACATTTGTCATATTTGCATACTAAAGAATCATTCTCAACGTTTATGTAGAGAGAGCGATTTCTGTCAGTTATCATTAAAAGATAGCTGGCAGAGAAATTTTCCTGGGGAGTGAAGTGCGATGTAAAAGGAGTGATAAATTCCATATCGACCTCGGTGCCCTGCTGACTCAGTTTGCCTTTAAAGAAGCTTGCAAGCTGTTCAATATCTTCCTTTTGCTGTTTTACATATATATCGTCAGAGACGTACTTTGACAGCTGTTCACTTTCCTGAGGAGTCAGTTCAAGAGCTGCCTTTATAAGATTCTTTTTTATTGATTTATTACTTGAAGGAAGTCCGTTAACCTTATGGGATATGGTTCTGTATATATTTTCTGCAGCTTTTTCAATATATCCAAGGTATTCTTTGTTTTCCTCAAATGAAATTGAGTCTTCAACATATGCACAGACACCCGGTCCGCATAATCCACCGAGAATCTCCCATGCATTTTTCAAAGTAAGATTGGCTTCCTGCTCTCCGGATGTAGTGGATATGACTACAGGAAACATGTAGGTACGACTGATTTTTTCCTTGTCTCCGTATAGCCAGCATGCATCAAGAAACTGCTGCATATATCCGCCTATTCCTATCCACTCAAGACTGACTGCAAGGATGATACCGTCGGCATCCTTTAAAGTCTGAGGAAGGGTTGTGATAGTATTTTTCATATCGTAAAGGTTATAGCGTGTAAAATGGATATGAAGATCGGTAAAAACATTTTCAATTTTTTTTAAAACATACAGGGTGGGGTCTTCAATAATACCCCTTCCGCCATAATAAATATTTATATTCACGATTATTCTCCTTGTATAGCAGCTTAAAGCTTTGTACCAGATAATTATATTTTATTTTTTCTGCATATGCAACAGATAAAAGCAATAATACATCCGAATATCATGCCGCCAAGGTGAGCCGCATTGTCGACGGACTGGTTTGACATGCCGTTATAAAGCATTAGAAGGGAAATAATGGCAATTCTCTTAAAAGGTACATTACGGTGTTTAACCATATTGAAAAGTGCATATACGGCGTAAGCTCCAAACAGACCGAATATGGCTCCGGAAGCACCGGCTGAAATGACATTGGCTTCCTGACTGTAATAATAAAAAACAGAAGCAAGTGATGCGGCAAGACCGCTTAACATGTATGTGACAAAAAATTTTATGTGTCCCATGGAAGGCTCGAGCTGAGAGCCGATTACTATAAGAGATATCATGTTATTAAAAAGATGCATGAAATCAAAGTGAATAAACATGCCCGTAAACAGACGGTAGTATTCATGTTCATAAATAACACTGTGCCATTCGGTTGCCCCGTGGTTGTATATATATGACATGTCAAGCATGTCACCAAAAATCTCCATATATAAAAACACAAGGACATTTATTGCAGTAAAAATAAGTGTAAAAACAGGATATGAGAAAACACCGTTCTCCTTTATTCTTGTAAAAACTGATTTCTTTTCTTCAGGTTCTGCAATGCATTTTTCAAAGTCGTCGCGGAGGTATTCAAAGACGTTTTCACTTGACGCATAACTTATGATTCTTCCTTCGTTCACATCGGAAATCCAGAAAGAAAAATCACAATCGGCAAGCTTTTTGTATGAAAATGGATTTTTTGTAAAAATAACAAACAATACATCTACATTTTTGTATCCTCGCAGAAGAAAGGTCTTTTCTAAGGAATCGCGTATGGAAGAAAATACCATGGGGTCTGTTGTAGGAGGGTACTTAATATCGTCTATAAGTATTATTGCAGAAAACTCTTCGTCGTTATTCCTGCAAAAGAAAAGATACTGTGGATTTGTGTTTTTCGCAAAACCAAATTTGTTTGCTGCCAAAAGGCTCATTATACTTTTTAAGTTCATATTTCCTCGCGTCTGACCGGAATCATTAATATTCCGGTAATATAGAATATATATACTTCATATTATCCCTTATAAGATAATATGATATTCTATAATATACTCTACTGAAAAATATAAGTCAAATGTCCAAAGGAAATATGGTCACCGGGATTAATCGGATGCATCTCATATGGAGAAAGAGAAGTGCCGTTAAGATAGGTTCCGTTTGTTGAGTTAAGGTCTGTAATGTAGTATTTCATGGAGGCGTTCTCGTCGGGAGCGCAGCTTATTCTGGCATGGAGACGGCTTATCATGGGATTAGGCAATATGGCGTCACAGCTGTCGTTTTTTCCGATTGTAAAAGGATAATGTGTCAGTTTTATCTCAGAAACAGGGTCTGTCCCCGTATAAATCAAACGGTGGAAGTCATAGTTTTCGGGTGAAGACAACAGTACGGTGCTGCCGGTATCATTTATGTTTATGTCAGGTACGTTTTCGGAGACATCAGCTTCAAGGGCCGGAAAGTCTGATTTTGACCTTTGCCTGTACAGGTTGTAACCGTTATACGCTGCAAATATAATAAGCCCTGTAAGGATAATAAGAAAAAGATTTGTATTTATTATCTTAAAAAGGTAAACAGCAATTGAACCTATAAGTCCGGCAGTGCAGACAGATGCAAGGGCAAAGATTTTTAATAAAAAAGTCCGCTCATATGTCATTGTAGTCGTAGGAAGAGAGGCAGGAGGAGGAGTAAAAGGTGGTAAGTCTTCCGCAGGTGGTGTCTCTTTTACCACAGTCTTTGGTATATAATCATCCGATGGTGCGGATGAGATGTATGAACAGATAGTATTTATGGTGAAATTTTCGTCATAGCAGGACTTATGCATTGAGTAAGCCATAAATACGGCATGCTCGTCAGTGTGGTCGGCTTTTTTTAAAAGATAATCCGACAGTTTTTTGAAAGAATGGGAAAAACTGCTGTTTTTTAGTGGAAAATAGCACAGTTTAATTTCTGTTAAGTCGGAGGATAAAAAGATATGTTCCTCCGAGAAAAGCAGTTTATCACAGTCAAGCATATAGTGTTCACAGGATGTCATTGCATTGTATATTCCCGTAAAAAGGCGGTTAAACAGAAGGTCATTCAGAGGATGGTTTTCGAGAATAACAGAGAGGCTCTGAAGACCTGAAATATTGTAACAGAATGAGGGAATACCGTTAACGTACTGTATATGCATGTCAAGAAGACCTGATATATGGTTTTCTTTAATCATCTTTATTCTGAAATCTTCTTTAAATGTGGGAATATCCTGACCGGTTTCCCATAAAGACACATCAGCTTCAATATTCATGTAATTCTTTCCGAGATTTTTCTTATATGTTATGTTAAATAAATCATTGTCCAAACTTTCGTACATCCTTTCTATTAATGTTTCTTTATTGTCCCACGGATTTCAAGGCGTCAAATACAGCATGGTATTGTCTGATAAAGGCACAGCGACGATAACCTGTAAAGGATATATTCATGGAGCGTCCGTAAGAGTCTTCGATTGCTATGCTTTCATTGTTGTTATAAATGCGGTAAGAAGAATTGAGAAGGCAGACATTGTCGGCTTCATCCCTGATTTTTTCGCATAGCTCAGTCCATTGACCGGGATATTCCCGGTTATCGGCCTGATATATGCTTATAAGAATTTTGTATGCCGCAGATTTGACGGCAAGCCTGTCGTGAATGAAAAATCCATACAGAATCATTGATATGGTTGACATGATAATTATGGGATATATGTATGCGGCTTCTATTGTAAGAGATGCTTTCATGAAATTGCCTCCTATAATATTTTAATAAGGTTTGTAAGTATAAAACCGGATAATATAAAGGGAACAAAGGGAATGGCCGTTTTACCTGATTTTCTCTTTGTTATAAGAAAAAGAGCATATACGGATGACAGTACAAATGAAATAAAAACAAGTAAAACAATGTATTCACTTCCTACTCCTGCTCCTGTTGTCA
This sequence comes from Lachnospiraceae bacterium, assembly GCA_045126475.1. Taxonomy (GTDB): domain Bacteria; phylum Bacillota; class Clostridia; order Lachnospirales; family Lachnospiraceae; genus SVEL01. The sequence goes on along the minus strand of JBGVOL010000013.1, from coordinate 29,231 downwards.
TAAATACTATACCGTCGCCGTAACCTATGGACTGCCGTGTAATGAGACTTATGGTAAGGAGTATAATGCCCGGCAGAAGAGATAGAAGTACATCAGGAAGGTCACTCATGTTTGAAATTATGCGAATGATAATAAGTATTATGGCTACAATTGCAGAAAAACGAAGTGAAACTGTGTATGTTTTAATATCGCTTCGTGTGCTTATAAGAAGATATATTGTCAGTATTATATTTATTATAAAATCATATTTGGTCATAAGTTTATTTTCCTTTCAGGCAGTGTTCACATATCTGGTCTGAATCACTCAGCGCCGAGTAATGTATACGGAATACATCCCCGGTAAATGACGGACATTTAAGAGTTGTGTGATACACTTGTCCGCTGTTTGTTATGTATACGATTGGGTTGTCCTCCTCCAATGAATCAATGGTGTCATCGCCGCAAAGCCTGCATTGGAAAAGTGTTCTGCTTATCTCACGGAAAGGAACCGCATCAGAGTAGTTAAGAAGATACATGCAATACCGGTTAGTGTGGTAAACATTTCCGGTGGAAGTATGATATACATAAAAGTCATCGCAGGACTGCTCCTTTGACATATCAAGACCACTGTAGAGGCGAACGAAACATCTGTTTACCATGTTAAAATTCAGGATTTTTTCCGGTATAAACGGAATGGTGACCGTATATGAAAGTATAATATCAGCGGTATTGTTACTCAAATCAAAGGAACTTTGCAAAAAACTTATTCCGCCAGAACCATCTTTTACAGGTGAGTTGTCAAGAATACGTCTGTTTTCATCGGTCAGAAATGCTGCATGAAGCCATGAGGAAGACAGTACGGAAGCACCAATTTCTTCAAATAATGACGGATTATTGCTGACGGCATCTTCCTGCCTGTCTGAAGAAAGAGAATAAAACTCCGAAGTTATGTATGCAGCCTTGCTTGAATGGCGAACAGTCTCCTCCAAAGCAATCTGAAGGGTGGTTTGTATATACATGACATTAATAATATATAATAGCGACATGATGATTATAAAAAATATGGGAAAACATACAGAAGCTTCAACAGTTATGCTTCCGCGAAGATTTTCTGAGGCATATAAGCATGACCTTTCTTTGTAATGGATTGAACTAATGCAGGGGGAAGAGTTAGTATCAATTGCCCGTTTGTACAGACCGTGATTTCGGAGAGCAGCATAATGCCGTTTTAGATTATTATTTTCGGTCTGTTTTCTGTTTGCTTTAATGGTTGCATTACGCCAAAAGGTCATGATTATATGCCTCCTTTGATTAGTTATAGTTAAACTGCATTTTGCTGGTGTAGTTTTTGTCCTGCGGCAGAATAAGAAACGGCAGGCGGTACGTTATGGATGCTTCCATTCCCGAAACACATCTTGAAATACGAAAATCTTCACTGTATTCTTTGCACATGTCCATCTGAATGAGGTCCATTGTTCTGTAATATACGGATATATTATTCTGAACTGCAAGGAGCATTTCCAGGTATCGTCTGTAAGACAGACCTTTTTCTCCTGAATTTGAAGAAGGGGTATCTTTGGAAAAATTTTTTAACCCCTGCAATGAAAGATTCCAATGGTCCCGGTCTTTTAAAAGAACAACAGACTTACCAGAGAGAAGATCACGGACGTCTATAACAGCTTCCGCCGTTGCCCATACAGTCAGTATAGCCATCTGTGCAATATACGCAGCTCCGGGAACTGGGACAGACTGTGCAAGCTCTGCTATTTTCATGGCTGCGTTAAATTTGTCCTTGTCTGTAAAGAGATGTATCAGGTTAAGACCGGTTCTTAAGGCGATAATCTGAAGTGCACAATTAATCAGATTAACATCATCATCAGGTGAACCATAGATGACATACTCCATCTGGTACTTTAAAGCAGATTCACTGTTTGAATCGGTATAGCAGTTAAAAGTGTGGTTAATGTATTCACAAAAACATGCTTTTCTGTATGTGGCTTCTTTCAAATCTTTGTAATATCCGTATGAAGCATTGATGCCCTCATCGGTCAGCTCGCATGTGACAGAAGGTAAAACGGTTTTATCGACAGACAGTGAGGAAACAGTTTCAGGATCTTTAACAATAAAGGACAAAAGTCCGTTTTTGATAATATGCCCTATACGTTCGGTAATTGACTCCTCAAAAGTTTCGGCATCTATATCGCTTAAATCTATGGAAGTTTCACCGGTATTGTCAGAAGAATCGGGGATATATTTTCCAAAGGATGAAGTGTCAATTGAGTCAACTGACACAACAGGAGTACCATTTTCGTCATTTTTGTATACTTCCGGATAATCTGTTGACACATATGATATGAGACCGTCGGCGAGGGAAGAAAGCTCCATATATTTTACATAGTCACATACCTGTTCTACAAAAATCTCACCGTCGTTGTCGGTTATGTAAGTTACTTTGTCAATATCCGCATCGGCGCCGGCAATGCCAAGAAAACTTTTATTGTCTGATAAGAGGCTCATTGGTGTGGCACAGTTTGTTCCGGCGTATCTTTCAAGCTCTTCAGAAAGATTCAAACCTTGTTCATTCAGGCAGAACAGTCCGTACTTTTCAAAAAGCGGGAGACAATAATTACTGAAAAGAGAGTCCAGGCTCATATATGATATACCTTCTGCATGGGCAGTGAGGGCATCCAAATGGCATGATTCCACAGTGTATATAATAAGACTAAGTATAAGAGTAAATGTTATGGATAAATACAAAGTAACCGAACCTGCAGATTTTTTTGTACTCAATATATACTGCTTCATTTGTACTCCTATGTAATTAAAAAGAACTAATCTGACTGTCGATTTTTGAAAAGACGGTATTGATCAGGTCCTCAATGTAGTCTCTGAAAAGCACTATAATTCCAAGAATAACAAGGATAAGAAGAACCATTTCAATGGAACTTATTCCGGTATTATCGTCTTTGAATTTGCCTGTCCATACTGTCAATTTATATAGTATTTTTTCTTTCAGATTCATAATCATTTTACCTTTTTGTATGAGATACCATTTTAGGCATTCATGCAATCCTTTCTGTAAGTGTGAAATTATACGGTTAAAGCCCCATGGAAAAAAATGCAGGAATCATAATTAACATAAGAATGACTGCGAATATCATCATCATGGGACCAAGAAGCTTTGTGGAAGCTTTCCCGCTCTTTTGAAGAACAGAAGCTTTTTGCTCCAATAGTGCCGTGGTCGCTTCGGCAGAAAGCAGCCTGTTAAAGTCGGATGAGCCGTGCTTGAGACCGGATATGAGAATTGATGACAGTTTTATATAGCAGGGCAATCCATATCTGTGACCCATATCTTCATATGCATATGATTCATATAATCCGTTTTTTAGCTGCTGACACGTGACAGACAACTCTTCGTAAACATATCTTTTTTGTCCTCCGGCTGATATATACTTCTGATAATTACCGACAATGCGGAAAATGGCATTACTTATGCTCATTCCGGCTGTAGTAAGGAGCGAGAGCTTTGAAATAAGTTCGGGATAATCGTGAATAAGCTGGTTATTCCTTAGAGAAGCTTTCTTTTTGAAGTCATTTTTCTCAAGCAGTGAGAAAATAAAAGGAGCCACAATAATAACAATTAAAAAAATCCATGGAGGGGAACACCGGCTTTTCTTTGTAAAATGAAATAGCTTTCCCATCTATCTCGGAAGGAAGTGTTACGTTGGTATTAGAAATATTATCAGGTGAGTTTATCAGGCTGTTTATATTTGATATAAGCAGGTCTGTTGATGAGGGCTGTTCGGGGTAGACAATAATGCTGTAGCAGATTTGTGCCGTATTATCCCCTAAACTTAAGGTTGCTGTTATTTCTGTCTCGGAACCGTCAGGAGATATATTTTCGCTGACAGGCTGACCGGAATAGTTGATTATATCAGGTCTTTCTATGTGCCATGATATAGCTATATGCTCCTTGCCTATAGATGAGGGAAAATTAAGGGGGGTCCTTACCTTGAGAAATGATTCGTTGTCACCGAGGACACATTCGTCAAGTTCGTGTCTGTATGACCGGAATATGGACATAGCTTCACTAAAGGTGTATTCCCTTGCTTCCACAGGGATATCTATAGGCCCTGAGAATATTTCGCTGTCGGCTATGAGCGAAATGGTGGAGCCGCTTTCACCGGCATCGGGTCTTGTCAGGGCAGTAACCGGAGTGCGCTTTGATAACAGGGAATTTACTGTAAAAAATAAGCCCAGAAGCGATGCAGACATGGTGAAAACAATTATAAATGATGTCAGCTTCAGATGATAATCCTGTTTTTTTATATGTAAGAAGCGGTAAAGCAGATTAAGAATCATCATGGCACCGTTTTTCAGGCGGAAAACAATTAAATAAACAGATAGCAGAACAAATATTGTTCCTAATATAATTCCTAAAATAATATTCAAGCAGTTGTCTCCTCTCTATGTAATAAAGTTTATAATCCTGTAAGCGTAAAAAATGGCGGCAGCATATACTATCAGGCAAATTGACATAAGCAAGATTCCTGCGGGATTGTGATAGACAGAATCAAAAAATCCCGGCTGCGAGAGACTTATATATATCATGATGATGAGCGGCATCACAGACATAATATACAGCTCATGCTTTTTTTCAGACAGATTGGTATCAATTTCCTGCTGAATCTCTATATGCGAAGAAATAGATAAAGAAGTGGACATGATAATTGAAATTAAATCTCCGCCACTGTGTTTTGCAATATTTATAACCTCACTGAAATTCTTTATGAAATTTATGTCTGTTCTTGATGCAAAGTCATTGAAAATCTCTTCGGGAGGGATATGAATCAAAAGCTTTTTTGTCATCTGCTCCAGCTCTCTTGTAATCAGACTGTCTCCGTGAATGGACAGCAGTTCTTTTTTAGACTCAACTATGGCGTTTTCCAGTGAATAACCTGTAGAGAGAAGGGAACTTACTGCGTTAATAAAATCCTTAAACTCAAGGGTTAGTCTGCTGTTGCGTTTTTTACAAAGAATTATTTTTATATTTTTAAAATATATAATCATACCCGGAATAAATATAAAAACGGGAATAAAGGAATCATAAAAAAGGTGTGATATAACAGCTGCTGCAGCTATGTATACAGAACTGTATATAATGTACTCTTTAATGGACAGTAAATACTTATGATAATCGATAATAATTCCTCCTTGTTTATATATCATCAAAACCATTTCTGTTTAGCTTTACAGTATGGATAAGCCTGTGTCCCGTAGGCGTCAGACCATTTTCTGTACTGAAGGAAAAAAGCGGATTTAAAATGATATCTTGTCCGTTAAAATGGTCTATTTCCGTGATTTCGAGGACACGGCGCGACCTGTCGTTCATTCTGCCCAAATGAATTATGATATCAATGGCAGATGCAATCTGGCCTTTAATAGCATTAAGGGGGATGTCCATGGCAGTAAGCGACATGGTTACAAGTCGGTTAAGCATATCAGCGGCAGAGTTTGCATGACCGGTGGACATACAACCGTCATGTCCGGTATTCATTGCCTGAAGCATGTCAATAGCTTCAGCACCTCTGACTTCACCGATTACTAAGCGATCAGGTCTCATTCGGAGAGCTGAGTGGATAAGATCTCGGATAGATATTTCGCCAAAACCCTCAACATTGGCCTGCCGCATTTCAAGGCGTACAAGGTTGTCAATGCCGTGAAGGTTTAGCTCGGCAGAATCCTCAATCGTTATCACCCGCTCTCTTTTTGGAATAAAATCAGACAGAACATTTAAGAATGTGGTTTTTCCGGAGCTTGTACCACCACTTACAAAAATGTTGTAACCTGATACAACAAGTTTTTTCAGAAAATCAGCAGCTTCCCTTGTCACGGAGTTTAGTTCAATAAGTCTTTCAATGGACATGGGCGAGCCGGAAAATTTTCGTATGGTGATAATAGGACCATTTATTGCAACCGGATTAAGTACGATGTTTACTCGCGAGCCATCCTTTAATCGTGCATCTACAATAGGATTAGACTCATTAACACGCCTGTTGGAGTAGGCTACAATCTGCTGAACAATGTTTGAGAGCTGTTCCACGGAAGAAAAGACGAGATCAGTTTTGATAATCTGTCCGTTCCTCTCGACGAATATATTCTCAAAGCCATTAACCATTATCTCCGTAACGGACGGGTCATCAAGAAGTTCCTGGAGTACATCAAAACCACGCAGGGAATTCATTATACGTCTGCGGAGGGACACTCTCTCTTTCAGCGGTAAATATGAGTCTGAGCTGTAGGAGAGAATTTTATCGTCTATTACATCACAGATAGACTCATCGGATAAATCTTTGCTGAGGTCTATGCTGCTTATGACAGATTGGCGCAATTGTTCAAATAATTGATTGTTAATAGTAAAACCTCCTATAAATCATAGTCACTTATTATTAATGCCGTAAATTGTCCCAGCTCTCCCGATGTCAGAGAAACAAGATAATCCGTTCCGTTTGGAGAGAAATTGACAAATGGTACAAAAATCCTGTGAATCGGGAGATTGTTACCGCCATCAGGTTTACCTGAAGCGTTGCTGCCATGAGCGGAATTTAAAGATTCCAGAAAGAGCGACAGCTTTGTCTCGGAGTATGAATCATTCTTTAGTTCGGGAATAAATATGTGATTACACAGTTTTAACATGTGGGAAACAGGTTGTAGTGTTCCAAAATCAAGAACAATGTAATCATATCTTCGTAAAGCCTTAAGGCAGGATAAAAATGATATCCAGTCATCCGGCGTAACTTCCGTATATATTCCCGGCTGAACCGAAGGAGAGATACAGTCCAGATTCTGTACGGATTTTATTGTCGACAGAAGCCTGCTCTCCATAAGCTCAGGCGACTGAAGGAAATAGTAAAGTAAATCAGTAAGATTTTTTTCCTGCGGCCTTCTGCGCTCCGGAAACAAGTGAATACTTGAGCATTCATCAAAAGAGATGAAAAGGCAAGTATTGTTCAGGCTTAGTCTTAGCCCCAGTGACAGGGAAAATGAAGTTTTTCCGCACCGCCCAAGGGGGGAACAGATTCCTATAATCTTCCCGTCGCCGCGTCCTGTAAAGGATATGCATGCCCCGGTTCCTGAAGGATTATAGTCCGCCATTACCTGTCTTAGCAGTTCTTCTGCTGAGGAATATTTGTAAAGAAAGTGAGTATTTGCCGTATCAGGTACAGAAACTTTGGTCTCACAGAGAAGAAAGATGTTGTCTGAAGATATACCGTTTATAAGCTCTTTAAGCTCCTGGTTTATAATAAGTATATCAACAGAATTTTTCTCTATAAAGTCCAGGAAGGGGTCTTTTTTTGTGAATACGACAATCTCGGATGCAAGACATCCCTTTGTGCGGAAATAATCAGCAAGGCAGTCTGCATAGTCAGAGTCTTCGTCAAATATGACAATTAATCCATAGTTCAAAAATTCACCTCCAAAAAAAATTTTCTCCGGAAAATTTTGAGGGATAATCCTCATAAGATATATCTAGATGTTCGGCCGCTACCATTTGGTAGTGAGTTAATTATAGTCCCGGGAACCGGCCTTGTCCATAGATTTTAAGCAAAAAACGGCGATTCTGCGTATGTGACAAAACATATTCTTAAAATTGTAAGACTTACATAAAATATACTGGAAAAAAAGAATAAAATCACCAAATACGACCATAATCATTAATACATAAACTGAATGTCTGGGAAAGGAATGTGAATTTTTATGATAGGTTTAAAGAAAAAGAAGACAGAGGATATAAAAAATGATGCCAATCATCAGGAGCTTTTGAGGGAACTTGAGGCTGCAAAAAATGCCATGGACACGGCATATGCAAATCTGTCATATGTCATTGAACCGGAGCTTATTGACTGCTGCATATATGAATTAAACGCAGTGCAGTTAAGGTACAAATTCATTCTTTCACAGGTAAAGGATATTGAGAAAATCAAAGGATAAAAGTTATTACCTCATATTAAGATATGATAAAAACCTGTCGAAATAGATAACAGTTAGAAAAGTGAAAGAAAAGCACAGAGGTTAAATATGGATATAAAGATAAACGGAAACGTATATTTACAAAATGAATATCAGACAAAGCAGAAGGAAACAGCGGCTGACTGTGCCGATACAAGAAGAGCTGTTCTTGAGAGAAACGTCGATGCATTTAAGCAGGCAGCATCACGTTGTTATGACAGAAAAGGCAAGTACGGTGAGGAAAAAAATTCTGTGGACAAAGAGGCAGAACAGGCTGTAAGTGAAGAGTTAAAATCTGCCGCAGTCATGGACTGTATCGACACCATAAAGAACCTTGTTACCCCTGAGGATTATTCTGAACTTGAGGCATGGGGACTTATTCCTGACGAGGATAATCCGGAGGCATTTGTGTCTGTCTATGAGAGAATACAGATAGAGCTTGCTGCATTCTGTGATGATTATGATATAAGTTCACTTAATATAGACAGTGAAAAGATGAAATCGGTTCTCGGTTCTGAGGCTATGGCAAACGCAGCAGCCATGACAAAGGATATCAGTGAGGCGGGAGAAAAACTATCGGATGATGCGAAGAAATATCTTCTTGAAAATGAGCTTGACCCGACAATTGAGAATGTGTATAAGGCGGTTCACAGTGGAACAGCTCCAATGGACAAATCATCAATCAGTGAAGGAGACTGGCAGCAGCTTAAAAATCAGGTTGAGAAGTTTTTCGATACAAATGGTATAGAAAATAACAGTGAAAATATTGAGCGGGCAAAGTGGATTATATCGAAAAATCTTCCGTTAAATGTGGAAAACTTTACGAAACTTTCAGCCCTTGATAAGGTTGACTTTGGCAGTGAGTCATACAGAAATGAGCTTGAACAGAACATGGCATATACCATTTATTTCGGTGGAGAGGCAATGTCTGCGGATATGACAGGAAGAAGCTTTGATACGGAAAATATAAAGGAAGCTGTGGATACTGTACAGAATGCCATGGACAGCGATGTTGACTACATATTAAAAAACAATCGTAAGCTCAATATAGAAAATCTTAGATTAAGAATAGAAGAGCGAAACAGAAAGCAATCTGAAAATAAGAAAGAAAAAAGTGAAGATGAAGCCGTCATAAGAAATAAAATTCTTATTGAAGCGCGTGCGGTACTGACATCAGGCTCTCTTTTTGCAATGCAGAAAACGGGTATCAACATAAGTTATACGGAGATTACGGTTCTTGTGGATATGTCCGTAAAAAGAGACAACTTATTTGCAGAAAATCTTTTTATGCTTGACGGGGACAAACCTACCGTGGAAGCGGCAGAACTCCTCACACAGACAATCCATGTGATGACAGGGTTTGCAGGTATTCCGGTAAACGTTGCCGGAAAAATCTACAGTGGTGAAATAGAGTACACCGCACAGGCTGTATATAACGAAGGAAAGCTGATGATGGCAAAATACAGTCTTGCCGCAGAGCGCTATGAAACACTCGGAACACAGGTAAGAGCAGACCTTGGAGACAGCATTAACAAAGCGTTTAATAACATTGACGACATACTGGCGGAGCAGGAAATAGAAATAAATGATAAAAACAGAAGGGCGGCAAGAATCCTTGGCTATAATTCCGGCGAGATAACAAAAGAATCCGTAGAAGCCATAGATGAGATTGTAGATGAACTTGATTCCCTTGTGAAAAATCTTACTCCGAGGGCAGCAGTTTATCTTATCAGAAACGGTATTAATCCGCTTAATACGGATATTAAGGAATTAAACAATGAACTTGTGAATATAAATAATATGCTTGGAAGCAGCGACGATGACGGCAGATACAGTGAGTATCTCTGGAAACTCGAGAAGAACAAAAATATCACAAAAGAAGAGAGAAATGCGTATGTTCAGCTTTACAGAGTAATTGAGCATATATGCAGGCAGGACGGAAGAGCCGCAGGTGCGGTAGCCGAGGCCGGCCGGCAGATGACACTGGCAAATCTGTACAGCGCCGTAAAGACCATAAAGGCAGGACGGATTGACAGAACAGTTGATAATGAGACAGGCCTTCTTGAAAGCGGATACAGTGAGGATGATCTTGTATCGTACATGAAGAATGCCGCAGCCATTATGGATGATGACAGTCTTCACGGGGAATACAAATATGAGAGAATGCAGCAGAAGCTTGAGGCAATTTCTCAGTCGCAGACAATGTCAGAGCAGGAGCTTATGCGGATTGTATCTGGCATGGAGCAGGTTTCGGTAGGTAATATCTATAATGCAATGGTGGCATCAGACCCTCATTTTTACAGGATGGTTCAGAAGCTTGACGATGCGAAAGTACAAAAAGAAGCCGACAACATAGCTAATGTATGGCAGAACGAAGATGATACAACTTCAGAAGAACAGATATTATCATCATACATAAATCTTAAGGTGGCAGCGGAGGCGGAGAATAACGAGACTACTTATGAAATGGCTGTTATGAGAACTGACATTAGACAGGCAGTAAGCTTTATGGCAGGACAGGCAGAAAAACGTTCGTACTACATACCTATGGAAATAGGTGGAGATACAACCGTTGTACATATGACATTGAGACAGGGTAATAACTCCGTAAGGGGAAGAATTTCAATATACACACAGCTTGATGCCGGTAAAATATCAGTGCTTATGTGCAGGCAGAGTGATGGTTACAGAATATATGCCGCAACGGACAGTGAAGACATAAAAGAAAAGCTTGAAATGTACATGGAAGAGAAGGTGGTTGTCACAGCTTCGGTAACAGACGGAATGTGGAATGACACGGCAGAAGAGACAGGCACTGACGGTGAAGAAACAACATACGGCGAACTTGTGAGACAGGCAAAATCATTTTTGCATAAGGTACTTAAAAATATTTAGTCTAAAATAATATTTTTTTCTGCCGATAAAGAAAGTATCAGGACAGTAAAAAACATAGTGAATAAATGCTTAGGAGGAATTTGTATGAGAATAAATACTAACATGTCGGCACTTCGCTCATGTTATCAGTTAAATAGAGCAAATGACAGACTCTCGGCATCTCTTGAGAGACTTTCAAGCGGATACAAGATTAACAGCGCGGAGGACAGTCCGGTTGGTGCGGCAATGTCGCAGAAGATGAAGACACAGTTGAAGGGTCTCGACAGAGCCGTACAGAATGCATCTGACGGTATCTCGGTTGTTGAGACTGCCGAAGGAGCCCTCACAGAAGTTGTGGACATGGTACAGAGAATGAGGGAGCTTGCCATACAGGGAGCCAACGGAACAATGTCTGCACAGGACAGACAGAGTATCATGGATGAGATAGAACAGCTTCAGGATGAAATCGACAGAATATCAAGCGATACTGAATATAATACAAGAGGTCTCATAAACGGTGAGCTTGCCAGACGTTCATATACAAATATTCCGGGTGTCAAAGTCAGTTCCATTTCGGATTCTGTCGTTGCCGGAAGATATGAACTTCAGATACAGGCAGAGGCAACATATGCAACGATAGTAAGCAGCGCGATTAATATACCGACAACGGGTATTGAAACAGACGGAACAATTACCGTAAACGGTGAAAATGTTGCCATTGAAAAGGGCGATACAATTGATATGGTTCTTGAAAAGATTAAAAGTGTGGCAGACTTAAGCGATATATCAGTGAATTATGACGGAACAAGCATTACCTTTGTAAGTGACATTCCGGGTTCAAATTATCCTATTACTCTTAACTGTACACAGGAACTGGCTGATAAGCTGGGAATTAACATGACCATGAAAGCCGAAGGAGAGGATGCAAAAGTTACGCCGGATATGGCCAATGCATTCAAGTTTCCTGCAAGTACAACAGTGGAAGTGGACGGAAATAACATAGTTCTTTCGGCATCAGGCGGATTTGAGATGAGAGTAAGCGTTGATGAGGGAACCATAGGTGCTACGGGAAGCCGTGTAATTGTGACGGCACTGGATATCGGCACAATGGTAATACAGATGGGTGCAAATGAAGGTCAGGTAATGGATATAAATATCCCTGAAGTTTCATGTACAGCAATGGGTATTGACAAGTTGAATCTTCATACGGAGGCAGGATGCGACAGAGCAATAAAAATGTGTGATGACGCATTGTCATATATTTCCACGGTTCGTTCAAAACTTGGTGCATACAACAACAGAATGGAACATGCCATCAGAAGTCTTGAAGTTACAAATGAAAACATGACGGCTGCACTTTCAAGAATTGAGGATGCAGATATGGCACAGGAGATGACAACATACACATCGCAGAATGTAATAACACAGGCGGCAAATTCAATGCTTGCACAGGCAAACCAGATGCCGGAAAAAGTATTGCAGTTATTACAGTAAGGGGGTATAATATAATGACAAAGGAAGAAATGAACGTTTTTTCATTGCGAATCGCTAATTGTTCTAAAACAGAGCTGATAGTAATAACTTATGATATAGTTTTAAATTATGTTGACAGTGCATGCAGGTCATATGATGAAGGTGACCTTGATGGGGTTGTGTTTAATTTAAAGAAGGCAAAGCAGTTTTTGAATAATTTATCATCAAGCCTTGATTTTAAATATGGCATTTCATATGAACTTATGAATCTCTATATGTATGTGAATAATTGTCTTGTAAAGAATATTGCGAAAAGAAATGTGGAAAATGCCGACAGCATCAAATCGGTTATAACACAACTTCGAAGCAGCTTTGACGAGATAAGCAGTTTAGACCAATCAGGAAAAGCGATGAAAAACAGCGAGCAGGTCTACGTAGGGTATACCTACGGAAGAACGAGTACTTTAAATGAGGTGATAGTTCGATGAACAGTTGTTTTTTAACAGAGGCAGACAGATACGTATTTGGGCAGGGTAGCCATTATGAGATATATGATAAACTTGGTGCGCACCTTACGACCGTTGACGGTCGGAAAGGTGTGCATTTTGCGGTCTGGGCTCCAAATGCAGTTGATGTAAGAGTAGTAGGCGACTTTAACGGTTGGAATGCGGCGGAAGGAGGGATGAACCTTCTTGGTACATCAGGTATCTGGGAGACATTCATACCGGATGCAAAGCAGTGGGATATGTATAAATTTGCCATCCAGACAAGGGACGGCAGAATACTTATGAAAGCAGATCCGTATGCGTATCATGCGGAGACAAGGCCTGGAAATGCTTCTAAGGTTGCGGATATAAACAGTTTCCACTGGACGGACAAGTCGTGGCTTGAGAAAAAAGAGGAAGAAAAGGGTGAGAAATATCGTCAGCCAATGTCAATATATGAGGTACATATCGGTTCGTGGAAGAAGGATTTTTCAAGAAGTAAAGATGGATTCTATGACTATAGGACACTTGCCCATGACCTTGTCGATTATGTGAAGGATATGGGATATACCCATGTAGAACTCATGGGTATTCTGGAGCACCCTTATGACGGTTCGTGGGGATATCAGGTAACGGGATATTTTGCACCGACATCAAGATACGGTGCACCTGAGGACTTCATGTATTTTGTCAATTACATGCACAAGAACGATATAGGAGTAATTCTTGACTGGGTACCGGCTCATTTCCCTAAGGACGCCCATGGACTGGCGGAGTTTGACGGCACATGTCTCTACGAATATCCTGACCCAAGGAAAGGCGAACATCCTGACTGGGGAACGAAGGTATTCAATTATGAAAAAAATGAGGTTAAAAATTTCCTTATTGCAAATTCACTTTTCTGGGTTGAAAAGTATCATATAGATGCATTACGTGTAGATGCGGTGGCTTCAATGCTCTACCTTGATTACGGAAGAAGTAACGGAAACTGGGTGCCTAACAAGTACGGAGATAACAAGAATTTAGAGGCTATAGAATTCTTTAAACACTTAAACAGCATTATGGATAAGCGTTGCGGCAGAGCATTTTTTATCGCAGAGGAGTCTACGGCATGGCCTAAGGTTACGGCTGCTCCGGAGGAGGAAGGTCTTGGCTTTGCATATAAGTGGAACATGGGATGGATGAATGATTTTCTTGAGTATGTGAAGCTTGACCCTCTGTTTAAAAAGTTTAACCACCATAAGATGACATTTTCACTGACATACGCATTCAGTGAGAAATATATACTTGTTCTTTCCCATGATGAGGTGGTTCATCTTAAATGTTCAATGCTTACAAAGATGCCGGGTTACAAGGTTGATAAGTTTGCCAATCTAAAGATGGCGTATACATATATGTTTGGTCATCCGGGAAAGAAGCTTCTGTTTATGGGACAGGATTTCGGTATGATTAATGAGTGGATGGAAGAAAAAGGGCTTGAATGGTATCTTTTAAATGAGCCGCTCCATGATGAGCTGTGGCAGTATACAAGAAGCCTCCTTCACATTTACAGGAGATATCCGGTGCTTCACAAATATGATGATAATTATCAGAGTTTCCGGTGGGTAAACTGTGATGACTGCGACAGAAGCATCTTCAGTTTCATAAGAAAGAATCCTGATAACTACAAGGGAGCTCTTTTGTTCATCTGTAATTTCACACCTATGGACAGGGCTGATTACTGTGTGGGAGTTCCGGTAAAAGGAACATATAAGCGTATACTGTCCAATTTCAGTACAATAAATGAAAATGATACTGTTGAATCGGCAGAGATAAAGAAGATGGAGATGCTCCGTACGGAGGAAAATGTGAAGTATAAAGCAGTGCCGGATGAGTGCGACGGACTGCCATACAGATTAAATATTCATTTAAGACCACTTGAAGCTATGATAATCAAGTTCCCGTCGTAGCGTTTACGTTACTTTTCACAGTTGATTTTATCTCGGTGTAGTGTTAAAATGAACCAAGTAGTTTGAATTCATCAGAATTCTCAAACTTGGTTCATTTTAATATGTATATATTATGACAACAGGAGGACAAAACATTGGTTAAACTTAGCGAAGGCGGAGCTTATTTATTAAACGGGACCGAAGTTGTCGAGGTATCGGCAGATTCAGAGGCACTGTTAAAGAATAAGCTTGGAAGCAAATATATTTCAAAGGAAGATGCAGCAAAGAACACAATTGCTTACGGAATTTTAGAGGAGCATAATACATCAGGCAACATGGAGAAGCTTATGGTGAAGTTTGATAAGCTGACTTCCCATGATATTACATTTGTCGGTATTATTCAGACAGCGAGAGCTTCCGGACTTGAGAAATTCCCTATCCCTTATGTACTTACAAACTGCCACAATTCCCTTTGTGCGGTAGGTGGTACAATCAACGAGGATGACCATATGTTTGGTCTTACCTGTGCAAAGAAATACGGCGGCATATATGTTCCACCGCATCAGGCAGTTATTCATCAGTTTGCAAGAGAAATGCTTGCAGGCGGAGGAAAGATGATATTAGGTTCTGACAGCCATACACGTTACGGTGCTCTCGGAACAATGGCTATGGGTGAAGGCGGACCTGAGCTTGTTAAGCAGCTTCTTTCACAGACATACGATATAAACATGCCGGGTGTTGTGGCAATTTATCTTACAGGCGAACCTGCAAAGGGCGTAGGACCTCAGGACGTGGCACTGGCAATTATCGGAGCTGTATTTGGAAACGGTTACGTTAAGAATAAGGTAATGGAGTTTGTAGGACCGGGTGTATCGTCATTAAGTGCAGACTTCAGAATCGGTGTTGACGTAATGACAACAGAGACAACATGTCTTTCTTCAATATGGAGAACAGATGAGAAGATTAAGGAATTCTATGATATTCATGGAAGAGTAGAGGAATATAAGGAGTTAAATCCGGGTGAGGTTGCTTATTACGATGGAGTTGTATATGTAGACTTAAGCAAGATTAAGCCTATGATTGCAATGCCGTTCCATCCAAGCAACACATATACAATCGAAGAAGTTAAGGCAAATCTAATGGACATCTTGCATGATGTTGAGAAGAGAGCTCTCGTAAGCCTTGACGGAAAGGTTGATTACAAGCTTACAGATAAGGTAAGAAACGGAAAGCTTTATGTTGAGCAGGGAGTTATCGCAGGTTGTGCCGGCGGTGGCTTTGAGAATATCTGTGATGCGGCTGATATCTTAAAGGGTAAATTCATCGGAAATGATGAGTTTACATTAAGTGTATATCCAGCAAGTACACCTATTTATGTTGAACTTGCAAGAAACGGAAAACTTGCAGACCTTATGCAGACAGGTGCAATTGTTAAAACTGCATTCTGCGGTCCTTGCTTCGGTGCAGGTGATACACCTTCAAACAATGCATTAAGTATCCGTCATTCTACAAGAAACTTCCCTAACAGAGAGGGTTCTAAGCTCCAGAATGGTCAGATATCATCAGTTGCACTTATGGATGCACGTTCAATTGCAGCTACGGCAGCAAATAAGGGATACCTTACAGCAGCTACTGAAATTGATGTTGAATATACATCACCTAAGTATCATTTTGATTCAGCAATTTATGCAAACAGAGTCTTTGATTCAAAGGGCGTCCCTGATCCGTCCGTTGAGATTAAGTTTGGTCCTAATATTAAGGACTGGCCAAAGATGGTTGCACTTACAGATAATGTTTTACTTAAGGTTGTTTCAGAGATACATGATCCTGTTACAACAACAGACGAGCTTATTCCTTCGGGAGAGACATCTTCATACCGTTCAAATCCTCTTGGTCTTGCAGAGTTTACACTGTCAAGAAAAGACCCTGAGTATGTAGGTAAGGCTAAGGAAGTTCAGGCTATGGAGAAGATGCGTGAAGAGGGCGTTTGTCCATGTGAGAAGTATCCTGAGATTAAAGATGTAATGGGTGCCGTTAAGACAAAATTCCCTGAGGCAAGCCATGAAAATACAGGCTTTGGCTCAACAATATATGCAGTTAAGCCGGGTGACGGTTCGGCAAGAGAACAGGCAGCTTCATGTCAGAAGGTACTTGGCGGATGGGCGAATATTGCGAAGGAATATGCTACAAAGAGATATCGCTCTAATCTCATTAACTGGGGTATGCTTCCATTTATTTATGAGGAAGATAACCTTCCGTTCGCAAACGGAGATTATATTTTTGTACCGGATATAGCTAAGGCTATTAAGGATAAAGCTACCTCTATTCCTGCATATGTAGTTAAAAATGGGGAATCAGGTTTGAAAGAGTTTACATTGAAGATGGGTGAGTTGACAGATGACGAGAGAGACATAATTCTTAAGGGATGTCTCATAAACTACAACAACAAGTCAATGTAAAATCCTCACGCAGACAGGTTATTTTAAAGAAGCCCTGAGTGGGCTTCTTTATGCGTAAGGGGAAGTAAGGAGGAAAAAGTACAAATGAGAGTAACCAACAATCAGGGAAACTTTGATTTTGAAATCAAAGATGTAAATCCCAAGGCAATCAAGAAAGTAGTCATTACCATAATAGTTGTGCTGGCCGTGATTATTCTGGGCAGTCAGGCAGTCTATTCGGTAAAGGAGCAGGAGGCAGCAGTTCTTCTGACATTCGGTAATGCTGAGACAGTTTCCGAACCGGGTCTTCACTTTAAGATACCGTTCATACAGCAGGTAGAAAAGGTTGATACAACAATACAGAGTTTTGCCATCGGATATGACATTGATACAAATGTGTCAAATGAAGTTGAGTCACTTATGATTACATCTGACTATAATTTCATTAATGTTGACTTTTATGTTGAATATCAGGTAAACGACCCTGTTAAGGCGCTTTATGCATCTTCGGATCCAAAGGAAATTCTTAAAAATATGGCGCAGAGCTGTATTCGTACTGTTATCGGACAGTCTGAGGTTGACAGCGTACTTACCACAGGAAAAGGTGAGATACAGGCACAGATAAAGGAAATGCTAACAGCAAGACTGGAAGAGTGTGACCTTGGTATCTATCTTGTAAACATTGCAATGCAGGACGCAGAACCGCCTACAACAGAGGTTATGGAGGCGTTTAAGGCAGTTGAAACTGCAAAGCAGGGCAAGGAGACAGCGCTGAACAATGCCAACAAGTACAAGAACGAAAAGATTCCTGAGGCACAGGCAAAGGTTGACCAGATACTTCAGCAGGCAGAGGCAGAGAAAACTGAGAGAATAAAGGAAGCTGAGGGTCAGGTTGCAAGATTTAATGCAATGTATGAAGAGTATATTAAGTATCCTGATATTACAAAGCAGAGAATGTTCTACGAGACAATGGAGGAGGTTCTTCCATCCCTTGAAGTCATCATAGATAACGGAAACGGAACAGTACAGAAGATTCTTCCGCTGGATACCTTTGGCGATACAGTAATTAACGGAGGAGGAGAGACAAATGAATAAGAAGAAAGTAGTAAAATGGATTGTCGGTATCCTTCTTGTTTTAGTAGTGATACTGGGATTTAATTCAATTGTAGTTACTTATGAAAATGAATATAAGCTTGTAAGAGTATTCGGAAAAGTTGACAGAGTTGTGACGCAGGAAGGTATAAGCTTTAAGATTCCTTTTGTTGAGCAGACAGATACGATTCCGAAGCAGATTCTTCTCTATGATCTTGCTGCAAGTGATGTAATCACTATGGATAAGAAAACGATGGTTACTGATACATATGTACTCTGGAGGGTAAGTGATCCGTATAAGTTCGCAAAGACACTCAGTGCTTCGGTTACCAATGCAGAGAGCCGTATAAATGCTGCTGTTTACAATTCTCTTAAAGAGGTAATCGGTGGTCTTACACAGGCAGAGGTTATCAGTGCAAGAGACGGTGAATTGAGCGACAAGATTATGGAAGGTATCGGAAGTGCCATGGAACAGTATGGAATAACTCTTGTCAGTGTGGAGACAAAACATCTTGACCTTCCAAGCGACAACAAGACTGCCGTATATGAGCGTATGATTTCAGAGAGAGAGCAGATGGCAGCACAGTATACTGCTGAAGGTAATGCAGAATCTCAGATTATTAAGAATGAAACTGATAAGGAAGTTGCAATCAAGATTGCCAATGCAACAGCACAGGCAGAGCAGATAAAAGCTGAGGGAGAAGCACAGTACATGCAGATTTTATCATCAGCATACAATGATGCATCAAGAAGTGATTTCTACACATTTGTAAGAGCACTTGATGCTGCGAAGCTTTCTATGACAGGAGAGAATAAGACACTTATATTATCGCCTGATTCACCGCTTGTTCAGGTGTTCTACGGAAAATAAGAAAAACAAATATTATGAATGTAGAAAGGGCTGCCGCATAATGCGGCAGCCTTTAGTATAAATTCATTTGATTTTGATGGAATATTGACAGAGATGCATAAAACTGATATAGTGTAATCAATATATTTCGTGAACAATTTACTGAAGAACTTGAAAGCTGTAAATAGGGACATTGTCCTTTGCACAGCTTTTTCAGATACTGTCCGATTTATAAATTTATAGAAAAAGAGGGATTACTTATGATGACATCGGAAAGAGTACAGAAAAAGAAAGATTTATCTGCGTTGGATGAGTATATCAACAGTGTATACAGGATTATTTTACTTGTTATACCTGGCGCCGTTCAATGTGCCGGAGTTTTGTATACATTTGAGAAAATTATGGGGTGGCTTCCGGAGGTAAACTGGCTCGCACTGATAATATTTGACATTACCTGTCTTATATATCTTGCAGTAAGTATATTCTTTGTTCGGACCGGTTTTAAGGATGGCGTAGTTACCCCAAATAAGCTGAGGGATGGAAAGATTTTTCTTATAATACTGGAA
Source organism: Lachnospiraceae bacterium (assembly GCA_045126475.1). GTDB lineage: Bacteria > Bacillota > Clostridia > Lachnospirales > Lachnospiraceae > SVEL01. The sequence continues at coordinate 9,536 of JBGVOL010000013.1, read as the reverse complement.
ATTGTTCAGTTTAATTTTATTTTATATCTGATACCGGCAACAGATTTCTGGGGATTTGCATTTTTCTTTGTTATACTGACAGCATTCTTTTTGGATACAAGGTTTATCACTATTATATCGTTGGAAATAGGGTTGTCTGTAGTTGCATCATGGTTTATTCTGGGAAAGATTCATCTGCCTGCAAAAAATGAATATTTTATACCTAACATGTTAGATAGAATAGTATGTGTTGTATTGTCATTGCCAACCATCATTTTGCTGGTATATCTCATTCATCGTTTTTTAGTCAATGCAAAGAAGGATGAACTGGAAAGAAACACAGAGCAGGTAAAGAATGTTCTGGCGGCAGTACAAACGTTATCGGGTGATTTGTACTCTGCAGGAACAGCATTATCGCAGATTTCTGAAAGTGAAAGTGCATCTGCCGAGGAACTTGCAACAACAAGTGAGCAGTTATTAGCGAACAGTAATGTATTGAGTGTGAAAACAGATGAGAGCATGGCAAATCTTAGTGAACTTAGCCAGTGGGAAAGAGTAGTGGCAGATAATGTGCAAAAGGTAGAGACGACGTCACAGAATCTTCTTGACAAATCAAGAGAGAATGAAAGATTACTGAATGATTTACATGCCATTAATGATGAAGTATCAGAATCTATGAAGGCAACCACGGATATTGCTCAAAAATTATCGGATGCAGTACAGGAAATAGGTGTTACGTTAAACCTTATAAGCGACATTTCTTCTTCAACGAATTTGTTGGCGTTGAATGCGTCAATTGAGGCAGCAAGGGCAGGAGAAGCAGGTCGGGGCTTTGCCGTAGTTGCAACAGAGGTTGGAAATCTGGCAAACAGTACTCAGGAATCGCTTAAGGAAGTTAAGTCTGTTATTGAACGTGTACAGAGTAACGTTAGAGAGATAACAGTGCAGGTTGAGGAAAATTCTCAGAAGCTCAATAATCAAAATGCATATTTTTCTAATGTATTTAAGAGTATGCAGGATATGACGGAGTTGCTTAACGAATCAGTAAATGCAATTAATACCATGGGTGATGCCCAGGGCAAGCAGTCAGAAGTTATTAAGAAGACAGTTTCCATTAATCAGGATATTGCCGAAAGTATCAGAAATGAAAATGAGCAGTTTGCGTCCATCAATGCAATGGCAGAAAACAGTGCAAAAGATACAGCCGAGGTTACAGTGCAGGCAAGTGCAATTAACGATATGGTGGATGAGATGAGTAAGCTGTTAAAGCAGGAAGAATAGGATATTTATTCTATTCATATAATAAAAACCGTATTTTTATTCTTATTTTTAAGTTAAAGAATAAAAATACGGTTTTTTGTTTGAAGCTAAATGTACTGAACTAACTCGTCAAGTCCCTTTCTGGCAGGCGCTGTCGGGCTGACATCAGGATATCCTGTGGCTATAAGTGCTGCCACATACTGTCCTTCGGGAAGGTTAAGGACATTTCCTAAGGTTTCTTCATCGAAGATACCAAGAATAACTGAACCGATACCAAGCTCTGACGCTGCGAGGCAGAAGGTCTGTACGGCAATGCCCGCATCAAAAGCCTCCCATTTATCTTTTTTTGATGTTGTAAATGTACCGTCAGGGTTATAGCCGCATTTTCCTGAGATTGTCACGGCGGCAACAAGGCTTCTGCAGCCTGAGATAAGTTCCCTGTTGTGTTCAGAACCTAAGGTGGCAGTGGTGGCTATCTTATTTATTAAATCCTCGGATTCAATAACTATGTATCTGACAGTCTGGCTGTTCTTCCAGCTTGGAGCATATGATGCGGCTTTTATTATTTCGTTCATTGCATCTCTTGCTACGGGTTTATCCGTAAATTTACGGATGCTTCTTCTTGTTTTGATTCTCTCTATGGTTTCCATGGACAGACCTCCTCAATAATTATTAGACAAAATTAATTTGAAAGTATTATCGCACATTGTCCGGGGATTATCAACGGTTATATTAAAAACAGTATATGTATCGTACTGGTTGATTTTATTTCCAAAAGTGTCGCAATTCTCCATAGAATTATGGTATTATTTTGTTTATAATCAGTGTATGGAAAGGATTGAAAATAATATGAATGCATTGAATATAGCAGCAAACATTGTGGAACTTAGAAAGATGAAGGGCGTAACTCAGGAGGAGATGGCGTCTTTTATCGGTGTGACAAAAGCATCGGTATCTAAGTGGGAAAACGGTCAGAGTATGCCGGACATTTTACTTCTTCCGGTTTTGGCATCGTATTTCGATGTATCGGTTGACAGGCTGTTAGGATATGAGCCTCAGTTATCAAAAGAGCAGATACAGGATATATACAGGAAATTTTCAAAAGCATTCTCGGAGGAACCCTTTGAGGTGGTCTTTGAAAGAAGCGAAGCATATGTGAAGAAATATTATTCCTGCTACAGATTTCTTTCACAGGTATGTGTGTTGTGGATAAATCATTACATGATGGCTGACAGTGTGGAAAGGCGGCAGGAGATTCTAAATAAAATTGAAAGCCTGTGCAATCATATTACGGATAACTGCAAAAACACAGGTATATGCAGTGATGCGGCGGTTATGAGAGCATGTATAAATGTGCAGATGGGAAGGCCTGAGAGAGCTATCGATGAGCTTGAGGAACTTATAAATCCTTACAAGATGTTAAGTCAGAGTGACAGCCTGCTTATTCAGGCATACATGATGAAGGGGGATGCGGAAAAGGCTGATCAGTATACACAGATGAGTATGTATCTTCATCTGATGGAGCTCATAGGTGAGGCAGTACAGTACATAGGCATACACATGAATGACAGCGAAGTGTGTCTCACAACAATTGAACGGATAGACAGGCTTATTGAGATATATGAGCTTGGAAGTCTTTTACATAATGTTGTGGCTATATACCAGTATCAGGTGGCAGCGTTTATGTGTGTCCGGGGGAATACGGGTGAAGCATTAAACAGGTTAAAATCTTATGAAAAAATCGTGGTTGATATGCTAAAAAGACCACAGATACTTCACGGTGACAGTTATTTTACAAATCTTGATAAATGTTTTGAGGAGCTTGAGCTTGGTTCACAGATGGTGAGGGATAAGAAACTTGTCATGAACAGTGCCATCTCGGAACTTGACAATCCGGTATTTGAGCCGTTGAAGGATATGGAAGAATATAAGAAAATTAAGAAAAATTTCGAGGACGAAAAAAGCAGAATGTAAAGGAGGACAATATGCTTCAGATTAAAAATCTTACAAAAATATATAAGGGCGGAAAGAAGGCAGCAGACAATGTAAACATTCATGTAATGCCCGGTGATATCTTCGGATTTATCGGTCATAATGGTGCGGGAAAAACCACAACCATAAAGTGTATCGTGGGAATACATGATTATGATGAGGGAGAAATACTGGTGGATGGCATTTCGGTTAAGGATCACCCGTTAAAATGCAAGGAGATGCTTGCCTACATACCTGATAATCCTGATTTATATGAATATCTTACAGGCATACAGTATCTTAATTTTATTGCTGATATTTTTCATGTGTCGGCAAAGGAGCGTCAGGAAAGGATAAAAAAGGAGGCAGATGCATTTGAAATCACGTCTTCACTTGGCGATTTAATATCATCATATTCTCACGGAATGAAGCAGAAGTTAGCCATTATCGGTGCACTTATTCACAAGCCTAAGCTTCTGATTCTCGATGAGCCTTTTGTGGGACTTGACCCAAAGGCGGCGCTGACTCTTAAGAATAAAATGCATGAACTTTGCAGTGAAGGCAGTGCCATATTTTTCTCAACCCATGTTCTTGATGTGGCAGAAAAGCTTTGCAATAAGGTGGCTATAATCAGAATGGGAAAAATAATTGCAACGGGTACTACTGAGGAAATCACGGCAGGAGCTTCCTTAGAGGAAGTATTTATGGAGGTGACCGAGAATGATTAGACAGGTTCTTAGGCTGTTAAAGCTTCAGACGGTTAATCTGTTTGGTTTAAACGAATTTCGATATACAAAGGACAGCGGCAAGAGAAAGAGGTACATCGCACTGGCAGCAGTGTGGGTACTGGTGATATTTATGGTTGGAGGTTACGCAGGGGCAATGTCCTACGCCCTTGTTAAGACCGGCATGGGAAATATTATTCCCATGTATGTATATACAGTTGTGAGTCTTCTTATATTGCTGTTTACATTTTTTAAGGCAGGAAGCATTATCTTTTCAATGAAGGGATACGAGCTTCTCATATCATTTCCGGTGTCAAAATCATCCATAGTTATCAGCAGATTTTTGTCAATGTACGTGACAAACCTTTTGATGGCAATGCTTGTAATGATTCCGGCGGTGGCAGTTTACGGTGTACTTGAAAAACCGGTAATATCATTTTATGTTATGTTTCTGGTAGGCATGCTGTTTGCACCACTTCTTCCCCTTACCATTGCCTCAATACTTGGGGCTGCCATAACAGCAGTCAGTGTCAGGGTAAAGCACAAGAGCATTGTTCAGGCTGTGTTGATGGTTATTTTGATTGTCGTTGTAATGGCAGGCAGTATGTTAATGTCAAACAACGGTGAGGGCTTTACAGAGGACATGTTTAAGAATATGGCGAAGATAATGGAAGAGCAGATAGGAAAAATCTACCCGCCTGCGCTGTGGTTTGACAAGGCTGTATACGGACAGTGGAGCTGTATGGCAGTGGTTTTGTTAGTACCTCTTGCTGTATTCGGAGTTTTTGTGGCTATTCTTCAGAAACATTTTCAATCTATTTGTATGAAGTTAAATGCAGTTACCACAAAGAATAATTACCGGATTGGAAAGATGGATTCAAGCGGCGTATTAAAAACACTTTGGAGAAGGGAACTTAAGCGTTACTTTGCTTCAGGCATATATGTTACAAATACGATTGTGGGATATGTGATGGCGGTACTGGCCACAGCAGCGGTCTTCTTTGTAGGTGCTGACAGAATGGGAGAACTCAAGGGTATTCCTGATTTTGGAAATGTAGTTAAAAGTGCACTTCCGTTTCTGATTGCGTTGCTTATGTCTATCACAAGTATGACTTCATGCTCAATATCAATGGAGGGAAAGACTTTCTGGCAGATACAGACGCTCCCTGTTAAAAGCGGAAAGGTATATCTTAGCAAGATAATGGCAAATCTCACAGTGGCAGCACCGTTTTATGTCATATCAGTAGTATTCGCATGTCTTACGGTGGAGCCTGATTTGGCAACGTATTTTTGGATAGCAGTAATTCCGGCACTGTATCTGTTTTTTATGGCAGTAGTGGGAATACGGATAAACCTTGCATTTCCTGTCCTTAACTGGGACAACGAGGTCCGTGTGGTAAAACAGAGCGCATCTACACTTGTGACAATGCTTGTGGGAATCATTACAGGTGTGGTGCCTATAGCCTGCATAGTATTGTTGGGAACAGGTGCCGTAAATGTTGTCCGCGCGGTGACCGCGGTTGTGTTAGCTTTGGTTACGGTTGTTTTATATGTATTAAATATAAAAAACAGCGTAGAATATAAATTTTGATTATTGGGGACTTAATATATCGACTAATCTAAAATCGTATTTTAGATTAGTCGATATGGAGGCGATAAGCCTCCTTTTTTGTTGGATTTTAAGTAGTGGTGTGATAAAATAGTATAACAGATTTAAAATAAGCAACGCAACCTGTAGTTTACATTTAGAACGCCCATGTTGGTGGTCTTTCAGATATTAAACAGGTATCATTTATACGAACAAAATGTTCAGATTGGAGGACGTACTATGACATTAGGCGAAAGGAAGAGTGAAAGAACGGTATTGGGTATGCCATTGTGGCATATTGGCAGAAATGCAAGGGGCTTTGTTGCTGTTGGTTTAAATGCCCGCGGAGTTATTGCAGTCGGCTTAAAAGCGAAAGGGATAGTGTCCCTTGGAATGTTGTCCATAGGACTGTTATCATTGGGACTGTTTTCAATTGGATTGCTTTCTGCCGGGCTGTTTGCATTGGGTATTCTTTCAGCAGGATGTTTTTCTATTGGAGTATTTGCCGTGGGAGCTATCAGCTTGGGAATTATTTCCATTGGTGCAATAGCAATCGGTGATTTTTCTGTCGGGGCTTTAGCTATTGGAAAATATTTTGCGCTTGGTGACAATGCAAGGGCAATGATTGCCATAGGTGATACTAAGGCTGTCGGAAGTGTGTTTGAAAAAATCGGAGAACTGACTTCGCAGGATGTTATTGCTGTTAAGGAGTCACTTGATACGATTGTACCGACCTGTTTTTCGTGGGCAAAAGATGTCATCAAGCTGTTTTTATAGTATTTATTATATTGGGGGAATTTATGAAGAGAGACAAAAAAGCATGTAATTGTAAGAACGTTACCTATGGAATGATTGAGGACGCTATTAAGAATGGTGCATCATCCTATGAAGAAGTGGAAAAGATTCTTAGATTTGGAACCGGATGTGGAAAATGCAAGGAGTTTATACGCTTCTTAGTGCGCGATTTTTTGGGTTAGCTACTGATAAATATGGGGTTACGAAAGCAGGAGGTTGCAAAAATATGAAAAAGTACAATTCAGAGAAACTGAAAAAAACACACGTGTATCCACTTATAATTATTCTGTTAATTGTTGTTTTTATTGTCGGTGTGGCAATGACACTTATTGCCGGAGCTATCAGTGACAATATGACAAGAGGCAAGATAAGTCAGGGCTACAAGTGGGCATATGGCTTCTACAGTCAGATTAAGGACATAAATATACAGGATAAATCTGCTCTGGACGAGGCATTTACCAATTATTCAAATGTGGTAAATGATGTGACAGGTGTAACGGTTATGGATGGTGACAATGTTATTTATAAAATTGGTGAAGAGATATCTGACTTAAAGACCGATGCTAAGGAATACTATCAGTATATTGAAGAGTACGATGAGACAGATGAATTCAATATTTATCTGGATACCAGTGATAACTCATATTTTGAAAGATTTGCATCCGCAGATTTGGCATTTATACAGGAATCAATGATTAAGTCAATTGAATACTCAGATAGTCTTGGTGAAGCTGCAAGTGTTAATGAAGTTATGAATATTTCTGTATTCCAGCAGACCTGTTATTATGGATTTAACAATGATGACGGTACGGTTACATATGTTACATTAAGAATTCATATAACGGTACAGGATATAATTCTTGTGGAACCGGTATTTGTAGGTATGATTTTAATATGTTTCATATACTTAGTTTTCCTTATTTTTATGATTGTAAGATTTGTCAGAAGTCAGAGAAGACTTTTGAAATTATATTATGCGGATAAGGAGACCGGCGGTAATAACTGGTATTATTTCCTTGGGGAAGCATCGAAGAAAATGAGAAAGTACAGGCGTAAATCTGTAAATGCTGCCATGGTTCATATTCGGATGGAAAAGTTCAGAAGTTATTGTTCATGTTACGGAGACAAGGAAGGAAGCAGACTTGTCAGTGATTTTTATGATGTAATCCGAAAAAATATTACAAAGAAAGAAACATTTGCAAGACATGAAATGTGTGACTTCGGAATTTTGCTCTGTTATGTCAGTGAAGAACAGTTAGTGGAGAGAGTTGAAAAATTATTAGATTTAATGGCCGAGAAAAGAGCGGGTATTAAACTTTACTTTAAGGCGGGAATTCATATTCTTGACGGTGAAACCATGGAGCCGTCAGAGAGTTATAACAGGGCGACTATAGCAAGGGCCAAGATTGAAGATTCGCATAATGAGAGGGTGAGCTTCTTTACAAAGCAGATGAAGGAGGAACTTCTCTGGGAGAGAAAAGTGGAAAATGATATGGAGAGAGCTTTACTTAACCATGAGTACAAAGTGTATCTCCAGCCAAAGTATTCTGTTGATAATGAGAAGATTGCGGCAGCAGAGGCATTGGTAAGATGGGTTCATCCTACGGAAGGATTAATTGCACCATATAAGTTTATTCCGATATTTGAAAAAAACGGTTTTATAACAAAGCTGGATGATTATATGATTGCAGAAGTGGCAAAGATGCAGGCCGGATGGATTGCAGAGGGGAAAAGTATCGTGCCTATCTCCGTAAATGTGTCGAGAGCTCATTTTACAAGAGAAGATCTGGCGGAACACATATGTGAGATTGTAGATACATACAAGGTTCCACACGAAGTTATTGAACTTGAATTGACAGAGAGTGCATTCTTTGATGACAAAGAAACTCTTATTGGCATAGTAAATAAGATGAAGAGTTATGGTTTCTCTGTATCCATGGATGATTTTGGTGCAGGTTATTCTTCATTAAATTCCTTAAAAGAGTTACCAATAGATATTGTAAAGCTGGATGCACAATTCTTCAGAGGTAATGACGGAGAAGGAAAAGGAAAAGTGATAGTCAGTGATATAATCGACCTTGCCAAGAAACTGAATATGCGCATAGTGGCAGAGGGAATAGAGACCAGGGAGCAGGTGGATTTTCTGGCTGAAAAAGAGTGCGATCTCATTCAGGGATACTATTTTGCAAAACCGATGCCGGTGGAGGAATTCGAAGTGAAATTTGCAGAGGAGGACGGTAGTGATGCCATTTAAGATAGTCCGTAATGACATTACAAAAATGAATACAGAAGCAATTGTAAACACCGCAAATGATCACGCTACCGTTGGCACCGGCTGCGACAGTGCAGTATACAAGGCAGCAGGCTATGATGAACTTCTAAAGTACAGAGTTGAAAAAATCGGATTCGTGCCGGAAGGTGATGCATTTATCACTCCGGGATTCAACTTACAGGCTAAGTATATCATTCATGCAGTAAGTCCTCTTTATATGGGAGGCGCTAAAGGTGAAGAAGAAAAGCTCCGTTCCTGCTATAGAAAGAGCCTACGGATTGCAAAGGAGAATCATATTAAATCAATTGCATTTCCGCTTATATCAACCGGAGGATTCGGTTATCCGAAGGAAGAGGGAATGAGGATTGCAGTAGATGAGATTAATGCATTTCTTCTTGGAAATGATATGCTTATATATCTGGTAGTCTTTGATAATAAAACGACTGCGCTTGGAGAGAAAATTTATCCGGATTTGGAGGAGTACATAGACTGCAATTACGTCAGGGAAAAGCGTGAGGAAGAATATTGTGTTTATTTGTCCAATGCGCAGATGGTGGAGAAGAGAAGCTTTAAGCCTCGGGCATGCAAATTAGAAGAACCTGTGGAAGATAAGTGTCTGGCAACTGGTTTTGCGAATGAGAGCTGCGAGATACAGTTTTTCGATTTTGAAGAGCAGCATGAGAGCAAATTGGAGGAGCGGATGAAGCACATTTCTGATACGTTCTCCCAGTATCTTATGTACCTGATTCAGGATAAAAAGATGGAAAATGCTGAAGTATGGAAGAGGGCAATTGTTGATAAGAAGGTCTTTTCTAAGATTAAGAATAACCCGGACTACCATCCGCAGAAGCTCACAGCACTTTGTCTCTGTATAGGTGCAAAACTTAATCTTGATGAGTCAAGGGATTTGCTTGCAAGAGCAGGATATGCATTATCTCCATGCGAC
>JBGVOL010000012.1:0-6292 GCA_045126475.1 Lachnospiraceae bacterium | reverse complement strand
TATCAGCGCTATTTTAATGAACTGGAGGGTAAAATCGGCACAGAGGCATATGAGGATATTATGTACAAAAATGCCATGAGAGTGTTCGGAATTAAATTGTAAAAAAATGTATTGACAATTAAAAAATACGGTGGTAAAATTTTGAAAAAAATTAAAGGAGTAAAAAAGATGAAGCAGAACTTACATTCAAGAAAACAGTTTAATACATTATTTATTAAAATTTGTTTATAGCTGTGAAAATCATATGCACAGTTGTAAGCGCATTTGTCTTATATGTCTGTGCATAGGGTAAGAATGTAGGTTTTATATCTATATATATTATCTGTTACTATTTGTATTTATTGCATCGGCATATATTTGTGCCGGTGCTTTATTTTATATTGGAAAAGTTCTTTGAACTTTCCCAATATAAAATAAACGCTCCGCTAAGGATGCGCACCTCGCGGATAGGAAGATAATTGCTTCGCAATACCGCTCGGGCGCGAAGAGTTTGCGAGCAAACTCTTATTATTATTGGGTGTAAAAACCACGGCAGGAAAAAATAAGGAAAAGAGAAAAGGGTTATGAAAGGAAAAAATATGATTGAAGTAACAAATGTAACAAAGGAGTTTAAAAAGACCATTAAAGAGCCCGGTCTTAAGGGAAGTGTCAAATCACTTTTTCACAAAAAAGTTGAGACGGTGAAGGCTGTTGATGATATATCATTTTCAGTGGCAGAGGGTGAAATACTTGGTTTTATAGGACCGAACGGTGCAGGTAAGAGCACAGCCATAAAAATGCTTACAGGTATCCTTACTCCTTCTTCGGGAGAGATAGTTATTAATGGTCAGGTTCCGTATAAGAACAGGAAGAAGTATGTAAAGGAGATAGGTGTTGTTTTCGGACAGAGAACACAGCTCTGGTGGGATTTGCCACTTACAGAGACATTTACGGTGTTAAAGGAAATATATCAGATAGAGGATAAGGCGTTTAAGGACAGAATGGATTTTCTCAATAATGTGCTGGAGTTGGATCCGTTTATTAACAGTCCCGTAAGAACATTATCCTTGGGACAGAGAATGAGAGCCGATATAGCGGCTTCCATGATTCACAATCCAAAGGTGTTGTTTCTTGATGAGCCTACAATCGGTCTTGATGTTGTGGTTAAGGATAATATCAGAAAGGCTATCGCGGAGATTAACAAAAATGAGAAGACTACAATTATTCTTACAACACACGATTTAAGTGATATTGAGCTTTTATGCAAGCGTATTGTCATGATAGACAAGGGTAAGAAGGTTTATGACGGTGCCCTTGACAGCATGAAAGAAAAGTATGGAAGAATGAGAGAGATACATATTAACCTGAAGTCGGAAAACGACATGGGTAAGCTTAATTTTGAAGAAAAATTTGGTCTTTCGGGAGATGATTTGGAACTGAACCTTGACGGAAAGAAGGCAGTTGTCAAGTTCAATGCCTCAAAGGTACAGGTGTCTGATATGCTCTCATACATATTGGAAACAATAACAGTTAAGGATATTGCAGTAAGTGAAGCTGATATTGAAGAGATTATAAGAAGGCTTTATAAGGGAAATGAGGAGTAAGAGTTATGAAATGGTTTAGACATATTAAAAGAGTCTACGGTGGCTTTACCAGGGCAGGCGCTCAGGGAGCCATGGCGTACAGACTGAACTTTATGGGCTTTTTCATCGGTGAGTCATTATACTGCTTTGTAATGTATTTTATCTGGAAGGCAGTGTTTGCGGCATCGGGAGAAGGCACTTTCATGGGATTTACCATGACTGATATGACAATATATGTATTTCTTGCAAATATAGTGGGATTCTTTACGGATACCGATTCAACAAAGATGCTTGCAGAGGAAATAAGGGAAGGCAGCATCATCATGCGTATGATTAAGCCGGTCAATGTGGATATGAGTCTTCTGGCGACAGAGATTGGCGACAAGGCAGTCATGTCGGCATTTATATTCCTGCCTGTTATGATAGGCGTTGAGGTATACAGATATTTTGCACTGGGATATGTTGCGTTTAATATTGTTTTGTTTTTAGGATTTGTGCTCAGCGTTATTTTAAGCTACATACTGTCATTTTATGTCAATCTTATATTTGGCTATCTGGCATTTTGGCTTATGAATATATGGGGATTTTCAATACTTAAAACCAGCATTATTAAATTCTTCTCCGGCTCTCTTATTCCGCTTGCATTCTTTCCGGAGATAGTAAGAAATATATTTGAGCAGCTTCCGTTTGCGTCACTGGTGTATACACCTGTTATGATTTACATGGGCAAGCTTAAGGGGATTGATTTGGCTTTTGCCTTCGGAAAACAGATTGCGTGGATAATTGTGTTTGTGGTAATTGCCAAGCTTATGTGGCGTCTTGCGGAAAAACGTCTTGCAGTACAGGGGGGATGATGTTATGAGATTTTTAAGATTATATAAGACATTTGTTGTACAGCAGTTAAAGCAGCTTATGGAGTACAGAGTGGATTTCCTTACGGGAGCTACGAGCTTTCTGGTGGGACAGATTACAAATCTTGTGTTTATAAGCATTATCTTTTCACAGATACCTCATTTACAGGGCTTTGACTATTTTGAGATAATATTTATATACGGATTTTCACTGGTGCCAAGGGGACTCGACCACCTCTTTACGGACAATTTGTGGAAGGTAGCATGGTTTATAGTCAGAAAGGGTGATTTTGATAAGTATCTTACAAGGCCGATTAACCCACTGCTTCACGTAATTATGGAGAATCTGCAGTTTGATGCGCTGGGTGAGCTTCTTACAGGCATAGTACTTATGATTATCGCATCGGTTAAGCTTGGCATACATTATACGGTGCCGACGGTGCTTCTTATGATTGTTGCATTTATATTTGGAATGGTTATTTATACTGCCATAAAAATAGCAGGAGCTGCATTGGCACTTTGGATAAAGTCAAGCGGAAGTATTTTGCAGATATTCTATATGACAAGTGATTTTGCAAAATATCCTGTTACTATTTACAATGGATTTATAAGAAATATTGTTACATATATTATCCCGTTTGCATTTACGGCATATTATCCGGCAAGCTATATCTTAAGAGGCGGCAATCCGTGGTTCTGCTTTGGGGTTGGAACGGTTATTGCGGCGGTGCTGCTGACTCTGTCAATTCTTTTGTGGAACAGAGGTCTTAGGGCTTATGAGAGCGCAGGAAGCTGATAAATATGTATGATTAAGGAGAATAATAATGAATTATTCAGGTATTATCGAGAAAATAAGAGCGGCGGGGTATAAGATTACGGAGCCGTTGACTGATGAGGAACATGAGAAAATAAAACAAATTTATGGAATTGAATTTCCAACGGAGCTGCTTAATTTGTATAAAGTCGGAGTTCCTACCAAAAAGATGATACCATCCGGGGGAAAAGTTATATGTGGCAATCCTGCCTTCTATGATTGGCATGATTTTTCGGATGATAATATATCAAGAATAAGAAGTGCCATGGATTTTGCCTATAAAGATAAGAATGTTCCAGATACTGCCCCAAAGATGATTCCTGTCATGTCGCACAGGTATTGTCCGCAAATGGAAAATGAGGTAAACATTCCTATTTTCTCTATTTACTATGATGATGTGATTATCTATGGAAAAAATCTGGAAGATTATGTGGAAAGGGAACTTAGGATGTGGGATACTCATGAACCTGTTTCTGTAAATGAATGTACGCGGATTCCCTATTGGAGCGACTTATTAGTTGAATAATAAACAATTAGTAATTAACCAAAATCTTTATCGTTGAAATAATCTCTGTGTGATGTTATATTGTTACAGAGAGAATAGGAGTGAAAAACACTCTTTAGCATAGACAAGGAGAAACAAGATGGGAAAAGTTACTATCATTCAGGAAACACCAAAGAATCCAATAACACTTATGGGACAGCGTGCAGGTGTATGCTGGGGCGCTAACATAGAGGACATGGAGAAAAATTATGCAAGAGGAATCGACTGCATAAAATCGGGTCATCACCGTGTTATGGAATACGTTAATATTGAAATGATTCTGGACGGTTATTCCGCAAGAGTTATAAGGGAATGGTACACTCACATTGGCGGAGCACCGACAAGACTGCAGGCAAGTACAAGATATATTAATTATAAGGATTTCTCCTATGTTATTCCTCCAACAGTTGAGAAGAATGAGGAAGCAAGGAAAATCTATGTTGAGACTATGGAAGCCATTACAAAGGCATGCAGCAAGCTTGAGGCCGATTGCGGTGTGCCGAGAGAAGATGCGGCAATGCTGCTTCCTTTGGGAATGAGCACAAAGATTGTGGACAAGCGCAATGTGCGTAATCTTATAGAGATGTCTCACCAGAGACTCTGCACAAGAGCATACTGGGAATACCGTCAGCTGATGAAGGATATAATGGATGCCCTTAGAAGCTACTCTGAGGAGTGGGCTTATCTTGTAGATAATTATTTTGTACCAAAGTGTGAGGTGGCAGGCTACTGTACAGAGAAAAAGTGCTGTGGCAGAAGGCCGTACAAAGAAGTGTGATTTGAGGAAGTGCTGAGAAATCAGCACTTCTGTTTTGTATTGACATATATCTATATATGTGATATTGTAGGACATATAGACAAAAGTCGATATGAGGAGATACAGCTATGGACAATAAAAAAATTGCTTTAATGTTTAAGGCATTTTGTGATGAGAACAGAATACAGATTTTAGAACTATTACGGGACGGAGAGAAATGTGCCTGCAGACTTTTGGAGGAAATGAACATTACTCAGCCCACATTATCACATCATATGAAAATTTTATGTGATTCAGGCGTTGTAGTGGGAAGAAAAGAAGGAAAGTGGATGCACTATTCTATCTCAGAAGAAGGTCTGGAAAACGTAATGGACTATCTTGAGGAATTGAAGAAAAATTTAAAATAAGTCGTGTTTTAAAACACGACTATCATTTAATACAACATATTGATATATTTCAATTTTTGAATATTATAGGAGGTTATCATTGTGAGTAATATTTGGGATTTTTTTCAGAATGAAATTCTGGGAATGAAATGGCTGAACAGACTTATCGGCAGCGGTCTTAAGGCAGCAGGATTGGACCCGGGCGGCAGGTTAGGAGGGAGTATACAGTTTTTTATCTATGATACAATAAAAATCATGATATTACTGGGATTCCTGATTCTGATTATTTCATATATACAGAGTTATTTTCCGCCGGAGAGAACCAGGAAAATACTTGGGAGATTTAAAGGAATATGGGCGAATATCATAGCTGCCCTGCTTGGTACGGTAACGCCATTTTGCTCCTGTTCGTCAATACCATTATTTATTGGATTTACCAGCGCGGGTCTTCCACTTGGTGTTACATTTTCATTCCTCATATCGTCCCCTATGGTGGATTTAGGCTCCCTGGTACTGCTTATGAGTATTTTTGGATACATTTTACGGCAAGGTATTGTCTGTCTGAAAAGTTTTTGCTTTCTGCATACTCTGGCAAGAATCTTTCAAATACATCCTGCATTGTTACATCACTGCTCATTTTTCTTTTTCCTGCCTTTCTTTTTCTTGGCAGGATGATCAAGTGGACTCTTGATTCCCATAAGAGATTTGTTTGAAACATGTATGTATTTGTGCGTCGAATCTGCGTCACGATGACCCATCATAGCCTGTATATTTTCAAGTGATACTCCCTGTTCCACCATATGGCTTGCAAAGGAATGGCGCAAAGTATGAGGATGTGCGTTATTAATTCCAACTAATCTGCCTATCTTTTTAACCATTGCTTCAACACCACCTTTTTTTAGTGGTTTATATGGAGCTTTAAGTGCAACAAAAAGGTATTCTCTTTGAAAAGGATAACTTCTCCAGTATTCCGTTAGTAAATCCAGAGAATGTTGTGAAAGAAGTGTCCAGTGATCCCAATGATTTTTTCCACCTCTTATATGCACCTGCATGGTGCTCATGTAGATATCACCTGGAGCAAGTCTACATAATTCACCAACTCTTAAGCCTGATGAATAAAGTAATGAGATAATAGCTTTATTGCGTATCTCTGTAGTTGCATCAATCATCTTTTCAATACTTTCAAGAGGCATAACTTCTGGTAGTTTAAGATCGTTTGTCATCCTTGGCACAACATCCTGATTCCATGGTTTATGCAACACATGTCTATAGAAAAACTTTAGTGCTGCATTAATTCCGTTGCAGTATTGAGTTGACATCTTTTTATCAACTCGTAATTCATATATAAAATCTCTTGCATCTTCCAGGGTGACATCTT
>JBGVOL010000011.1:0-14355 GCA_045126475.1 Lachnospiraceae bacterium | reverse complement strand
AAGCTTACCTTCCTTCTTCTCAACCGTTACACCCGGCCAGTTTCCGACAAATTGATTTGAACCTGTCAAAGCATTAAACAATGTTGTTTTACCGCAGTTGGGATTACCTGCTAAAGCAATTTTTACTGACATCTTCTTTTTCCTTCTTTCCTGTTTACTCCATTTTCATTCTAATCAAATCAGCTCGCATAACATTCTATTTGTTACGTCTACTTTAAATTAGTCTAAGCTAACTTGTTCTTAAAAAAATTATTCTACTACAATCATTTCTGCATCAGCTTTCCTCAGCGATAATTCATAACCTCTTACAGTTACCTCCACCGGATCTCCAAGAGGTGCAACCTTCCTTACATGCACCACAGTTCCTTTCGTGATGCCCATATCCATAATTCTTCTCCTGACAGGACCTTCTCCCGTAAGTTTTGCAACTGTAACAGTCTGTCCGCAGGCAACTTCCTTCAACGTCCTCATAGCATTATCTCCTTAAACTATAATCTTATTTGCCATATCTTTTCCTATGGCGACACGAGAATCCTTGATAATCACTATCATGTTCCCGTCTATTTTGGAAACTACTGTTACGGCGCCTCCTGCTACAAACCCTAATGTCTCAAGAAATCTGCGAGTATCCTCTTTTCCACCGACTTTTTTAATAACATTTGATTCACCTGCATTAACCATTGATAGTGGCATATCATCATCCTCCTTATTATAATTGAAAAATAATTTCATTGCATAGTTAGTATATGCTAACCTTTATTAGTTGTCAACAATTAATTTTAGTTTTTTCTAATTATTTCCATTTCATTGATTATTTTCCACGTAAATGATATACTGATTCTAGTTTTATTATTATGTACATGAAGGGGTATCACATGGGAAATAACGAATCTGCCGAAAACTATCTTGAAACAATACTTATGCTGAGCAAACAGCGTCCTGTCGTGCGCTCTGTCGATATTGCAAACGAGCTGGGCTTTAAGAAATCAAGTGTAAGTGTTGCCATGAAAAATCTCAGAGAAAAGAATCATATAACTGTGACTGAAGAAGGCTTTATATACCTTACGGAAAGCGGAAAAGAAATTGCTGACATGGTCTATGAACGCCATGAAATTATATCAAGCTGTCTTGAGATGCTGGGTGTCGACAAAGAAACTGCTGCCGAGGATGCATGCAGAATCGAGCATGTTATAAGTAAAAAGAGCTTTGATGCCATAAAGAAGCACTGGAAGAAGCATAAGTAAATTTCATTTATTGCATTTTTTTACATATTACTTTATAATGTCCTTACAGACAGATTTCCACTCCTTTGAATCGGAGGAAATCATATGGTAAAAAAATTTAAGGACTTAAATCTAAACAGCGCATTTCTCTTTGCTGCTGCATTAAGCGATCCCGAAATATGCAGGGAAGTCTTAGAAATAATACTTGGACGGACAATTCCAAAAGTTAATGTCAAATCAGAACATACCATTCTTTTAAGTTCAGATGCCAAGTGGATTCGACTTGACATTAATGCCCGTGATGAATTTAATGTAAACTACAACATTGAGGCACAAAATTCCGACGATACCAATATCGCAAAACGAAGCAGGTATTATCAGGCTGAAATGGATGTTGCGGAATTAAAGCCGGGTGACGACTACGATAAACTGCCTGAGAGCTACGTTATTTTCATCTGCACCTTTGATCCTTTTGGAAAAGGACTCTACCAGTATACATTTTCAGAGAAGTGCGAACAGAATGGGATGCCTCTCGGTGACGGAACTCACAAGATTTTTCTAAGTACAAAAGGTACAAACGAGGACGAGGTTTCACCTGTCTTAATACACTTTTTAAAGTATTTTGAGAACAGCACCGATGATATGGTTGCCACTGTTAATGATAAGTCCATAAGCAGGCTGCATAACAGAATAACCGAAATCAAAAAGAGCAGGGAATGGGAGGCTGGTTATATGAAAATGACAGAGATTATCGAGAGAGCTAAGCGCAACGCCCAAATCGAAGGAGAACGCATAGGTTTTAGCGAAGGTCAACGCAAGGGACTCCTCGAAGGTCAACGCAAGGGACTCCTCGAAGGCCAACGCAAGGGTATGTGTCAGAGCATCGTATCATTCTTATCTGATATAGGTAATGTGCCGGATGAACTGCAAAAGAGAATCGAGGCAGAAAACGATATGACTGTTCTGGACAAATGGCTTAAGTTAGCCGCCAGATCTGACTCATTTGAAGCCTTTGAAAAAAATATGTAAACCAATCTAAAATACCCTCTGTCGCCGGGAGGAAGGCCGGTGACAGAGGGCACAAATCAAATTTCTATTATTCGATTATCTTAAACTTTATCCACGGAGAGTAGCACTGTAACTATGAAATAATGAAAATGCAAAAGGGGGGGAATCTGTCTCTTATGTTTATACTTCCCATACTTCACACTACCCTAACGCCACATCCATCACCATCATTACAGAAAATCCCAGCGCAAACATCAGGGTTCCAATATTGGTATGTTCTCCTTCAACAGCCTCCGGTATAAGTTCTTCCACAACCACGTATATCATGGCTCCTGCCGCAAAACATAAAAGGTACGGAAGTGCCGGAACTACGATTCCTGTCAGTTCCAATGTGATAATTGCTCCTATGGGTTCTACCACCCCTGACAAAATTCCGTAGAGGCACGCCTTTTTCCGGCTCATTCCTTCCGCTCTTAAGGGAAGTGATATAATGGCTCCCTCCGGGAAATTCTGTATGGCAATTCCTATGGACAGCGCCAGTGCTCCGGACGCAGTTATGACCGCGTTGCCTGATTTAAGTCCCGCATACACTACACCAACTGCCATTCCCTCCGGAATATTATGTAGTGCAACAGCAAGTACCATGGTGGTTGTTTTTTTTAGACTACTTTTAGGTCCCTCCGGTATATCGCTGTTAACGTGCAAATGTGGCACAATATGGTCAAGAAGCAGCAAAAATATGATACCTAACCAGAAACCTGTAACTGCCGGAACAAATGACCATTTTCCCATATGCTCAGACTTTTCGATGGCAGGAATGATAAGGCTCCACACTGATGCAGCAACCATTACCCCTGCTGCAAATCCTGCAAGCGCCTTCTGAACCTTTTGATTCAGTCCACCCTTCATAAAAAGTACGCATGCGGCACCAAGTGATGTTCCCACAAATGGTATAAGGATTCCTATAAATATCTCAAACATTTAATCCTCCTAATCATATGATTCTTTATGTTAGTCTTATCTAACTCGTTTTAAAGATACAGCATACTCAGCATTTTGTCAACCGACAGCATGCTAATATATTCTTATGCACAGACACCAACCCACATTCCGAAACTTACTGTTTATTTATGCGTTCAGGGTGTCATTAAGCCCTAACATTTAAATGCCGACTTACACACATCATTAAGACAGCATCTGTCGCAGTACGGCTTTGTCCTTGCAGTACACACTGCCCTTCCGTGGTCAACCATTCTGTGACAGAAATCATTGCTCTCCTCCGGTGGAATAATCTTCCACAATGCCATCTCTACTTTCTTTGGCTCTTTTATATCATCAACAAGTCCTATTCTGTTTGAAAGTCTTATACAATGAGTGTCTGTTACGATGGCAGGCTTCCCAAATACATCGCCCATAATAAGGTTTGCACTCTTTCTTCCCACTCCCGGAAGTTTCAAAAGCTCATCAAAATCATCCGGCACTTTTCCGCCATACTTTTCATATAATATCTTCATGCATCCGCTTATATCTCTGGCCTTACTGTGTCCCAATCCACAAGGCTTCACTATTTCCTCAATTTCTTCCACAGATGCCTCTGCCAGTGCTTTTACATCAGGAAATTTAGCATATAAATCCTGCACCACAACATTTACACGGGCATCAGTACACTGCGCCGCCAGCCTCACACTTACAAGCAGCTTCCATGCGCTGTCATAGTCCAGGGTACATTCCGTGTATGGATATTCTTTTTTTAACCGTTCTATAACTATACCCGCAAGCTCCTTCTTCCTCATCGTATTATCCGTTCCTTTCTATCTTGCTAAGATTATGGATATATTTTCTTGATATTTTCAACCATTTTACCATACATTTCACTTACTTTCGGCATAACATTCTTTGCTTTCTCAAGCTCACCCGCTCTTAAAAACTCAACCTGTTCACTGACAACTTTCCATGAGACCGTAATTACCGGCAAAACGTTCCATTGCCTCATCTATATCCACGTCAGCTTCAATGAGCTGTCTTCTTATATTCTCGTCCATTTCCCAATCCTCCGTTTACGCTAATTTTTTTGCAGTCAAAAGCCTTAATTCTAATACCCGAAAAAGTATGTTGCCACAAGCAGAACTGCAAGAAAAAATATGCTTGTCACTGTAAATTTCACCACATATTTACCCTTTTTATCCGGATAGGCATTTGCAAACAGCTTATATGATATAAGGCTTGCCATCGAGGCAATAAGTGTTCCCATACCACCCAGATTAATTCCTATAATAAGTTCTCTGTAGTTCTTCGTAAATCCTGACAAAAGCACTGCGGCAGGTACATTGCTAATAACCTGACTTGATACTATTGACACTAAAAGTTCTTTTCCTTCCACAAGAGATGACAGAAGCTTTCTTACAGCAGGCAACTCACTCATGTTACCGACAAAAATAAAAAATGCAATGAATGTAAACAGCAGCCCATAGTCAGCCTTTTTTAAAATACTTCTGTCCATAACAAGAACAGTTATGACCACAACCGCTGTGACTATATACCATTCTACAATTCTTAACACAGTGAGAATGCAAAGTAAAAATAAGACAATATACACTATTATCTGTTTCACGCTCATTTTTACCGCGCCGGCATTTCCCGCGGCAGATAACGGCTCATTCTTTATCATAAAAATGAAAATAACAAGCAGTGCCGCTGACACCAGTATGTACGGAAGTGTCAGCATAAAGAACTCTCCCATACTCATTCCGCTTATGCCGTAAAGATAAAGATTCTGCGGATTTCCCATAGGTGTAAGCATGCTTCCCAGATTAGCTGCTATGGTCTGTTCCACAATGACAGGAATAATGTATTTCTCTTTATCTCCCATTTTCAGTGTAAGTATGGCGAACGGAACAAATGTAATGAGTGCTACATCATTTGTAATAAACATTCCTGAAATAAAACATAAAAACACCAGCACCGCAGCAAGTTTTCTTGTGCTGTTACAACCTGCTATCAGCACCTCTCCCATTCTTACAAATACGCTGTTGGCCTGCAAACCTGCTACTACAAGCATCAGTGACAACAGTATTCCCAGTACCCTGAAATCAATAAAATCCAGATACTCCTTTCCCGGCGGGTTAAAGAATGCCGAAATAACAGCCAACACCGACGCTATAAGGAGTACAGGCTCTTTTTTAAGGCTGCTGCTAAATATGTGTAATATTTTACTCTTCATCTTTCACCATCCTTACTTTTTCTCTTCTTACACGGTCGTTTTCAATCCATTCATCAAGTGAAAGAGGCATGTAATCCGAATACATACAGAAACAGTTTATCATATGGCACGGAATGTTTCTGAAACTTTCCCCGTCTCTTGACGGTATAAGTGTATGTCTTACATGCTCCTGAAACCCATGTACAAGCACCTCGTCATGAGTGTCATGTACATGTCCGTAGAGCATATATGCTCTCGGATTGCCTTCATTGTCTGTGCGGTACTGTCCGTTATAACACATAACAGGATAGTGGCATAAGACAATTTTTCTCTTGTTATCCTTAAGTTCCTCATAGGGCTTTATCCATCTGAAAAGTGTTCTGTCAAATTTTCTGTCTCCAAGAAACTTATCATGATTTCCCTCTATGAGATATTTTATGCCGTTAAGCCTTTTCAAGATATCATTTGTTTCAATACCTTTTCCCATGGAAAAATCTCCGAGAATGACCACTTCATCCTGTATTCTCACTTTTCCGTTCCACTGAGTTATCATGTGTTCATTCATCGCTTCTACCGACGCAAAGCCACGCTTATCCATCTGTGTATTGAGACTTTCATGAAAAAAATGTAAATCCGCAATATAATACCTCACATTGTCCTCCGAAAAAATATATTTATAAAAGTAATCCTATCAATCTGACTATAAATGCTGCAACCCATGCAATGGCACACTGTCCCAGTGCAACCACAAGAGCCGATTTCCCTCCCAGTTCTCTTTTTACCGAAGCAATGGCTGCAACACAAGGTGTGTACAATAAACAGAACACAAGCAGTGATGCCGCTGTAAGTGGCGAGATGACTTCCTTTATACCTGCCACACTTCCAAAAAGTACCGTAAGTGTTGAAACTACGCTTTCCTTTGCCATAAAACCTGCAATCAGAGATGTTGAAATTCTCCAGTCACCGAATCCCAGCGGTGCAAATACCGGTGCAATAAGTCCGGCAAACGCGGCAAGCATACTGTCCTTTGAATCACTTACTATACCAAAATGCCAGTCAAATGTCTGTAAGAACCATATAATAATTGTTGCAACAAAAATAACCGTAAATGCTCTCTGAATAAAATCCTTTGCTTTTTCCCACAGAAGCAGTGCCACATTCTTTATACCCGGCATACGGTAATTGGGCAGTTCCATCACAAACGGAACAGCTTCCCCCTTAAACAGGGTGTTTTTAAACAAGAGTGCAACAAGTATTCCTACCATAATTCCCAAAAAATACAATCCTACCATAATAAGACCGCTGTATTTTGGAAAAAATGCCGCAGTAAAAAATCCGTATATCGGCAGTTTAGCTGAACAACTCATAAACGGAGTCAACATAATTGTAAGCTTACGGTCACGTTCTGACGGAAGTGTTCTGCTTGCCATAACTCCCGGAACAGTACATCCGAAACCTATAAGCATAGGTACTATACTTCGACCTGACAGACCTATCTTTCTAAGAAGTTTATCCATCACAAATGCAACTCTTGCCATGTATCCCGTATCCTCAAGGAGGGACAGAAAGAAGAAGAGTGTAACGATAATTGGCAGAAAGCTCAATACGCTTCCCACACCGTTAAATATTCCTTCAGTCACAAGGGAATGAATCACGGTATTTACATTCCATTTTGTAAGGGCTGTATCAACAATGCCTGTCAATTTATCTATTCCCGTTTCCATAATTCCCTGTGCCCATGCGCCTATGACATTGAAGGTCAGCCAGAACACAAGTCCCATAATGGCTATAAACGAAGGAATAGCCGTGTATTTTCCCGTAAGAAAGCTGTCAATTTTACGACTTCTCTCATGTTCTTTGCTCTCCTGCGGTTTTACAACAGTCTCATCTACCAGCTTTTGTATAAATGTAAATCGCATATCTGCTATGGCGGCGGCACGGTCAAGCTTTCGTTCCTCCTCCATCTGCAATATAATATGCTCCATCATTTCTTTTTCATTAGTTGAAAGTTCCAATTCCTCCAGCACTGTATTATCGCCTTCAATAAGCTTTGTTGCCGCAAATCTCAGCGGTATGCCTGCTTTCTGAGCATGATCTTCTATAAGATGCATTATTCCGTGAAGACATCTGTGTACGGCACCGTCATGGTCATCCTTCTCACAAAAATCCGTTCTTCCCGGACGTTCCTGATATTTTGCAACATGAAGTGCATGGCTTATAAGCTCATCTACACCTTCATTTTTAGCTGCCGAAATCGGTACAACAGGTATTCCAAGCATCTGCTCCATCTCATTTATCCTGATTGAACCGCCGTTGCCGCGAACCTCATCCATCATGTTAAGTGCCAGAACCATAGGTACATCAAGCTCCATAAGCTGCATTGTCAGGTAAAGATTTCTCTCTATATTGGTAGCATCGACAATATTGATAATGCCCTTTGGTTTCTCATCGATAATGAACCGACGTGTCACTATCTCCTCACTGGTGTAAGGTGACATTGAATAAATACCCGGAAGGTCTGTTATCTCTGTGTTGGCAAAACCTTTTATGGCTCCGCTTTTTCTGTCAACTGTAACACCCGGAAAATTGCCCACATGCTGATTAGAACCTGTAAGCTGATTAAACAATGTAGTCTTGCCGCAATTCTGATTTCCGGCAAGGGCAAAAGTAAGCGTCTCATCCTCCGGCAGTGGATTTTCATCTGCCTTTACATGATATTTGCCGCCTTCTCCAAGTCCCGGATGCTCTCCTTTAGGCTTTTTCTTTGTGTTGATGTTTCCTTTTGCCGGCTCGCTTTTTATTGTAACTGCATCCACTCCAATCTGCTCTGCATCTGCAAGACGCAGTGTAAGCTCGTATCCGTGAATTCTAAGTTCCAGCGGGTCTCCCATAGGCGCATATTTTACAACCGTAATCTCCGCACCGGGAATTACACCCATATCCAGAAAGTGCTGGCGCAGTGCACCTTCACCTCCCACATATGTGACAATACCTTTCTGTCCTATTTCCAAGTCCTTTATTGTCATGGTTCAACATCTCCTTAATCTTCCGCAACAGGTCCGTATGTGTTTTCAAAAACCTCTTTCTTTACAAGATAGATATCTTTATCATCTGTGGATGAGTAACAGATATAATCTCCAACTACTCCATACATGTATTTTTCATAGTCCCATTTTGTAAATACCTTGACCGGCTTTTCCAACTGTTTTGCATATATGTGAACGCCCTCACCACTTCTGCATTTTTTTGCACATGACATTATCTCATGTGATTTCTCATCAGAAAGGCTCATAACAGACGGCATATACTCAAACTCTCCCATAAACGGCTCATCAATCGGGGTATATTTTTTCTCAAATACCTGTCGCTCAACCGGATAAACTTCTCCGTAATAACCTATCATCAGATAAATATCTTCGGAGGCTGTCACGAACACATCGCCCTCATATGTTCTTACCCTGCACTCTTTGCCCGGCTCAAACAAATCCGTTGTCTTCACATATCCGTATGTATACGGTATCTTCTTATATTTTGCAAATCCGCTGTAATTCGGCATCCCGTCCTTAGCATATATGATATCATAACTGTCATAATAGTCATCAACGCGGCTGAAAAAGTATGACTCAATACTCTGTTCCCCATACTTTTCCTCGAACTTCTTTTTATTGATAAATCCACCGGCCTTATCAAGATGGCCACCGCCGTTTCCGATTCCTTCCGTCATAAATTCAGCCAGATCATTTGCCGCCACTTCCACAATACAGCTTCTCACTGACAGCTTATATCCTCCCTGGCACTCATTAAAGATTATGCTCACGTCAATGCTGTCTACCTGGAGTACCAGGTCGCCTATAAGTCCTAAAATGTTTGGGTCACATGGTCTTGATTTGATAATTGAAAGACGCTTATTTTCATCATAGCTGAACCTTATAAGGGCTATTCCGGCCGTCTCAAGTTCCTGAAGTGTGAAGTTTGCATGTGTAAATCGGTTTAACAGATGTCTGTTTATCTTTAATGATTCAACCATATCCCAGTCAAGGGGATGGCGTAACTCCGACAACTCGTTGCTGTCCATGAACAGTCCGTAATAAAGTCCCGTGGCAACCGCCATGTCCTTATTTACGTCATATCCTTCATTTTTAAGCATATCATAGCATATGGTGGCGCAGCTTACAATATGGCTTCTGATTTCAGCCATCTCTCCTGATACTCTTCCCGTATTATGGTGGTCTATCATAGCTACATTTTCAGCATCAAATCGCTGAACATTTCCCTCTCCGTACTGACAGTCCACTGTGATAAGAAGCTCCGGCTTCTCCATTGAGGTAACATATTCAACCGGAATCTCAAGTTCCTTTATCATGAGAAGTATGTTGCTCTTTTTTATCTGAAAAGAACCGCCGTAAATGAGGCGCACATTTTTTCCCTTTGACTTAAAATATTTATATAACGCAAACCCCGAACCGACGGCATCAGCATCCGGATTATCATGCATCTGTATGACAATGTTATTATATTTTTCAAGGCTACCCAGCTTCATAACTTTGCTTCCCCCTTAGTTCTTACTTATCTGTTTTTATACAGTCTGCCTGCAGGTTCACTGTTATGACCGGTCTGATACCGAATCCCTCAAGTCCTACATTGTCCTTCCATATATTATTTTCATAATATCCGTTTCCCACAACATAGCATTTGCTTGACGTTCCCTCTACAGGCTCCCTTAACCACCAGCAGTACTGTTCAACCCCATAGGCATCATACTCGACCTCATACCACTGTGATTTGTCCTGCTCAAGTGCCGCCTCCGTTGGTTTTGCAAGCATACTGATTCCTGCCTCTTCAATCCACTTAAGCTCATCCATGGAAAGTAAAAATACTTTATCAGTTGTGGTTATTACCTGTCCCGCAGACAATGCATTTCCGTTGGTATTAACCGTTGTATCAAGTATTGCCGCTATCTCTTCCTCGGTAAAATTATATAAAAAGCCCGGCTCATTATCGTATCCGTTTCTTTTTTCTGACATTGCCAATGATGAAGGTGCCTGGTCTTGATACTTTACAACTTCTTTTGTTGAATTGAGCCATGTTCTGATATTTGAAGTACTCCAGTCACTGTTCCCCCGAACTCTTACCTGAAGATTCATGTCTGTATCCGCTTCCGAATTCTGTCTGAAATAATCTTTATCGCCATCATAACCATATCTTCCGCTCTCTGCCGCGTCATATGCCTTCATGGTAATAATGTCTCTTGTAATCAGGACTGCTTCACTGCCATTTTCGGAAATCTTTAAAACCCTCCATACAATATCCTCACCGTTATATTTTCCGAAAACAACTTCATCTCCGACTTTTACTTCCTTTTTAGGAACATTATTGTCAGCGTTTCCGTCATTACCGCTATGTGGTGTTGTCTGATTTTCATGAGATTCTGACGGTATTGTGTCTTTCTGTATTGTATCACTTTCATCCTCACTCTCAGTCTCTTTTTCCGTCGTTTCATCACCTGTAACGGTTTCCTCAGTTGTCGAGGTCTCAATTTCTACTTCTGTACTGCTGCCGGTATCATCTCCGGTCTTGCCTTCACCGGAAACGAGAAGCACGACAACTACGGCTATAAGCAGTGTAATGATTGCTGCCATAACATATATAATTAATTTCTTTTTTCCGGAATTACTTTTTAATCTTTCTTCCGTTTCTTTACTTTCATATGGCGAAAAAGCCACCCCGCGGCCGGCCTTTTCATCCTCTTCATTTTGCTGTTTTTCCTTCAGTTTGTTTTCGACGTTTTCAACGCATCTTGCCAGTTCCTTGTAATCTCCTGTCTTTGCATTCATCCACTGATGAGTCATAAGGAAATACTCCATGGATTTGGTAAGCTCTACATCCTCCAGCTTATAGACTATTATTGGAAGACCTTTGCTGACAGCTCTCTCTATCTCTCTTAAGACATGTGGTGACTCATTTGCTTCTCTTGACAACATAACAAGCATAGCGTCTGCAGTGTCAACACCATTTATTATCTCTTCTGCGTACTCACATCCTGAACGTATATCTCGCGGTGCAAGAAAACATCTGTTTCCGTTTTTCTCAAGAAATTCGCATATATCCGATGCCATTGCTGCATCTTTTGAAGAATGAGATATGAATATATACATCCTATCCACCACTTTATCCTTTCCAAAATAATCTATTGTACTATTCTAAACAGCCTGTACTATTATGGTGTAAGTCTGTTTGGTCCTCTGAAGAGGAACATGACATCTTTTATTGTAAGTCCTAAGAGAAGCATTGTGAGACGGTCGATTCCGATTCCAAATCCGCCATGCGGAGGACATCCGTACTTAAAGAATTCTAAGTAGAATTTTACATCCTCTGCAAGACCTTTCTCTTCTGCCTGTGACTTAAGTATATCATAACGGTGTTCTCTCTGTGCACCTGTTGTTATTTCAACGCCTCTCCATATGAGGTCATATCCCTGGGGAATACCATTCTCATCTCTCATATGGTAGAACGCTCTCTTCTTTGCATCATAATCCGTAACAAATAAAAACTCGTGGTTATAGTGCTTCTTTACCCACTCGTAGCTCAATCTCTCAGCGTCTGTTGTAAGGTCATCTTTCTCCGAATCGTCCACAACATAACCGAATTCTTCCTCAAGTCCTTTATATAGGTCGGCAAGTTTGACAACAGGGAACGGTGTTTCCGGAACAATGACTTCTGTACCGAATAACTCCTTAATCTCATTTCCGTAAGCGGCCTTGACTTCTGACAACGCAAACTTTAAAAGCTCCTCCTCCATGTGCATAACATCATGGAATGAATTAATATAACTGAACTCAAGGTCAAAACCCGAAAACTCTGTTGTATGCTTACTTGTAAATGATTTCTCCGCCCTGAATACCGGACCAACCTCAAAAATCTTCTCAAATCCGCTTGCCATGGCCATCTGCTTGTAAAACTGAGGGCTCTGGGCAAGATATGCCTTACGGTCAAAATATTTCACCTCAAATACATCTGCGCCGCTCTCACTGGCAGCACCGATTAACTTCGGAGTGTGAATCTCTATGAAATTTCTGTCAAGCAGGAATTTGCGGAGTGCGTTTACAAGAACAGTCTGAACCTTAAACATAAGCTGGTTCTCATCAGTTCTTAAATCAATCCAGCGATAGTCAATTCTCTGGTCAATGCTTGAACGCTCCACCGCTTTCTTCTTCTTTGTAGCAGGTATCTCTTTTCTTGCAATAGGAAGTGCCTCTGCTATACTCTCTGCAACAAGAGTATCGGGAATCAACTCAATTCCGCCCATTTTTACGTACTCATTTTCAATAACTTTTCCTGTGACGGTTATTACTGAATCTCCCGTAAGCATATCAATTGTCTCCTGAAGTTCAGGACTTTTTTCTTTCTCTATTGTAATCTGAAGTTTTCCTGTAATATCCTTCAATACTATAAATGCCATTGCCTTGCTGTTACGGATATTTTCAATAAATCCCTGAACCTTTACGGTATCTCCGATATGATTCTTTACGTCAGATATATATGTTCTTTCCATGGTATTCCTCCTAATGCTGATTTTACATTATTCTACATCCTTTTTATACTCAGCACAAGGGAAAATTTCTCCGGCAAGTTCAAATCCTTTCTTTGCGGCAATATTTCCTTCTTAATACATAAAAACTGACCACGCAGTCAACATTTGAACTTGTTGAGCGCGTAGTCAATATTTTCATTTTATAGATTCAATTGTTTTACTCGAAGAAGCCTAACGCTTCATTATATACATTGTGTCCTGTTTCCAACGGTTGATCACCAACAAATAAATATGCATTCTCTGCTTCATATGCATCGAGAAATGTGTTTACAATGCTTCCGATAATAACATACTCTCCAGCTGTCCCCTGTGTTGAGATATACTCACGAAAGGCCTCATTAAAGTGAATTGAAAGAACCTTATCTTCATTTTCCAGCTTAGTCACTTTTACGGTATCCGGTAAAACTCCTACCTCAAACAGTTGTTTCACAATTTCCTTTTCATTTTTTTCGTCTATCTCTGCCTCCAGCTTTATAAAGCCATCCACATTTTCATTGCTACAGTAAACAGTTATTTTTACCTTTTCTTCTGTTACGTTTTCTACGTTTGTTGACACATCTGCACTTACACCGTCTGTCTCCTGCTTATCATCTTTTTCGCTGCACGCTGCCAGAAAAATACAACCCATCACCAACGCCAACTGCTTTATTCTTGCTATCTTCATATCATACCTCCTTAAAAATAAATTTGCTCTGTATGTCCTATGCAAATAAGAATTTAATTTTGGTCTGCCCAGTTATATTTTTATGATTTTACCATACTTAAAAAAAATATACAAGATTAGAGTGTCAAGGCGCTTTAATTGTAAACTTATGTTTTTATTTTGGTTGACATTAATATCTTATTATGCTACTTTCTTTATTATCGGAGGTGAAGTATGAAAAACAATAAAACAAAACACATGACATTATGCAACACATGTCTATAGAAAAACTTTAGTGCTGCATTAATTCCGTTGCAGTATTGAGTTGACATCTTTTTATCAACTCGTAATTCATATATAAAATCTCTTGCATCTTCCAGGGTGACATCTTCTGGATTCTTCCCACTCCAGTCTAAAAATATCTTAATATAATGCTTGTAAGTAATTAAAGTTCCTTCTTTACGATTGCGTATTGCACACGCTTTTTCTAATTCATCAAAATATTTTTTGTACATAAATAACCTCCATAATAGTAGTAGATTCAACAATCACTACAACCACGGAGGTCCATGAATATAAAATAGCCTCTTGAATAAAGAGGACTCACATGATAATCTTTTCATAGGCAGTGACTTCCTTTGTATTCAGTTTTGGTCTAGTCAACTTAAACTATAAATACTTTCCAAGGAAG
>JBGVOL010000010.1:0-2104 GCA_045126475.1 Lachnospiraceae bacterium | reverse complement strand
TGGAGCTGTAATCTCCTGCACATAATAAGTTCCTGCTGTAAGAGCCTTTGACTTGGCATATCCGTTCTTATCGGTTGTCATGGTATCTACAAGTTTTTTGCAGTTACTGTCTGAATAGATTCCATATACAGCACCTTTCAGATGAACACCACTTGATTTGTCTGTTTTAGTGATTTCACCATAACCGATATTTTCCGTCTTTACCTTGATATATGCAGAAATAGGATCTGCTGAAGGCTGCTCTGAAACAAATTCCTGATCTCCTGAGTTTCCTGTAAGCCAGAATACACAGCTTGAAGTAGTATCAACTGCTCCGATAGTTGACTTGAATGATCCAAGTGTAGCTGTGGTATTTACAGACTTGGTGTAAACTGTCATGGAATTACCACTCTTTGATACACTGAACCCGTCAATGGAAAAATCAAAGTTTCCAAGTACACCATTCTTGTCAGTAAATGTGTATTCAAATCTCTGATTGCTTTCATTCCACTTAAGCTCATAAGTTGTGGCATCACTCTTTGTTTTTGATGCAAAACTTGGTCTTGTGGCATTGTATGAAGCATTGATCTTATCTCGCAATGTCTCATAATACGAATAAGATGATGATGAATCCGGTGCACAGGCACAAAGTTTGCTTGCTGCCGAATCCGCACTGCTCGTTCCAAATATGCCATTTACAATAATCCATACCATGGACTGTGTTGCAATATATTTATTGCACTGGTCATTTGTCGGTGCTTTTGCCTCTGTTGTGGAATAACCATAATACATACAATAGGCTAGAAGCTTCTCCTGAGCTGCTGAAAGGTTCGTATTCGGATTACTGTCACTGTTCATTAGCTGTCCGCCCTTCGCCGACAATCCAAAGTTCATGCAGTATGCCGAATGACCATCAATCATTGCATACAGAATTCCACCTTTGTGATTACTGTTAAACTCACTGATTACTCCATGGTCTTTCGCTGATGCATACCAGAATGAGATATTAGCACTTGAACTGGCAGCAAAAGCTGTAGTGCCATTCGTAAACAGCGTAGTAAACATGGTTAATATGGCAAGAAAACCAGCCATAAATCGTCTTAATTTCTGTTTCATTCGATATTCCTCCTAAAAATTTATAATAGAAGTGCACCTAGATTTCTCTTTGCACTTCTCATTGACTACATGCAGAGACGAGATACGCTTTGCGAATCTCGCTCTGATTAGCGGTCGTCAAATGTCCACTCGTGCAAGCACGGTGTCCATTTACCTCGTCGCCATAACAAAAAAAGAGCAGGCATAAGTTGTTGGCTTATACCTGCTCCCATGATGCAGTCTGTATTCTTTTATCTGTAGCAACGGAACTCATAGAAAGTTTCGCCTGATGTTTTTGTAGTTCCGGTATAACGGATGTTAAATACGGAATCGGACTCCAATAAAAGCATATCTGCAATATACTGTGCAATCTCCTCCTCACTTCCAAGTGTCCTTCCGGATGTTGTTGCAGCTTTGTTTAAGTCAACATTGACAAATACGCTGTAATAGCTGTCTTCCAATCCGTCCAGAGGATAATATTCATCATACTCTTCCTGCGTAATCTTTCCCGCATTCAGATTGTCCTTCAAATGCTGCTCTGTTGTCACCATTCCACCAGCCTGACACTTTAAAATTGCAAGGCTTACCACCTTTTCCGGGCTGTAAGATACTGCCTGTGGTTCTGGTTTTGGTTCCGGTTTTTCTTCCGGCTTTTCTTCCGGCTTTTCTTCCGGTTTTGAATTATCCTCCGGTTTCGGCTGCTGCTCAGAAGCTGGTTCGCTCTTTGTGTCTTTTGGCTGTTTCTCAGATTTCTGACTATCAGAGCTTTTATTTTCTTCCGACTGCTTATTATCAGCAGTTTTTTCCTCAGAAGATATATTATCTGATTGGTTATCCTTACCGGTATCCTTTGTATCAGCAGAAGAATCCACCTCTGTTACAGCCTCGGTGCTTTCCTGCTGTGCTGTCTCCGCATCCTCGGTTTCAACAGTTACAGCTTCAGTTGTCGGTTCAATTGTTTCATTAACAATCTCTGTGCTTCCTGCATCCTTAACCTCCATACTCAAATCTTTATTTGAGCCACATCCGA
>JBGVOL010000009.1:0-4348 GCA_045126475.1 Lachnospiraceae bacterium | reverse complement strand
GAAGTTCTCACGATTCGCACGTAATCAGGAAGAGAGCACCTTTTATAAGGGACTTCTTAGAAAGAAACTTGGAATCGACGTTATATCCATAAGTGAGCCTGTACTTGAGGGAATGTTCGGCCGACTTATAGAAATGATTATAGAGTGGTTTGACGAATACTACTCTGTTAATTTGTCCGGGGAAGTTATGCGCGGAATGACCGAAAAGGCAAACAGAGGCGGCTACCAGTCCGATGTACCGTATGGCTATCGTTTCAATAAGGATACAGGTATTCCGGATGTAGCCACGGATGAGGCTGAGGTCATCAGGCTTATGTTTAGTATGGCATCCAATCAGTCATATTCTTATGCTGATATATGTCATAAACTAAATGACATGAATGTCCGGACAAAAAGAGGTAATCCATGGGAGCTTAGAACCGTCAAGTATGTACTGTCCAATCCTTTCTATACCGGAGTTGTCAGGTGGAACAGGCAGCACCATGAGACACATTCCATTAAGGACTCTTCCGAATGGATTATTGCTCAGGGACAGCACGAAGCAATTATTTCCAAAGAACAGTTTGACGCTGTTCAGAACATAATGTCAAAACGTGCTGCAAGACACATATATAAGCATAAATCTGTAGGAACCAAGCACTGGTTAAGTGGTCTTATCAAATGTGACACATGCGGCTCTTCCCTCTTTATAGGATGCAGGGATAAAAAGACAGGCATGCGCTCATTACAGTGTGGTATGTATCAGAAGGGTAAGTGTAATGTTTCTCACAGTATAACGGAAAAGAAGATTGTGGCCGGGCTTACCGCTGCCCTTGATGATATGCTTGAGCATGCCGACCTGTCCACATATCACAAAGCTGTATGCAGTCTTCCCGAATCAGACAATAGCTTTCTCGAAGCAGCCTTGGCAAAATTGGATCAGAAGGAGCAGCGTATCAAACAGGCATATCGTGACGGAATTGATACTCTCGAGGAGTATAGGGAGAATAAAGAGATTATCCGGGGAGAACGTGAGCGGTTGCTGAACAGCATGCAACAAAGAGAAAATCAAATAGAAAAGACTGAAACAATAGACCTTGCTAATGAGATTAGAAGTGTGATTGACATCATTAATTCGGATGCAGGTGACACGATTAAGGGTGAGGCTATCCGTTCAGTGATTGAATATGCAATTTACGTAAAATGTGAAAATCGCCTTGACGTGCACTTGAGAGAGTGCCCGCAAACCTTGTAAAATCAATACTTAGAGCAATACTATAGGTTATAACAGAGTGGTCCGCCATACTGACTCATGATAATCTGCGCAATCTTTGGGTCTCTTGTTTTAATATTTACAGGATACTGAAGTCTTTTTTCGTATGTCCACATAATTAACAGCCCCCTTTCTTATCCTGGAGCCATGGATAATTACCGGCATTCCATGACCATACATCTGATGAGCCCATATCATAACCTGAAATAGTTCCGTATCTTTCAGTGTACTCTTTCATGGCTTCACGACGTATGTGCTGCATTTTTTTAAAGAAATCCATTGCCTCTGTGCAGGTCGGATGGGTATCCAGGAACAGCCTTGTATCATCCAGAGCAAAGCTTACCTTTGAAATAATATCCATAAGGTCTTCCCTCGAACGTGCTGTCGGACATGAGCGTTTATTCATAGTGCGATTTTCCATACTCATTTGCAAACACACCTCCCCATAAAAGGTTTGTCAAGGCATGGGAATATAGTTCCCATATGGTATCCTTTGTCTAAGTCGTATATTTTATCCCATGTCTGCCATGGAACATATGCCATTCCGATTGGCATACCGGCAGGAAATTCATCTCTCTGAATATTCTGGCATGGTGTACAGCCGCTATTCATATAATTCATAACTGCTCCTTATACATGATATTACATTATTATTTTATGTCGGATGATTTTATATGTTCTGTTTTTATTGAGCACATACTCCAAATGTGATATTATTCAAACGATAAATTAATCTAAAATAACAGGCAGGAATTATAATGAAAAGAAAAACATTAATTCTTCTTTGTCTTTTATCTTTTTGTTTTCATGCAGGATGCAGTAAAACCACGGAAGATAAAGAGGAGCAAATACATGACTACGGTGTATTTTTAAGCTATGAAGGCGACCTTACCGAGCTTAGTGATTATAAGACCATTGTAATTGATGCACAATACATAAGCAAAGATGACATCCTAAACTTTAAAGCTAAGGAGCATACAGTTTACTCATATATTAATATCGGTTCTCTTGAGAACTTCAGAGATTATTATGATACATTCAAAGACGTAACTTTGGGAGCGTATGAGCATTGGGAAGAGGAATTCTGGATAGATGTCTCTGACCAACACTGGCAGGATTTTATATTAAATGATTTGGCTCAGGCATTGATCGATAAAGGAATTGACGGATTTTTCGTTGACAATTGCGATGTATATTATCAATACCGGAATGCAGAGATATTTGACGGTCTAACCACTATCATGAAAGGTTTAAAATCAACGGGAAAGGATGTCATAATAAACGGTGGTGACAGTTTTCTTAACACATACTGCAATACCATCGGAAAATGGTCAGACATTGTAACGGGCATTAATCAGGAATCTGTTTTTTCATCCATAAACTGGGATGATAACTCGTTTGGAACCGCAAGTAATGAAGACCATGAGTATTTTACAGAGTATATTGAAAGTTATGGTAATCAGGGTGCTGACATATTTCTTTTGGAATATACCACAGACATCGAACTGATTAATGAAATAAAAAATTATTGCCATAAAAACAATTACCGTTTCTATATTTCAGATGAACTCCAACTTGATGTAAAATAAGCAATGAGGCTAAGCTTTCGCTTAGCCTCATCATCTTTTACTCGTCTTTATTTCCGGGTCGTTTTAAAACTACAATCATTAACACAAGAACCGCTGCAACACATATAAGCACGAGTCTTGGAACATTTGTCCTGTCACCTGTCTGCACGCTGCCATTATAAGAGCCTGACGGACGTCCTACTATATTGGAAGGTCTGCCTGATATTGTTACGTTATCCGGCTTTGAGTTACCTGTAGAACCGCCATTATTAATGTTGCCCGAATTGCCTGTATTTCCTGTATTGCCGTTAGCCGGAGTAGTAGGCTCCTCTGTATTACCGCTATCCGGTGTGGTAGGTTCCTCTGTATTACCATTATCCGGTGTTATCGGTCCCGGTCCCGGTGTATTACCACCCGAGCTTCCGCCTGAATTGCCCACATACTCAAATCGCGGTGCAAGAACAAGGTCGCCTGTTCTTCCAACTATCTTTGTAATCATGTTTCCATCAGTATCATACCAGCCGAGGAATCTGTATCCGTCCCTGCTAAGTCCGCTCAATGTAATATCACTGTACAGATTATAGCTTTCAGGATTGTTGTTTGTAACATCACTCGGAACATCCGAATATGTAATGGTATATTCACACAATTCAAACAATGCGCTTATTATAATGTCACTGTTTGGCATAGTGAAAAGATATGTTCCGTTTGCTGCGTCAGCAGGAAGAATAATAAACTCATTACTTTCCCTTGTCATCATCGGTGTGCTTCTCATCAGTGAGTATGTCTGTGGTTCATTCTTTCTGTAAACAAGAGAATTGTCAACCAGCTTGTAACCCGCTCTTGGCACTACAGATAAAATAATAGTATCATTCTCAAAAAATCCTTCTGTACTTGTCGGATATATGATAGAAACATTTCCAAATTCAGTATCACCAAGTTCGATGGAAATAGAGAAGCTGTCAGCATCGTCATCACCCCAGTCAGGCTTTAATATAAGATTTGACATATAATCTCTGTTTGCTGCCGCACCATTTGTAAGCAGTTTACCATCCTGTCTGATTCCTGTTATAACTTCAGTGGTAACATCATCATCATTGGTATCGTCTGTATCCTGGCACACAAGAAGCCAGTCCACATCAGTTGCTATCGGAACGAAATCAAACTCATCAAATATTGTATATTTTCTTGGATTTGCACTGTTATCATGCTGTCTCAAATCCCAATAAATAATGTCAAACTGTTTTGCTGTAAACGTCATATAAACATTGATTACAGTATCATCCTTTACATCATTGTTTACCGTAAATGACTGTGAGCCATCCGGTAAATCCACATGATGACTTCCATCATGCCCGTCCACATACTCATAGTACAATGTCTCAACGCTTATTCCGCTGTCAACCGGTTCTCCCACAGGATTGCCATTGGCATCCATTCTGTAAAGGGAGATAAAGATTCTGTCACCTGCCTTGGCATATGCTACAGTCCTCCGCGCTCCGGTCAATGCGTCTGTTACCTCTTCAGT
>JBGVOL010000008.1:0-20098 GCA_045126475.1 Lachnospiraceae bacterium | reverse complement strand
AAACTTCGGGGAGGCATTCTTTAAGGCACAGGAGGCTACACAGAGCAGAATTCCTCTTGAGGGAACGGTTCTTATGAGTATCGGTGACAGAGATAAGCCGGAGCTTCTGGAAATTGCAAGAGGTTTTAATGAGTGCGGCTTCAAGATAATCGCTACAGGTGCCACATGCGATATGATTCGTGCAGACGGCATCGAGGCAGAAAAGATTGCAAAGATTAATGAAGGCAGACCGAATATACTTGATATAATCAGCAACGGAAAGGTTGATTTAATCATAAATACACCTGTTGGCAAGAAAGGCGCCATAGATGACAGTTATATCAGAAAGGCTGCAATTAAGAACAGGGTGTCATATATGACAACAATGGCTGCCGCAAAGGCAACAGTTGAGGGAATAAAGGCAGTGAAGGGAGCAGAAAAACTCTCAGTTAAATCACTTCAGGAATTCCACTCAGAGATAGAATAAAAAGAATTTAGGCAAAGGCGGCTTTTATTAAAAAGCCGCCTTTGTTATATAGGAGAAATATTATATGGAACATATATGTGTCGGCATGGTTGCCCATGTGGATTCGGGAAAAACAACATTATCGGAAAATATATTGTATCGTACGGGTAGCATACGCTCCCTTGGACGTGTGGACCATGGCAATACCTTTCTTGACACATATGAACTTGAGAGGCAGCGCGGCATAACCATATTTTCAAAGCAGGCGGAGTTTGTACTGGAGAATAAGGCATATACCCTCCTTGACACACCGGGACATGTGGATTTTTCCGCTGAGATGGAAAGAACATTGCCTGTCATAGACTATGCCATACTGGTAATAAGCGGTGGGGACGGTATTCAGAGTCATACAATGACTCTGTGGAAACTTCTTGACAGATACCGCATACCTGCATTTATTTTTGTTAACAAGATGGATCAGCAGGGGACGGATAGGTACGACATCATAAAGGAACTGCAAAGTGGATTTTCAGACGGCTGCCTTGATATGAAAAACTCGGAAGCAGAAGATATGGCAATGCTTGACGAGATACTGATGGAACAATACTTAAAAGACGGCGTTGTATCTGATGATGATATCATTGACTTAATCCGTTCAAGGAAAATGTTTCCCTGTTATTTTGGCTCTGCCCTCAAAGATGAAGGTGTGGAAGATTTCTTAAATGATTTTGCCAGATTAACCGTAGGAAGAAAGTACGGCGATGAATTTGGTGCAAGAGTATTTAAGATAACAAGGGATAATCAGGGAAACAGACTTACTCATATGAAAATTACCGGAGGCGTGCTGAAGGTAAAGGATTTTGTATCAGGAAGTACGGATAATAAGAAGGAAAACAGTGAAGACTGGGAGGAGAAGGTTGACCGGATATGCATATATTCAGGTGATAAATATACTACAGTAAATCAGGCGTGTGCAGGAGAGATATGTGCAGTTACAGGATTGACTAAGACTATGGCGGGGGAGGGACTCGGTGCGGAAAAGACATTATGCAGACCTTATCTTGAGCCGGTATTGTCATACAAAATCATTCTGCCGGAGGGAGCTGATGTTCACGGCATGCTTATGAAACTTCGCCAGCTTGAGGAGGAAGAACCCCATCTTAGTATAGAATGGAATGAACAGCTTTCAGAGATACATGCAAGGGTGATGGGTGAGATTGAAATAGAGATATTGAAAAATCTTATTTTTGAGAGATACGGCATCTCTGTCGAGTTCGGTCAGGGAAGTATCGTTTATAAAGAGAGCATATTGCAACCGGTGGAGGGCGTAGGCCATTATGAACCCCTTAAACATTATGCTGAGGTGCACCTTCTTATGGAACCGGGCGAACCGGGAAGTGGTCTTGTGTTTGACACAAGTTGCAGTGAAGACAGTCTTAACAGGAACTGGCAGAGACTTATATTGACCCATCTTAAGGAGAAGAGCCATAAAGGAGTGTTGACCGGTTCGGAGATTACCGATATGAAGATAACTCTTACGGCGGGCCGCGCACACCTCAAACATACGGAAGGCGGAGATTTCAGACAGGCTACCTACAGGGCTGTCCGTCAGGGACTTAAGAAGGCAGAGAGTGTGCTTCTTGAACCTGTGTATGAATTTCGACTTGAAATACCGCAGAACGCAGTGGGAAGGGCTCTGAATGACATTCAGAGGATGCATGGTAAAAGCGGGATTCCTGACATGGAGGCGGATATGGCTGTTATAACAGGCACGGCGCCTGTCGTGACAATGCGTGATTATCACGGAGAAGTTATATCATATACAGGAGGCAGGGGCAGACTGTTCTGTTCACTTAAGGGATATGAGCCGTGTCATAACACAGATGAAATAGTTGCTGCTATGGGATATGATGCTGATGCTGATTTGGATAATCCCGCAGGGTCGGTATTCTGCAGCCATGGAGCCGGTTTCTTTGTAGAATGGTATGATGTGGAAAAATATATGCATATTAATGCAAAAAATGAGTATTCCGAAGAAGACGACAGTCAGGAAACGGAGAAGGTTGTGCCGTCAGAAGTGTATGATGACAGAGAACTTGAGAAAATATTTGAAAGAACATACGGACCCATTGACAGGAACAGGGATTTTAATAATCTTCGTGAATATGAGAGGCTTGAGAAGGAGAGACAGCGTCTGAGGGAAATAAGCAGCGCAGAGGACGAAGCCATAAGAGAACGGTACAGGAAAAAACGTTTAGGGCAGCCTCACGAGAAGGAGCGATACCTTCTGGTGGACGGATATAATATTATATTCTCATGGCCGGAGCTTAAGTCTTTGTCGGATAAAAACCTTGACGCAGCCAGAGGACGGCTTATGGACATTCTCTGCAATTATCAGGGATACAAGGGTATGGTGGTTATACTTGTGTTTGACGCATATAAGGTCAGAGGAGGCAGAGGCGAGGTGCAAAAATACAACAATATTCATGTCATTTATACTAAAGAGGCAGAGACGGCGGACCAGTATATCGAGAAGGCTGTTCATGCAATAGGCAAGAAGCATGATGTTACCGTAGCCACATCAGACGGGCTGGAGCAGATGATTATCTGGGGTGACGGCGCAAAAAGATTGTCTGCAAATGAGCTTAAAAACGAAATTGATAATACTGAAAATGAAATAAGGGCGAAAAGTAGTAGAAATTTTGTGTAAAATCATTTATAATTACATTAACATGGGTAATGCGTGAAAAACAGAATATGGTTATCCAACGAAAGGAGAAAATAAATGGTAGAGTATGTATTGGGAAACTACCTTGTAGAGGCAGGCAGAATAACATCAGAGCAGCTCGAAACAGTTGTAGGACAGCTTGACAAGATGCGTGTAAAGCTGGGTCTTATCGCGGTTGCTGAAGGAATGATGACTCTTGAACAGGCAGATGAAGTAAATCATCTGCAGGCTGTTATGGATAAGAGATTTGGTGATATTGCAGTGGAGAAAGGCTACCTTACTGATGAACAGATAGGTAATCTTCTCAAGGCGCAGGGAAATACATATATGTCGTTTGTTCAGGCTCTTGTAAACGAGGGGCTCTTAAAGATGGAAGAGATTGACAGTGTGTTTGACGGATACCGTGAGAAGAACAGCTTTAGCAAGACTGATATGGAAGTGTTAAAGAGCGATGATCCTGAGATGATTATTCCGCTGTTCCTGACACCGGAGACACTTAAGTATCATGATGTTATTGGTGTGGCGGTTCGTACAATTATTCGTTGCGTAGACAGACATGTGTACATAGGTAAGGCATCACTTGCTGATAACTATACGCTTTCTAAGGCTGCCATGCAGGAAGTGGAAGGAGAGGAAGGCTTTGCTACGGCATTGCAGGAGAAAGAAGGAGGACTTTTGAAGATAGCTTCTGTTTTTGGTCAGGAGGAATTTTCGGCAATTGATGAGGATTCGCTTGATGCAGCAGGAGAGTTTCTCAACTGTGTAAACGGACTTCATGCTTCAGCATTAAGCCAGAAGGGTGCGGTGCTCGAACTGCTTCCGCCGGAGCTTATTGCAGGTTCAAAGGAAGTT
Organism: Lachnospiraceae bacterium; assembly: GCA_045126475.1. Lineage (GTDB taxonomy): Bacteria > Bacillota > Clostridia > Lachnospirales > Lachnospiraceae > SVEL01. The sequence goes on along the minus strand of JBGVOL010000008.1, from coordinate 16,073 downwards.
TCGGGACATGTGTGCTGTGTACCTGTTTTTGTAGGAAATAAAGAATTAGTATTTGTAGTTACAGAGAAGTAACCAGAGTGGAGGAATATACAATGGCAAAGATATTAATAGTAGACGATTCAAGAACTTCAAGGAAGATTTTAAGAGGCATACTTGAAGAATTCGGTCATGAGGTTATAGGTGAGGCAGAAAATGGTGAAGAAGGCTACTTAAAATACAAGGAAAATAAGCCTGATGCTGTGACAATGGATATTACAATGCCAAAGATGGACGGCCTTGAGTGCCTTAAGGTAATAAAGCATTTTGATGCCGAGGCAAAGGTTGTTATGGTGACGGCAGCAGGACAGAAGGATAAGATGATGGATGCTATAAAGAACGGAGCATCTGAGTTTGTCACAAAGCCGTTTGATAAAGAAGAAATCAAAAAAGCATTAGACAAAGTATTAGAGGCATAGAGATAAAAATCGAAAATGGCTGTCACTTTTAGTTTATAATACTAAAAGTGACAGCCATTTTTATGTTATGGCGACGAGGAAAATGGACACTGTGCTTGCACAAGTGGACATTTGACGACCGCTAATCAGAGCGAGATATGCAAAGCGTATCTCGTCTCTGTTTACCTTGCAGGGAGGAACGGAAGGATTGAACCGGCTACACTGCTTATAGGCATTGTCTGAAGCCAGATACGGCCCGGGCCGGTGAGAACTGTATTAAATAAACCTTCTCCACCGAAAAACTTATTTTTAAGACCGGGAACCTGCTGGATATCCATTGTACATGTCGGATCCATTGCAAGAAGGTAACCGGTATCAATAATCATCTGCTGTCCCGGTGCAAGCGTATAATTCATGACAGCACCGTCAACCTCTACAAAGGCTGTACCCTGTCCTGAAAGTCGCTGCATTATAAAACCTTCTCCGCCGAAGAAACCTGCACCGAGGCGTTTCTGAAAGTGAATAGACAGTTGGACACCGGCTTCGGATGCAAGAAAACCGGACTTTTGGACAATTAGATCCTGACCCGGTGCAATGTCAAAAGGAATTATAGCTCCCGGAAAACTTGATGCAAATGCAATTAAACCTTCACCTGCAGTACATGTGTAAATATTCTGGAACATTGATTCGCCGGAAAACATTTTGCTGAATGCCTTGCCGATTCCGCCTGCAGCGGTCTCCATTTTCATGTTTGGTGTCATCCAACTCATGGATCCTTTTTCTGTAATCATTTTTTCACCGGCATTCAATGTACAGATAACAACCGGCAAAGGTGCTCCCACGATTTCATATCTCATAACTCATACCTCCTCGCTTTTTACTGCATGGTTAAAGTTTATGCAGTATTGTCTGTAAAAAGTATAACATTTATGTTATTCATTTGCAATCAAATGAATAAATATTAAAAAAAACGGATAATTATACAAAGGCTATTGACATTTTATAATAAAAGTGTGAAAATGTAGAATATTAACTATATTGCCAATAAGGAGGAGTGAATAATATGAAATTGAAAGACACAGGTTTGACGAAAGAACAGTTGATTGAAAAGGCAAATAAATACCTTATAGATACAGCAGCAAGGTTTGATTTTATCGAGGAAAGAGCGAAGGGAATGTATGTGTATGACACAGACGGCAATGAGTATCTTGACTTCTTTGCGGGTATAGCCGTAAATAATACGGGAAACTGCAATGAAAGGGTTATATCAGCCATAAAGGAGCAGTGCGAAGATGTTATGCACACATCGGTTTATCCGTATACCATACCGCAGGCACTTCTTGCGGAGAAAGTATGTGAGACAATAGGCATGGATAAGATTTTCTTCCAGAACTCAGGAGCGGAGGCAAATGAGGCAATGATAAAGATGGCAAGAAAATACGGTGTTGAGAAGTACGGACCAAAGAAATTTGAGATAATCACTGCAAAGAAGTCTTTCCACGGAAGAACATTTGGTTCCATGGCAGCCACAGGACAGCCGGACAATGCGTGCCAGATTGGATTCGGTGATATGACACCGGGATTTACATACGCAGATTTTAACAACCTTGACAGTTTTAAGAATGCAATAACAGAGAATACAATTGCAATCATGGTTGAGCCTGTACAGGGTGAGGGCGGAGTGTATCCGGGAACAGATGAATTTATAAAGGGACTGAGAAAACTTTGTGATGATAACGGACTTCTTCTTTTGTTTGATGAAGTACAGACGGGCTTTGGAAGAACAGGTAAGCTTATGGCATATATGAATTATGGTGTGAAACCTGATATTGTGTCAATGGCTAAAGCACTTGGCGGCGGACTTCCTATAGGAGCAATCTGTGCTACGGCTGAAGTGGCTAAAGCATTTACACCGGGTTCTCACGGATGTACATTCAGCGGTAACCCTGTAGTGTGTGCGGCGGCAATGGCCCAGATTGATGAACTGGTGGAGAAGAATCTGTCTGAAAATGCAGCAAAGATGGGAGAGTACTTTATGAACAAACTTAAAGATCTTCCGAATGTAAAAGAGGTGAGAGGAAAAGGACTTCTTGTGGGTGTTGAGTTCGAGGAGGGAATTTCGTCTGCTGATATAAAGCATGCCTGTGTTGACAGAAAGCTTCTTGTAACAGCGGTGGGAACAAGCATTATTCGTATGCTTCCTCCTCTTATCGTAACGGAGGCAGAGTGCGATAAAGCATTTGATATTCTTAAGGCATCAGTGGAATCATTAATATAGGAAGAGAGGTAACAGATATGGCCGGCTCGTTTGGACTTTCACAAAAAATGAATGATGCAGAGGCAAAGTGTATGAGCTGTGGCGCTCCGCTTCCGGCAGGAAGAGAGGGGCAGCAGAAGTTTACCGGAGGAGAGACAAAGATAGTTCTTCTCGGAGATGACGGTGAAAAGACAGAAAAGCTTCTTGAAAATGTTAAGGAAGCACTGAAAAATACAGGTCATAATGCCGCCATTGAAATCATTACCGGAAAAGAAGAGATAGAAAAATATCATGTAAGACTTCTTCCGGCACTGGTCATCAATGGAAGTATCATATCTCAGGGAATAATGTCTTCGGCAGAAGACATAGAAAATGAACTGAACTTTATATTATAAAGAATTAAGATGGCAAAAATTTATTCATGCAATAGAAAAGCCGGTTCCGCTCAGCGGGACCGGCTTTTCTTAAAATAAATATAAATATTAGTTGTAGTACTGAGACCAGTTATCGATTATGTTCTTTGCTTCTGCAAGTCCCAATCCTGTGATTTCACGGAGCTCCTTGATAGCAATTACATTCTCGTGATTGTTTACATATGTGTTGATATGTGCAAGAGAAGACTTTGGATAAGAAGTACCGTATATATTTACTAACTGTGAAGCGTCCATAACCTGGCCATCACTGCCGAATGCAACATTGCCCTGATACTGTGCCTGAGCCTGGAATGCTGCAGCTGCAGCATTTAACTTTGAGCGTTTCATAAAGAATAAAGCCCACATAAGTATTGTAAGTGCAAGGATTACAAGGAAAACAATAATATTTGCTGTTGCTGAGTCAAAGTTCATTGGCTGGAGATAAAGCGGAAGTACGTGCTTTTTAAGCTCAGCGTCTGAAGCGTAGAATCCTGCCTCGTCATTCCATTCTTTCATGCTTTCTAACATGTAGTCGTAGATTTCATCATCAAGTTCGTTGATAGTTCCCTCAAAGCTTACAGCCTTTGCGTTGTCATTATATGTAATAGCCTTGTATGCAGATGCATCTTTTGAATCAACCAAAACACAGATAAAGTATAAATCGTCATTCTTGTCAAATGCCGGAATTACATAGTAATAATCTGTAGAAGAAGAAACGGTTGCACCGTTCTTTGTTCTTGTAGTAGTCTCGTATGCACATGTTCCAAGTGAGGCATAAATATCAGACTTGATATGACCGCCTTCGCCGTGCTCAACAATATCGAATCCTAATTTGTAGATATCCTCCTCGTCCTGAAAGCTTAAGTAAACAAGCTTTGCTGAGATAACTGTCCATATTATAAGTAATACTGAGAAAATTATTGCAATTTGTAAAAATGGGTTTTTCTTTTTCATTTTAAATAAAATCCTTTCATCTTGTTTGTGTTATACTGCCTGTCCGACTCTGCTTCCTACCTGCAACTGGTATGAACGCGCCTCGTACTGCATAAGCATCTGCTCAAGCATCTGTACTTCATGAGCCTGTTCTACAGCGTATGGAGTATCTGATTTATCGTTGTTTGTTCCCTTTACTAAATCAGGTACAGTCATGTGCAGCAATTCACCTGCATAATACAGATTAATCTCCAAAGATTTCTTTTTACGCTTGTGTGTAAGCTGCATTTCTGAGTAATTAAATGTCATAATATTGCGGCAGACCGGTCTGTGGTCTTCAGTCTTGAATGATATTACGTGGAATTCTTCCTGATTGAATGCAAGAAGATATGAATAGTAGTAATATGTAGTTGTATTTCCATGACGTTCACTCTTAGTGTTGTTGCCTACGGCAAAAGTGTAATTTTCAGGCTGTTTAAAAATTGTTGCAGCAAAATTTTTTAATGTCTGCTTATCTTCGCCCGAAGCAACCTGTCGTTTGGTATACTTGTTTATGGATATTGTTCCGAATATCATCAGCAGCGGGTATCCCAAAAACGTTATGAGAAATAAACCGACACCTAAAATACCGAATATGACATTAAAGACATCTTCCATTCTCTTTATCCTCCTTATATTTTAGCGACAATGAGAATGATAATCTATAAAGTGTAAAAAAAATACCCCCTATTAGGGGGTTATTAAATAAATGCTCCGTCCATGGTGATAATCTGTCCGGTAAGATAATCGGGGGAATCGAGAAGATTAAGAATCATTTTACCTGCTTCCTGTGGTGTTCCCATGCGGCCTGAAGGAATTTCTTCTATTAAAATGCTTTTGTCTTCGTCTGATAAATGACTGTTCATGTCAGTGTCTATTGCACCGAATGCAACAGCGTTTACCTGTATATTGCTGGGTGCCAGCTCCTTTGCCAGAGCTTTTGTAAAAGCATTTACACCGCCTTTGGCAGCGGAATATGCCACTTCACATGATGCACCGGTGATACCCCAGATGGAAGATACATTTATTATTTTGCCACGATGCCTTGATATCATATGGGGCACGGCAAGACGGCAGGTGTAGAATACTGCCGACAAATTGGTACTTATACAGTTATTCCATTCATCAAATGACATATCCTGCAAAAGACCTACATAAGAGATGCCTGCATTATTTATAAGAACGTCTATGAAAATGTTTTCTCTTTCTAATAAAGAAAAAAGCTCTTTACATATATCGGGATTACTGATGTCACCGGTGAAAGTGAGTACCTGTGCGCCGTTCTTTTCTGCATCCGCTGCTACCTGTTGAAGAAGCTCTGAGTTATTATGACATGTAAGAACAAGATTGTAGCCGGCTTTGGAAAGCTCAAGTGCGGTGCTTCGACCTATTCCCCGTGATGCGCCGGTGATTAATGCATATTTCATTATCAAATCTCCTTTGTCTGTAAATAATTCTCAATAATTCTTAAATCGTCAGAAAACAAAAAAATATAGTCTGACATAAAGAATTTACATTAGTATAACATTATTTTATGGGAAAATCATTAAAAAACAGGCATTTTCCGTTAAATGAAATTTTTTTGTACAAAAATATTGACAAAACACGATATGTACATTATTTACAATGGCGAGTAAAAAAAAGGTAAAGCTTATCGTGTGTAAAAACAATAGTAAACGTGAATAAGGTTAAAAATTATCCACAATAGCAATTACGGATTTTAGGCAAAAACGATTAATCCACTAAGTTATCCACATTGTCCACAGAAAAAATGGGGTTACAGGCACAAAAATTTATAAAAAAATAGGAACATTTGTTTTGTGAATAATGACGAAAGAAATGAAAAAATCAAAATATTTTTCCGAAACTATTGACATAACATAATTTACATAAAAATTCGATATTTTCTGACAAATATTTAATGTGCGTATAAATTACTTGAAAAAATAGGTGTATAGTGTTATAATGTGAATATCTAAAAAGCACTGATGATAAGATGACTTATTATTGGTGGCGTGAAAGGAGACGGACATCATGCGTTACATAATAAAAGGAAGAAATGTAGAGGTTACAGAGGGTTTAAAATCAGCAGTTACGGACAAGATTGGAAAGCTTGAGAAGTATTTTTCGGAGGAGACAGAAGCATACGTTACATTGAGTGTTGAGAAGGAGAGACATAAAGTAGAGGTTACAATACCGATGAAGGGAAATACTCTTCGTGCAGAGGAAACCAACAGTGATATGTATGTATCGATTGATCTTGTTCAGGAGACATTGGAGAGGCAGCTTAAGAAATACAAGAATAAGATTGTTGACAGAAAGCATTCTTCAGAAGTATTTGCTCCTGAGTTTATAGAGAAGGATTATGATGAAGACGATTCAATCAAGATTGAGAAGTCAAAGAGATTTGCGGTGAAACCTATGGATCCTGAAGAGGCATGTCTGCAGATGGAACTTTTAGGACATAGCTTCTATGTATTCAGAAACTCAGAGACAGATGAGATTAATGTTGTATATAAGAGAAAGGGAAATACATACGGTATTATCGAACCGGAATATTAAAGTATCCGGTTTGCGTGAGGGAGTTCGTAATGAACTCCCTTTTATTGTGTATGAAAGCCTTTGAAATCCCCTATACAATAAAATGTTGAATTAATCATTTTTGTGTTGTATAATATACAAGTTAGTTGGCTGGTGGGGATAGTGTGCCCTTTTGTCAACAGACATGAGTTAAATCATAGTGTATAGGAGATAATTATGGGATTAATATCAAAAGTATTCGGAACTCATAGCGAAAGAGAAATAAAAAGAATTACACCTATTGTAAATAAGATTGAATCATATAGAGATAGTATGATGGCTCTTTCTGACGAACAACTGAAAGACAAGACATTCGAATTTAAAGAGCGCCTTGGAAAAGGTGAGACACTGGATGACCTTCTTCCGGAGGCGTATGCTGTGGTCAGAGAGGCTACAAGAAGAGTACTCAATCAGGAACATTACAGAGTGCAGCTTATGGGCGGTATTATACTTCATCAGGGAAGAATCTCTGAGATGAAGACAGGTGAAGGTAAGACACAGACATGTTTGCTTCCTGCATATCTTAATGCGCTGGAAGGCAAGGGCGTTCATGTTGTTACAGTGAATGATTATCTTGCCCACCGTGATGCCGAGTGGATGGGACAGGTTCATCAGTTCCTTGGTCTTACTGTAGGATGTGTTCTTAACAGTATGGAGAAAGAGGAAAGAAGAAAGGCATATGCATGTGACATTACATATGTTACCAACAACGAGTTAGGTTTTGACTATCTTCGTGATAACATGGTTGTATATAAGAATCAGCTTGTTCAAAGAGATTTGAATTTTGCCATTATCGATGAGGTTGACTCAATTCTTATTGATGAGGCAAGAACACCGCTTATCATTTCGGGTCAGAGCGGAAAGTCCACAAAGCTTTATGAGGCTTGCGACATACTTGCGCGTCAGCTTCAAAGAGGAACTGCAAAGGAATTGTCTAAGATGGATATTCTCATGAAAGAGGAGATGACAGAGGATGGCGATTTCATTGTAAATGAGAAAGAAAAGGTTGTAAATCTTACAGCAGAAGGTGTGGAAAAAGTTGAAAAATTCTTCCACATTGAAAATCTTGCTGACCCTGAAAACCTTGAAATACAGCATAATATTATTCTTGCGTTAAGAGCCCATAATCTTATGTTCAGAGACCAGGATTATGTAGTGAAGGATGACCAGGTATTGATAGTAGATGAATTTACGGGACGTATTATGCCGGGACGTAGATTTTCTGACGGTCTCCATCAGGCAATCGAGGCAAAGGAACATGTTAAGATAAAGAGAGAGAGTAAAACTCTTGCAAATATTACATTCCAGAACTTCTTTAATAAGTATACAAAGAAGTGTGGTATGACAGGTACTGCTCTTACAGAGGAAGAAGAATTCAGAAATATTTACGGTATGGATGTCGTTGAGATACCTACAAACAAACCGGTAGCACGTATTGATAACGAAGATGCGGTTTATAAGTCAAAAAGAGGCAAGTATCTTGCTGTTGTGGACGAGATAAAGGAAAGTCAGCAGAAAGGACAGCCTGTACTTGTTGGTACGATAACAATTGAGGCATCTGAAGAACTCAGTGCACTTTTAACTAAGAATGGTATTAAGCACAGAGTGTTGAATGCCAAGTATCATGAGCAGGAAGCAGAGATTGTCGCTGAGGCAGGTATCCATGGAAATGTAACAATAGCAACAAACATGGCAGGACGTGGTACTGATATTAAGCTTGACGCAGAAGCAAGAGAAGCCGGAGGTCTTAAGATAATCGGTACAGAGCGCCATGAGTCAAGACGTATTGACAATCAGCTCCGTGGACGTTCAGGCCGTCAGGGAGATCCGGGTGAATCAAGATTCTTTATTTCACTTGAAGATGACCTTATGAGACTCTTTGGTTCAGAGAGAATGATTGCACTGTTTAACGCAACAGGTGTAGGTGAGACAGACGCAATTCAGCATAAGATGCTTTCAAATGCCATTGAGAAAGCACAGAAGAAGATTGAGAGCAATAACTATGGTATCAGAAAGAACCTGTTAGAGTACGATCAGGTTATGAATGACCAGAGAGAAATTATCTATAAAGAAAGAAGAAAAGTATTAGATGGTGAGAGCATGAGAGACACCATCTATAAGATGATTACGGATGTTGTTGAGAGATTTGTCTCTCTCTGCGTTTCTGATGAGCAGCCATGTGAAGAATGGGATTTAAATGAATTAAATCAGATATTATTACCGGTAGTACCTCTTAAACCGGTGAGACTTACAGAGGAAGAACTTAAAAAGGAAATCAAGAAGGATGAACTTGTTCAAAGGCTGAAGGATGAAGCTGTAAAGCTCTATGAGGCAAAGGAAGCTGAATTCCCTGAGGAAGAGCAGATACGTGAGCTTGAGAGAGTTATTCTCTTAAAGGTCATTGACAGAAAGTGGATGGATCATATCGATGATATGGATCAGCTTCGTCAGGGTATCGGTCTTCAGGCATACGGTAATAAGGATCCTAAGGTTGAGTACAGAATAAGCGGTTTTGATATGTTTGATGCCATGACAGCATCAATTCAGGAGGATACTGTAAAGCTTCTTCTTCATGTTCAGATTCAGCAGAAGGTTGAGAGAGAACAGGTTGCCAAGGTTACGGGAACAAATAAGGACGATACTGCTGTTAAGGCACCAAAGAAGAGAGAGGAAAAGAAGGTTTATCCAAATGATCCTTGTCCGTGCGGCTCAGGCAAAAAATATAAGCAGTGCTGTATGAGAAAGGTAGATTAATAATAAAAAGAAGGTGAATTTTTTGGTAGAATTAGATCAGTACAAATATAATTTGTCAAATTTAAAAAAGCCATTAAACGAATTGAGGGATTCACTTTGACCTGACAGGAAAGCAGGCAAGGGTTGAGGAACTTGAGAAAACCATGGAGGACCAGCATTTCTGGGATGATGCTGAGAAATCGGCAAAGGTCATCCGTGAGGTGAAGGGACTTAAAAATACAATAGATGAATTTAATAAGCTTCAGACCTTGTATGAGGACGTTGAAACTCTCATAGAAATGGGATATGAGGAGGAGGACGAGTCGATTCTTGCAGAAGTTAAGGAAAGCTATGAGCAGCTTGACAGACAGCTTGATGAGATGACGGTCAGTACACTTTTATCCGGTGAGTATGACAGGGATAATGCCATTCTTACAATTCATGCCGGAGCCGGCGGAACAGAATCATGTGACTGGGCCAACATGCTCTACAGAATGTACTGCCGATGGGCGGATTCGAGAGGATTTTCTTATGAAGTACTTGATTTCCTTGAGGGTGATGAAGCAGGTTATAAATCTGTAACAATTCAGATTAACGGTGAGAATGCATACGGCTACCTAAAGTCTGAGAGAGGGGTTCACAGACTGGTGCGTATTTCTCCGTTTAATGCAGCGGGAAAGAGACAGACATCCTTTGTATCATGTGACGTAATGCCTGATATAGAGGAAGATATAGATATTGAGATTAATGAAGATGATTTAAAAGTTGACACGTACCGTTCAAGCGGTGCAGGCGGTCAGCATATCAATAAAACATCTTCTGCCGTACGAATAACACATATTCCTACAGGTATAGTTGTCCAGTGTCAGAATGAACGTTCGCAGTTCCAGAATAAGGACAGGTGTATGAAACTTTTGAAGGCACAGTTGTACTTAAAAGCACAGCAGGAAAATGCCGAAAAGATTTCGGGAATTCGCGGCGAGGTAAGTGATAATGGTTGGGGAAGCCAGATTCGTTCATATGTAATGCAGCCATACACCATGGTTAAGGATCATAGAACAAATGAGGAAGTCGGCAATATCCAGAGTGTTTTAGACGGAAATATAAATCCGTTTATTAATGCATATTTAAAGTGGATAAAGCTTAAGAATGATTAGACACAATATATTTTATAAAGAGGAGGTAACAGTATGGATGAATTTAAACCTATAGTAATTAAGCTTGATAATGAATTGTATGGTTTTGACATCAGCCGCGTGCAGGGTATTGAAAGAGAACAGCAGGTAGTCCGTGTACCAAATACGGCAGCCTATATCAAAGGAATAATGAATCTTAGAGGACATGTTGTTCCTGTATACAGTCTCAGGAAGAAGTTTGGCTTACCGGAGCGTGATTCAAAGGATGTTCAGTATGTTATTGTCAACGTAAACAGAATGCTTCTTGCTTTTGAGGTTGATGGCGTTGATGAGATTCATAATGTTGATGATCAGAATATTCATGATGTGCCATCTATCGTTGCAAATGAAGATACAAGATATTTCAACAAGGTTTTAAAGACTGACAAAGGTCTTGTCATCACGGTGGATATAGATAAGCTTCTTACGGATGAAGAACTGGGACAGATAGAACAGATGAAAAATTCACTGTAGGGAAAATTCTGTTTAACGTAGAAAGTGCTTCGGCTTGTTATTATATTTTTTATTCTGAGCTCCAGATATAAGTTTATCTAAGAACTTTGCTCGTTACGATTATTTAAATATATGTAACCGCCACCTCATCCGACGTCGTGTCGGGAGGTGGCTTTCGCCGACGTCCTGTCGGCGAATTACTATGTAGTGGTATTGCAAAGTTCTAAGATAAACTAATATCCTACGCTATGAATAAAAAACATAATAACAAGTCGAAGCACTTATTTGCGCTAAATCAGAAATTTTGTGTAGTGTCGCGTCCCCTGCGGGGCGATAAGCGCCGGAATACTTGCGCATTACGCAATCTGTAGGGTACGGAATACTCTTTTGTAAATTATTGGTTTAACGTATATGGAACTTCAAGTGAAAATGAACCGGATTTTGATTCATTGCGGAGGATATTAGATTTTCTTAGTGTTTTGCTCTATATCTAGCAATTCGCCAACACGATGTTGGCGAAAGCGAGCTCTGAGGCAGGACGCCGAATAGCGAGCGGTTGCGTATTAATAAATTGTGTAGTTGCAAAACACTTAGAAAATCTTATATTTGAAGCACAGAATCAAAATCCGGTTTTATTTTTCTTGAAGTTCTTTGATACAATAACAGTAATTTATCGAAAAAAATCTGGTTGCCTTTCATATGATTATGTGGTAGTATCTGTGTGGTAAACACAAGTGTATTTCCTATGCGTACAAGGAGAGAAGATAAGATGAGTGTTGATAACAAATATTACCTGATTAAGCAGAGAGCCGTTCCAGAGGTTTTGAGAAAGGTTATTGAAGCAAAAAGATTGTTGGAATCAGGTGCGTCAGCTACAATTCAAGAGGCGACAGAACGGGTTGGGCTTAGCAGAAGTTCATTTTATAAGTATAAGGATGACATATTTCCGTTTCATGAGAATGTAAAAGGAAAGACAGTTACCTTCGTGCTTCAGATGGACGATTTGCCGGGGAAGTTGTCCAATCTTTTGAAGCTTATTGCAGGGTATGATGCAAATATTTTGACTATTCATCAGACAATTCCAATCAATGGAGTGGCATCCCTTACCTTGAGTGTGGAAATGCCTGCAACCGGTGACATATCAGAGATGATAAACGAACTGGATGCAACAGATGGCGTACATTACGCCAAGATATTATCAAGAGAATAATTTGGAGGAACGAAATGGTTAATGTAGCAGTTTTAGGATATGGCACAGTAGGCTCAGGTGTGTATGAGGTGCTTGTAAAGAATAAGGAGAGCATTGCAAAGCGCGCCGGAGATGAAATAAATGTAAAGTATGTACTTGATTTACGCGATTTCCCGGGAGACCCTGTGGAGGGAGTTCTGGTACACGATTTTGACACAATAGTAAATGACCCTGAGGTTGATATCGTTGCAGAGGCAATGGGAGGACTTGAGCCTGCTTACACATTTGCAAAGAAGACACTGGAAAGCGGAAAGAGCTACTGTACATCAAACAAGGAGCTTGTTGCAAAATATGGCCCTGAGCTTCTTGAACTTGCAAAGGCAAAAGGCAAGAACTTCTTATTTGAGGCAAGTGTTGGCGGTGGTATTCCTATTATAAGACCACTTAACCAGTCACTTACGTCAGATGAGATTACAGAGATAACAGGTATATTAAACGGTACAACAAACTTTATTCTCTCAAAGATGGCTAAGGAAGGTTCTTCATTTGAGGCAGTATTAAAGGAAGCACAGAATCTTGGCTATGCGGAGAGAAATCCTGCCGCTGATGTTGAGGGCTATGATGCATGCCGTAAGATAGCAATTCTTTCATCGCTTGCATATGGCTGCCATGTTGATTTTGAGGATATATATACAGAAGGTATCACAAAGATTACAGATGTAGATTTCAAGTATGCCAAGAAGCTTGGTCTCTCTATTAAGTTATTCGGCAAGAGCAAGAGAGTTGATGACAAGTGCTATGCCATGGTAGCACCATTTATGATAGATTCAGACAATCCTCTTTACAGTGTAAACGGAGTATTGAACGGAATCCTTGTAAAGGGCGACGTTATCGGAGATGTGATGTTCTACGGCGCAGGCGCAGGAAAATATCCTACAGCAAGTGCAGTTGTTGCAGATATCGTTGACGAGGCAAAGCATCTTCATACAAATATTATGACAATCTGGAGCAACAAGAAGCTTGCCCTTGAAAATATGGGTACACTTAAGAACAAGTTCTTTGTGAGAATTGACGGTGCAGTAGATACAAAGATTTCAGAGGTTACAAAGGCCTTTGGCGATGTTCATATTGTTACTCTTGATGGTGTAAACAATGAATTTGCAATTATTACTGATGTAATGGAAGAATCGAAATTTGAGGCTGCTGCTGCAAAAATAAACGGCGTTAAGCAGAGAATAAGAGTGGAGGCATAATATGAAATACGTTATTGTACTTGGTGACGGAATGGCAGATGAACCCATAGAGGAGCTTGGGGGAAAGACTCCTCTTGAATATGCGGATACACCTGAGATGGACAGACTTTCAAAGCTGTCTGAGATAGGTCTTGTACACACTATACCTGAGGGAATGAAGCCGGGAAGTGATACGGCAAATCTTTCTGTTCTTGGTTATGACCCAAAGCAGTATTATACCGGACGTTCACCGCTGGAGGCACTTAGCATAGGTGTGCCGATGAAGGATACGGATATTGCCATCAGATGTAATATTGTTACGGTATCGGTTGATGATAAGCCGTACGAGGAAAAGACAATTATTGACCACAGTTCAAGCGAAATCAGCACAGAGGACGCTGCGGTTCTCCTTGAGGCTGTAAAAGAAGGACTTGAGAATGATATTTATAAGTTCTATCTGGGAACAAGCTACAGACATCTCACAATATGGGATAAGGGTTCTGTAGTTCCCCTTACACCGCCTCATGATATTCTCGGGAAGGTTATTGGAGAATATCTTCCTAAGGAGGAGGCACTTCGTGAGATGATGAAGAAGAGTTATGATATTCTTGCAAATCATCCTCTCAATGTGGAGCGTATGAAGAAGGGACTTAATCCTGCCAACTCAATATGGTTCTGGGGAGCAGGCACGAAGCCGGGTCTTTCATCATTTGAGGAGAAGTATGGAAAGAAGGGCGTTATGATTTCAGCGGTTGACCTTCTTAAGGGTATTGGCGTCGGAGCATCCATGACTAACATAATAGTTCCGGGAGCAGACGGCACACTTCATACAAATTATGAAGGAAAGGCAGATGCGGCAGTAAAAGCACTGACAGAGGACGGATACGACTTCACATACATTCATGTGGAGGCACCGGACGAGATGGGACATCAGGGAAGTGCAGAGCGTAAAATCCAGTCAATTCAGTACCTTGATGAGAAGGTTATAAAGAGAGTGGCGTCAGCACTTGACGAAAAAGGTGTTGATTACAGAATGATGGTATTACCGGATCATCCAACACCAATCTGTGTTCGTACCCACACATCAGACCCTGTACCGTATATGCTTTATGATTCTACAGATAAGAAGTCACAGACTTGGAATTATAATGAAAGAGAAGCAAAGGCTTCAGGCAATTACATAGCAAAAGGTCATGAGGCTATACTTCATTTATTTGAAAAATAGTATCAGACATTGTAAAAATGGAGGGATATTTTCTGTAATGCAGAAAATGTCCCTCTTTTTGCTGTTCACAGTTCTTGCAACTGCAAGTTGTTTGTGTTATATTCAGAATATAGAAAGATGTGGAAAAGTCTCCGGGAGGTGAAAATATATGGATAACGTAAATAATGTTGGTGTAAATTATCAGGGACTTAGTCCCGCAGAACGTGCAAGTTATACTCCGTCCCGTGTAAATGATGTAAAAGGAGAAAGGACAGGAGATGTCACCAACCCTTCGGCAGAAAAGAAAAAGCAGTATCTTGAACTTGCCGTAAGCGAACGTGAGAAAGAGTTGGAGAAGCTTGGACTTATGCGTAACGAAGACGGTACTGTCACAATGAAGCCAAATGGTAAGGCGGAAAACGGACCGGAAGAAAAGATTAAAAAACGGACCGGTGTGGAAGAGTGTGAGACATGTGCCAACCGCAAATATCAGGATGGCTCTGATGAGATGGTTTCGTTTAAGTCTGCCTCTCACATTGCACCGGAGGCGGCAGCCACAGCAGTGCGGGCTCATGAGGGCGAGCATGTATCAAATGCTTATGATAAGGCGGAAAAAGGTAACGGTGAGGTTGTAAATGCCTCTGTTGCAATACATACATCAATCTGCCCTGAATGCGGAAGAGTTTATGTTTCGGGTGGAACAACAACCACAACCATAAAATACAACAGTGACAAGTATGCCTCAAATGCCAGAATGCAGGATGCATCGGTGATTCCGGGTAAGGATGTTGACGCTGTAGTGTGATAAATTTTTTGTAATTGCATGTGTGGAATTACTGTGATATAATTAATAGTAAAGTTATTTTTTTACATATTTGTAAAATTAAGTTCCCGCCGACATAAGATGATATGGAACGGTGGAAAAAGAAGGAGGAAAATAGTATGGATAACAATTTCAATCAGCAGCAGCCACAGCAGGGTCAGCCTGTATATCAGCAGCCGCAGGGCCAGCCTGTATATCAGCAGCCACAGGGACATCCAATGTACCAGCAGCCAATGTATCAGCAGCCACCAAAGAAACCTTTAAACATTAACTGGTTTGAGGTGAGTGCACTTATCTGTTCAATTATCGGATTCATTATGTCAGTTCTTGGTTCATCACTTACATGCGCATGCAGTGCGGCGAAGATATTTGACCCTGAGAGAAAAGTAACAGTAGCAAGCAATACATTTGTTACATCACCTGTTTTTGTTATAAGTATAGTCGGTGCTGTATTTGCAATTGCAGGTATTGTACTGGCAATAGTTGCCATAAAGAAGCAGTGTGCTGTTAAGGCTGGCAAGATTGCGTATATTGCAATGGCAGTAGGAGCAGTTGGATTTGTCTACGGAGTACTTCCTGTATTGACAATCTGCGGATATAATTGTTCA
>JBGVOL010000007.1:0-7685 GCA_045126475.1 Lachnospiraceae bacterium | reverse complement strand
TTGACACAGATATTTTACCTGTATATACTGAATGCAGAATGTTGAGACATTAGGAGGCGATTATGTTAGAACAGTTTTCAAGGACAGAACTTCTTCTGGGAAAAGAGGCGATGGAAAAATTAAGTCGATGCCGTGTTGCGGTTTTTGGAGTAGGCGGAGTTGGAGGATATGTGTGTGAAGCTCTTGCCAGAAGCGGTGTTGGTGCATTTGATCTGATAGATAATGATAAAGTATGTCTTTCTAATATTAACCGGCAGATTATCGCAACAAGAAGGACTGTTGGCGAGTATAAAACAGAGGTCATGAAAGAACGTATTTTGGAAATCAATCCTGAGGCGGATGTGAGGATTCACAATTGCTTTTTTCTTCCGGAAAACGCAGATGAATTTTCATTTGAAGAATACGATTATATAGTGGACGCAGTGGATACAGTAACGGCCAAAATAGAACTGGTTATGAAGGCTGATGAAAATAATGTTCCGATTATAAGTTCCATGGGTGCAGGAAATAAATTGGACGGCAGCCAGTTTAAGGTGGCTGATATATATAAGACAAAAGTATGCCCTCTTGCAAAAGTTATGAGACGCGAACTGAAAAAGCGCGGAGTGAAAAAGCTGAAAGTCGTTTATTCGGAGGAAATGCCACTTACTCCCGGTGAACAGATATCTGACGGGAGCAGGAGACAGATACCGGGAAGTGTTGCATTTGTTCCGTCCGTTGCAGGACTTATAATGGCAGGAGAAGTTGTAAAGGATATCGTGAAGAAATAAAATTTATTTATCCAAACACTATCTTCTTGCTTCGACAAAGATTTCTGTATGTATGGCAGAAATCTTTTTTTGTTGTGTAATAAAACTATTTTGACATTTAAAAAATATTTTAAATAGTTCTTGACGCTGATTAGAATGGTGATATAATATATTTAAAGAAATTTTTAAATAGCTACAGGATTAAGTCAGGTGATTTTATGGGAATAGCAGACACATTCAAGGTATTGTCGGACTCTCAGCGGCGGGACATACTTATTATGCTTAAAGGCGGCAGAATGAGTGCCGGAGAGATTGCAGAGAAACTTAACATAACCCCGGCGGCGCTTTCATACCATTTAAAATTGTTAAAGAGTGCCGACATGGTGATGGAGTATAAGCAGAAAAATTATATTTATTATGAGCTTAACACAACCGTATTTGATGAGATGGTCATATGGTTTAAACAGTTTGGAGGTAATGAAAATGAAAAATAAGATTTTATGGGGATTGACTCTTTTACCTATGATTGTGACAGCAGTAGTTTTAAGATTTATGCCGGATGAGGTGCCTATGCATTATGATATTTCGGGAAATATTGACCGATGGGGTTCAAAGTATGAGAATTTCATTTTCCCATGTATGATAGTTGTATTCACATTGTTCTGGATATGCTTTATGAAGTATTTTAGGAAAAAGCAGGCTAATGCCAAGGATGAAAAGACAGCAAATGAAGCAATGAATAATGAGAAACTTATTTACTATGCGGCTGTGGGAATGGCTGTTATGTTTGGTGTTATGCAGTATTTTATTTTATATTCTGCATTTGTGGCAGCAAAGGATAACATGACCTCCTCAGCAATTGATATCAGTATAGTTGCAAATGTGGTTATGGGTGTCTTTATGATATTCCTTGGAAATGTACTGCCGAAGGCAAAGCCTAATTCAGTAGCAGGTGTCCGCACGGTATGGGCGATGCACAATGATAAGACGTGGGCTGAAAGCAACAGATTCGGCGGCGCGGCGCTTATGGTGTGCGGAGTAATGGTTGTTATAGAGTCGCTTATTTTTGGCGGAATAGCTTCGACACTTATTATGCTTGCCATGATTATTGTATTTGGCGTAATCGTGACCGTGTACTCGTACAAGGTGTACAAAAAATACAAATAGGGGCAATCCGATACAAAAATGATACATTGCATATATATTATGAACACATGGAGGGATAAATGTGATAAAAATATTGGTGGTAGAGGACGATGAGGGAATAAGAAGTCTTCTTGAAATGAGTCTTACAAAAAACGGATACCATGTTGAAACGGCCTCAGACGGGGGAAAGGCAGTTGAGATGGTTGAAAATGCAACTTTTGATTTGATACTGCTTGATATAATGCTGCCGGAGATAGATGGGTTTACCTTGTTTGAATATATAGAGGAGTACCATATTCCAACAATTTTTCTGACGGCAAAAGCATCTGTTCAGGATAAGGTTAAGGGACTTCGCATGGGTGCGGAGGATTATATTGTAAAACCTTTTGAAATACTGGAGCTTATTGCACGAATTGAGAATGTTATGAGAAGATATCACGTTCAGGACAAAACACTGAAACTTGATGATATAGAGGTGGATACAGATGCAAGAACCGTTATGAAAGCGGGAAAACAGATAGAGCTTACACTGAAAGAGTATGAGCTTCTTTTACTGTTTTTAAGAAATCGTGGAATAGTGTTGTACCGTGAGACTATCTATGAGAGAGTGTGGAATGAACCGTACATGGCAGATACAAGAACGGTTGATTTACATGTTCAGAGGCTGCGAAAAAAGATGGGAATGGAAGATATGATAAAGTCAGTTCCAAAGGTGGGATATAAGTTGTTGTAAGTAAACTTATCTTATATTCCTTTGAAAGGAAGAAATAGATATGAGAATGTCGTGGAGAATTTTTTGTGCTGCATACCTGGTTGTGTTTTTGACCATTGCCATTGTCTGTTTTGCACTTGTAGAGAGAAATAATACATACATGTGGGATAAAACCGTGGAGGATGCTCTGTCGTCAAATGAGACGGCGGCTCAGCTTTTTATGCTTATTACCGATGATGAGAAAATGGAAATGTCGGTAAGACTTGAGACTGAAAAAGAAATAGCCGGAATGACACTGAGAGGCAAGAATGACAGCTTCAATATATGTGTAATGGACGAAACAGCAGAATATACAAATGAATCTTTTGTGAACAGATTGGAAGAGGGTCAGCAGGGATATGACGTTATAAAGATAAATGATGGGACATACTTAAGAGTTATAAGCAATGTGAAACGGGGGCGTGAACTGTGGTATCTGCAGACGCTTTGGGATTTAAGCGAAATATATGAGCAGCAAAAAAGCATGACGGAGTTTTGCAGAATCGCAGTTCTTATAGGTGCGTTTGCAGGCGGTTTAATTCTTCTTATTATTTCACATTTTATTTCGGTTCCCATAAAGCGTCTTTCTTCTGCGGCAAATGAGATTGCGTCGGGAAAATATGACATGCGTATATCTCAAAAGAATAACAGGGGCGGAGTTGAGGTAGCTGAACTTTCCAACAACTTTAACATTATGGCAGAAACCATAAATAAAAAGGTGGATGATTTAAATGCGGAAGTAAAACGTAAAGAGCAGTTTTTAGCGGATTTTACACATGAGTTAAAAACGCCGATGACAACGATTATCGGATATGCAGACATGATCAGGAGTTATGACCTTAGTAAAGACGAATGCTGTCAGTCTGCAAATACAATATATCGTGAAGCTAAGAGACTTGAAAGACTTTCAATGCAGCTTTTGGAGCTTTTTGTTATGGAGAAAAATGAACCGGACATGCAGAAGATGGATATGGAAAACTTCTTTAATGAGCTTTCATTGTCCATGCGCTTTTTGTCTGAGAAATATGGTATCAATATAAAACTGGACACGGAACCTATGGTTATATCGGCAGAGCCGTCTTTGATGTATTCCCTTTTTTATAATCTTACGGATAATGCCTGCAAGGCATCAAAAAAAGGTCAGAGCGTTGAGATAACAGCCACCGAAAATGATGGTGTGTGCAATGTAAGTATACGGGATTTCGGACGGGGCATAAGTAAAGAACATCTCAAAGAGGTTACTGAACCGTTTTATATGGAGGATAAATCGCGCTCAAGAAGTCAGGGCGGAGCAGGTCTTGGACTTGCGTTGTGCAAAAAGATTATTGATGTACACGGAGGAACACTTGATATTGAAAGCACTCCAGGAAAGGGAACAACGGTATATGTTACGCTGCCACTTTTGAAACACGGGGAGGAACTGGTAGAATGGGTAAATTAAAGTATTTATTAAGTATAATTGTTCTTGCAGGTGTGACTGTCTCTATCTCTTTTGTGCTTGATTATTATAATCAGTCGGATTTCAGTGAAGGTAAGGAGGAAATAAGGGAACTGGAGCTTGTGTCTGTAAGAAAAAGCTATACGGCAGAGGAGATGCTTCAACTACTTTTGACAGGAGATTATCAGGAAATATCATTTGAACAGGTAAGTGAGTCTGATGAAATGATAAGGACAGAATGTGCAGAGAATGTTAAAGCAATGATTGAAGAAGGAGAAGTATATAAAGACGTAGAAAGTGCAATTCTTGAAGGCGAACGACTTGAAATTGCCATAGGACAGTGCGTTGGGTACATTGATGGCGAGGCTGTTCTTTTTAATCTTGTCAGTGTATGGCTGGATGGTATACTTGTGAGGTATGAGCAGAAGACAGGAGTAGTATTTCAAATGGAATATTATGTTTCAACTGCCGATGATGAGTATCTTGAAAAATACAGCAGCACTATCATAGGGGCGGCGGAAAAGTATTATTACGGATACAGACTTACGGAAGATGAGATTAATTGCGGTGTGTTTGGCGTAAATACCAACAAGTACGCCATATCAGTTCAGGTAAAGGTGGGTACTATTTCTCCGAGGTAGAGGAATTTAAAGTTAAATGATACAAAAAAGATACATCTAAGATACTTGTGTGAGACAAAGGAAATGTATTATACAATTGTCAGAAGAAAAATTAACCTGTAAACGGTAAAAAACATAACTTATCAGGGGGTGGCTTAATATGAAAAGGTTAAAAATAATGACATGTGTTATGACGGCAGGAATTTTGCTTTTCGGATGCGTTGACAACAACATTGACAAGGAACTTGAAAAGGTAACTGAGGACAATGTGAAAGTAACTTCAGCCGTCGTGACAACGAAAGAGCAGGAGACAACCGCAGAACAAACTGTAAGTGAAGAGATGTTAAGAGAACTTATAGATAAGAATATTTACTGTAATCTTAATATTTTCAGCGGAAGTCTTCCGTTAGCATTAGCTGATGAGGGTAAAGATGTGGAAATTGACATGCAGAACAACACATTATATCAGGTAAGTGAAAAGGCATTTCCTGATTATGCTTCCTTTGAGGAGTATATTCGTTCGGTTTACTGCAAGGAGACTGCAGATATGTATTTGTACAACTATCCTTATGAAGGAGTACAAAAATATAAAAATGTTGATGGTAAGCTCTATATCGATTTGAAATATGATGGTGGTAAAGGCTACTATGTTATATGGGATGATTATAAGATTACCATCGATTCGTCAAGTGCAGACAAGTGTGAGTTTACAGTGAAAGCTGCAGTTGAGTGGCCTGCTGAGAATCCTGTTGTTGAGGATTATGTTGTTAAGGGGACAGCAGTATACGAAAATAACAGATGGGTTCTGACGGAAATGATGTATTGATTTTTGAGGGTTACTTCGTAAAAAGAACAGGGGAAAGAACAGGATGCAGAGGCTTTAAAACCTTTGCATCCTGTTCTTTGTTGGAATAATTGCTTTTTGTAGGTGTTTATGATATAATTTTTCAGTGATATTGCTTTGATGGCATGTACGTTTGTGATAAAAGGTGTTACATCATATCGGTTTACGGAGGGAAAAATATGCTGGCTGAAAGGGCAAAGTATTATTATCTTGAAAAACAGAAGAATTGTGCGGAGGGATTAATTCTTGCTGCAAATGACGTGTATAAGCTGGGCATTACGGAAAATGAAGCGGCTTTATTTAACGGCTTCGGAGGCGGAATGGGATGCGGAGGCACATGCGGAGCACTTTCGGGGGCGCTTGGAGTTTTGAGTAGGTTATATGGCAGCAGACCAAAGGAAGAGTTCAGACCTATATGTGCCGGATATGTTGAAAGATTTGAAAAAGAAGTGGGGTCACTTCAGTGCAGTGCTCTTAAGGAAAAATACCACAATGATGAAGAAAGATGCTTAAAGACAGTTTCTCTTGCTGCTGAAGTTCTTGACAAATATATAGATAAAATTGAAGGAAAAAACGGAAATGCAGAGGAAAACGGATGTACATTATCTGCTGATGACATAAAACGTGTTAAAGGACTTGGATTTCTCCATCATAAGGGAACAAACAAATTTAACGGACGTATCATTACAAGAAACGGACGCATTACTGATGATGAGTGCAGGGTAATATCGGAGGCTGCGAAGCTGTATGGCGACGGGCACATTATGTTTACGACACGTCTGACAGTAGAGGTTTCAGGCATTGATTATGATAATATTGAGCCGTTCCGTCAGTATGTGGCAAAAGCAGGCCTTGAGACAGGCGGAACAGGAAGTAAGGTTCGCCCGGTTGTGTCATGCAAAGGTACAACATGTCAGTATGGTCTATATGATACCTACAGCCTTAGCGAGAAGGCTCACGAGGTATTTTATCACGGATATAACAATGTGGCACTTCCTCATAAGTTTAAGATTGCGTTCGGAGGATGTCCGAATAACTGCGTAAAGCCTAATCTTAATGATATCGGTATAATCGGTGCGAAGGTTCCGACTTATGATGAAGAGAAGTGTCGCGGATGTAAGAAATGCCAGATAGAAAATACATGCCCGATAGGGGCAGCAAAGCTTACGGATGGAAAGCTTGTTATTGATGCAGCTAAGTGTAATAACTGTGGACGCTGTGTGGCAAAATGTCCGTTCCACTGTGCGGATGACGGAATATACGGATGGAAGATTTACATCGGCGGACGTTGGGGTAAGAAGGTTGCCGAGGGAAAAATGCTTAATAAACTCTTTACGTCAGAGAAGGAAGTTATTGATGCAATAGAAAAAGCTATTCTTCTTTTCCGTTCGGAGGGTGTATCGGGAGAACGCTTTGCGGATACAATCAACAGGATTGGATTTGAAAAGGCAGAGCAGATGCTTCTTTCAGATGATTTGCTTAAGAGAAAAAATGAAATATTAGGACTGAATGTTGTGGGTGGTGCAACCTGCTAGTTCTAAGGACAACAGAATAAATGTAAAATAAAACGGAGGTAAATATATGAATTTCGAAACATTACAAAAAGACATGGTAGCAGCCATGAAGGCAAGGGATAAGGCAAGAAAGGAAACGATTTCATCACTTGTTTCCGCAGTGAAGAAGCTTGCAATAGATGAGGGTACAAGAGAAAACATTCCTGATGAACTTGTTGACAGGGCAATCCTTAAGGAACTTAAGACAGTAAAGGAGCAGCTTGACACATGTCCTGATGAAAGAGCGGAGCTTAAGGCTGAGTATCAGTTCAGACACGATGTTATCTCTGAGTACGCACCAAAGATGTTAAGCGAAGCAGAAGTGAAGGATATAATTACAACAAAATTTGCAGCGGAAGTGGCAACAAAGAACAAGGGTCAGATTATGAAGGCTGTAATGGCAGAGCTTAAGGGTAAGGCAGACGGCAAGGTAATCAACCAGGTAGTTGCAGAATTATGTAAGTAGAAAAGGCAGGGCTTATTATATGAAATCGAACAATAAGAAAAAGTGGATAATAATAGGCAGTCTGCTTGTTGTGGTTATAGCTGTAGCGGTGACAGTGACTGTTATAATGATGAATTCG
>JBGVOL010000006.1:0-8065 GCA_045126475.1 Lachnospiraceae bacterium | reverse complement strand
TATGTCTTTCCCGTAATGGCATTCTTTATCTCATCAAGTGTGTAGCCTATGGCAATCTTTGCAGCAACCTTTGCTATAGGATAACCTGTAGCCTTTGATGCCAGAGCCGAAGAACGGCTTACACGAGGATTAACCTCTATTACACAGTACTCAAAGCTTGTCGGATGAAGAGCATACTGAACATTACATCCGCCTGTAATATTAAGCTCGCTAATGATATTAAGTGCTGATGTTCTGAGCATCTGATATTCTTTGTCACTGAGTGTCTGTGAAGGTGCAACTACTATTGAATCACCGGTATGAACACCGACAGGGTCAATATTTTCCATGTTACATACTGTAATGCAGTTTCCTGCTGAGTCACGCATTACTTCGTACTCAATTTCCTTCCAGCCTGCTATGCATCTCTCCACAAGAACCTGACCTACACGGCTCAAACGAAGTCCGTTTTCAAGTATATCCGTAAGTTCCTGAAGATTGTGGGCGATACCGCCGCCGCTTCCTCCCAATGTGTATGCCGGGCGAAGTACAACCGGATAACCTATTTTATTTGTAAACGCTATACCATCTTCAACATTTTCTACTACAAGTGACGGAGCTACCGGCTCACCGATTTTCTCCATTGTCTCCTTGAACTCAAGACGGTCCTCTGCCTTCTTGATTGTAAGGGATGTTGTTCCTATAAGACGCACTCCCTGTTCCTTTAAAAAGCCTGACTCCTCAAGCTCCATGGCAAGATTAAGTGCAGCCTGTCCTCCGAGGGTTGGCAGTACACTATCAGGTCTTTCCTTTAAAATAAGTTTTTCAAGAACTTTCGCTGTAAGTGGTTCAATGTACACTTTGTCAGCTATGTCCTTATCTGTCATAATCGTAGCAGGATTGGAGTTAACAAGAACAACCTCAATTCCCTCCTCCTTAAGAGAACGGCATGCCTGTGTTCCTGCATAGTCAAACTCTGCTGCCTGTCCGATAACAATTGGTCCCGAACCGATAACTAATACTTTTTTTATACTATTGTCTCTTGGCATACGTTTACCTCCTGTTATCCATCATCTTAATAAACTCATTAAACAGTACATTTGAATCCTGTGGACCCGGACATGCTTCCGGATGGAACTGAACTGTAAATACAGGTTTTTCCTTGTATCTCAGTCCCTCCACACTGCCGTCATTTACATTTATAAAACCAACTTCTGCAATATTAGGATTGATTGTTTTTTCATCTACCACATATCCGTGATTCTGTGATGAAATATATACTCTTCCCGATTTTAAATCCTTAACAGGGTGATTTGCGCCTCTGTGTCCGAATTTCATCTTGTGGGTATCCGCACCTGTAGCAAGTGCCATAAGCTGATGTCCGAGACAGATCGCAAAAATCGGTATATTTGAATCATAAAGCTTCTTTATCTCTTCTATAATCTCCACACATTCCTTTGGATCTCCCGGGCCGTTTGAAAGCATGATTCCGTCAGGGTTTGACTTTATTATCTCCTCAGCCTTCACAAACGCCGGATATACTGTAACATCACAATCTCTCTCGTGAAGTGATCTTGCAATATTTTTCTTTGCACCGAAATCAAGAAGTGCTACCTTATATTTTCCGCCCTCAAGTCTGGAAGACTTTTCACATGTAACCTTCTTTACAACCCCGCTGCATCTGTATGCCTTAAGCTTTTCCATTACCTTATCAATATCATAGTTTTCATCGGTAGTTATCATTCCGTTCATGGTACCTTTCTCTCTCAGTACCTTTGTAAGCGTTCTTGTATCTATTCCTGCGATACCCGGAATGTCATTTTTTTCAAGAAACTCCTGAATAGTTCCCTCACATCTGAAATTAGAAGGCATCCTTGACAATTCTCTTACGATATATCCGTCAGGCCAAGGCTTTAATGATTCCATATCTTTGTAGCATATACCATAGTTACCGATAAGTGGGTATGTCATGCACACTGCCTGTCCGGCATAAGAAGGATCTGTCAGTACTTCAAGATAACCTGTCATGGAAGTGTTAAACACTATCTCACTTACAACTTCTCTTGAAGAGCCGATAGATGTGCCCTCAAAAACATGTCCATCCTCTAAAATTAGAAAAGCTTTCATATGTTTCCTCCTAAAATTGCTCAAATTGATAAGATTATATACTATATCATTTGTATTTTCAACTACTATTTTGTATTATTGGTTACAATAAAAGCGTACACCTCCCCCGTTGAGAAATGTACGCCTTTGTACTGTTTATCAGCCCGAAGCCGACTCTTCATTTTTAATTTTTTTGTTTAATGTAACAAGTTCCCTTGCAGCAAGTGTCACTCCTATGGCCAGTGCAATTACATCTGCATAAAATCCCGCATACAAAATGCCGTCCAATCCCCAGAAAAGAGGTAATATGAACAAAAGCGGCAGCAATGCAATAATCTGTCTTGACAGTGACATGATAAATGCTGCTACGGCATGACCTGTTGCCTGGAAATATCCTCCAAGTACAATATTGAATCCTGCCACAAGCACAAGTCCAAGGAATGTTCTCATGGTTTTACAGGCAAAATCAATCATGGCCGGGTCATTGTTGCCAAATATCGACAAGAGCACCTCCGGGAAAAACTTAATAATTAACCATCCAATGGTGGAAATCGTTGTTGATACCGCAACAGACTTTACAAATGTCTCCCTGACACGCCTGTAATATCCTGCGCCCATGTTGTATCCCCATATAGGCTGTGCTCCTGTTCCTATACCTACGCAGATTCCAATAAGAAGTGCGTTTACCTTTAATACAATTCCCATGGCCGTCATGGCTGTATTTCCGCCGACATCGGACAGATTTCCGTAATGCAGAAGAAGATTATTCATGCATATCTGCACTATTGAATTTGCAAACTGTGTTACAAAGCTTGATATTCCAAGTCCGCATGCCTTAATCATGAGTTTTATGTCTATATCAATTTTTCTTAAATTAAGTCTGATATCCTTTCCCTTAAACAAAAGATACCACATTGTAATTATCGCCGTTACAATCTGTGAAATAATTGTTCCCCATGCCGCACCGGTAACGCCCATGTCAAATCCAAAAATGAATATGGGGTCAAGTACAACATTGAGCACACATCCCACAACCAGACTCATCATACTGATATTAGGTGCTCCGTCTGCCCTTATAAAACCCGACAGCCCACTTCCTATTCCCATGAACACTGTTCCGATAAGAATTATGCTGATGTAGTTCTTAGCATACGGCATAACTTCAGGTGATGCTCCGAGAAGTTTAAGCAGCGGTTCAAAGAAAATCAGTGACAATACCACAAGTATAAGTTCAGATGCAACAACAAGAACAAAGGAATTGCCAAGTATCCTGTTGGCTGTTTCCTCGTCTTTCTCACCCATTTTAATGGATGCTATGGCACACCCTCCGTTACCTATAAGTGTAGATAATGCCAATGTGAATGTAATCAGCGGAAATGCTACTGTGGTTGCCTGATTTCCAAGTGAGCCGTCTGCACTTCTCTGAATAAATATCTGGTCGACGATATTATAAATGGAGTTTACAATCATGGCGATAACCGCCGGAATCGAAAACTTCATCAGCAACCTTGTTACAGGCATATATCCCAGAGGATTTCTTTCCTGTGTCATATTTCGACTCTGCATTTTCTGTTTCCTTTTCTATCGTCATCTATAAATACATATCTAAATCGTCATCATCATAAGAATCATTCTCATATTCTTTTGTCCAGTCAATATTACCGCTTCTTTTTGGTTTTACGGTATGTCTTGCAGGTCTTGAATCACCTTTTGAATCAGTATGTTTCTTTTTCATAGCCTTTTTTTCTTTCTCGATTCTGTTAATAATCTCGAACTTGTCAGGCTGCTGCTCCTTCGGCTTGTTGTCAGCCTTTGGCTTTGACCTTCTCACTACAGGAGTATCTTCGTCCTTATCTTTATCGAAGCCTCTGTTATTATAGCCGCTGTTACTATATCCACCATTACCATAGCTGCGCTGAGAACCGTAATTACCTCCGTTACCGCCATTATTTCTCGGTTTGTATTCACCGTTATTTCTTGGTTTGTATTCACCGTTATTATTGCGTCTGAAGTCACTTTTCGGTCTGTCACCGCCTCTGTTGTCTGTTGTGTAGATTTTCTTTTCTCTTCTTTCCCCTTCTACACCTTTGTTGTATCTTGGTCTGCCATCATTGCTATTGCTGTTTCCAGCGTTTGTAGTAACCACAAAAATTTCCTCCTGTTTGTGTGTAGTCTTGTTTTTTGATATTATAACAAATAAATTATACAAATCAATAAATTTTTTATTCACCTTTTTCTATTTTTATGGTATATTAGTACCAAGGGTATATAAATTATACATGATGGTATCAGTTTTTATTTTGTTTTTACATTTTTTTAATATGGGGAATTTATATGAGCGAACAGTTTGAAAAGTATATTGACACTTTTACAGAAAATCTTTTAAATTCTACAAGGCGCGGTAACACTGATTGTAAGAAGATTTATGTTATTAAGCACTACAACACTTTTAATATTTACAGTGATGATATTGCCCACAGGGCGCAGACTTCACCTAACGTGTATTTTCACGATTTTTACGGTTCAGAGATGACAGATGCTTATGAGCCTTTTTTGGGTTTCATAAAAGATATGTACAACAAATACTATGTACATAACAGCAACTATAAGACTATTGATGACTTTCTTGAAGAATGCGGCGTCTATCCTCTTCACTACTCTATATTCACTTCATATATCACTGATGGTGTATGTAAAAGGTATGAGGATCTTCTCTTAGGAGAGGCTGAGTATGAGCATGAGCGTATTCTGGAAGATTTCCAGAAAATTATTAAGACAATAACAGACGAATATACAGTTCTTATGTATATCAACAATATAAACAAAGCTCCGAAATCTACAATAGAGCTTCTGAAAAAAATATATGACAGCCGGGACAATAACGGTCTTCTTATTTTTGCTGCATATAACGAACTGCATGCCGTTCTGCCTCACATGACTGAGGCGTGGGAATCATTTGTTGAGACTCTGCAGTCTGATGACTGCATAATCGACAGCGTATTCTCCGAGCAGCTAAACGTAAGTACGTCAAGCGGATTCCGTTTTTCTTCTTCGGAAGTACCAACGTATCTTAATCGTCTTACAAATATGTTTTACTGTCTCGACTACGACCAGTTTCATTACTACATGCGCATTATTTACCAGAAAATGGAGATGGAGACTCTGTCGGTAGAGAAGGAACATCGTTTCAAACTTCTGAGATTATTTGCCACATATTCCATATACTCAGAGGATATTTCAAATGCCCTGCTTCTTTCTGATGCCCTATATGAAATCTACCATGAGGACAACACCTATGAAACAGGTTATACATACTACTATCTTGCATGCCTTACACAGTTATACAATGGTAAGCATTCTAAGGCAAAATCACATGCTCTTGCATGTTTAAGACTCGCTACCGATGCAGAAGATGAATTTAGTATTTTCAAATCAAAGCTTTTATCTGTTATGGTTAAAATGTCAGGATGGCACAATCTGCTATTCTGCAATGAAGATGTAGCAATTGACGAGAACTTCCTCTATCTTGCGGAATATTATCACTATACAAACCATCTGGCACATACTTATATATTTGCCTTTGAAAACAGCAGGGATTTGTTTACTGTTGATGTTTCATGTATAGAAGATCAATTGATTTATTTTAACAAAGGTATTGAACTCGCCAAAAAGCTTGGTAATAACCAGCTTCTCATGGAGGCCTACAGAAAGAATATCATGCTTTCTTCTTCCTGCGGTGCTTTTGAAATATCAAACTACTTTTATGAGAAGAGCCATGAACTTGTGGGCGACTCAGACCCGTTTGCAGAGGCTGATTTATACAAAGGATGGGGCTATAACTGCTGTGGCACTGAGCAGTATCAGACTGCACATGATTATTACAGCAAAGCTCTGCAGATTTACTATAAACTTGACATGGTTGACCAGATTGGAGAAGTTCTCTACAATATGGCTATAAACTGCATTCTTGCTGAGGATTACAATTATGCGTATGCATATCTTCAGACAAGTTTAAAAATTGTAAATGCTCTTCATTTGAACGACCTGCGTATCTGCAATATATCAAAGCTTTTCGGTCTTCTTGCTCTTTGCAGCTACAGACTCGGAAACGCTTATAACTGTCAGCTCTATCTGGACTCAACGGGTCAGTTCCTGACACATATTTTATACAGAGATACCGGTCTCAACATACCTTCAAACGGTATTGATCCGTCATTTACTGCCTGTGATGACGACCTTTTCCTTTACCATTACGTCAACGCTCTTGTTGCAAAGGATAACGGAGATTTTACAAAATCTCTTGAATATTTCCACAAGGCAGAAGTATATGTAATGCGTTCCGAAGGAAATCAATTCTTCAGTTATGTGCAGTATAAACTGTCCCTTGCAGAGCTTTACCGCTCAATAAATAATGAAAACAGTGCAATGGCAGAATATCAGGATGCATTAGATTATTGTGAGAAGAAGAATCATTCCATCCATACCCAGAAGGTAATAGCTGCAATGACCGGCAAGACATTTCATCCGATAAAATACAAGCTGGTTCTTGACTCAGTATCTTTGGATGACATTAATACTCTCACAAAGCAGACAGCATTAAAGAAAAACTATGAGGCTACGAAAAGACAGCTTGAGTTCCTCAACACATGGCAGAAGATTACCGACATAACAAACAAATCAAGACATTCGCTTATTGATACTGCATTAAATACTATATCCACAACATATAATGTTGATGCAATTGTCTATATAAAATACCGTGATGGCGTACCATCAGTTGAATTTAACAATTCATTTACAAAGCTTGACGAAGAAAATCTTGGTATACTTACTGAGTATTTTAATAACCACCGTTCAGGTTTTGTCACATCAAAAATGCGGAAAAACTTTAATGAATTTAAAACTGTAATATCCATTTTTGGAACACACAACATATGTTCAATAGTGTGTATTCCGTTTTTTGTAAACGAAAAGCTTGATAACCTGTTTATTAACTGTATTTACATGAAGTATAACTGGAGTTCCGTTATCAACAAGTATATGCTTGATGAATCAGATCTCAACATCTTCTCCATCGCATACAGGCAGCTTGTAAATGCACTGGAGATGTTGGAAAAGCAGAAACGTATCAAAGAGGTTAACTTACAGTTGGAAAATGCTGCAATCACAGACTATCTCACTTCGCTTTTGAACAGAGACGGCTTTTACAGTAATGTCAGCAGACTTATTGATAATGCAGTGGCGACAGGAGAACGTCTTGACCTTTCGATACTCTATATCGACCTTGATAACTTTAAATACTACAATGATACCTTTGGTCATGATGTAGGTGATTTAATTCTTAAAAATATAGCCGCAATACTTAAGAGAGCTACCGGAAGTACCGGATTTGCCGTCCGTTTCGGTGGTGATGAATTCCTTATAGTATTAAAAACCGCATCAAGCAGCATTGCATCTGATACTGCAAAGAACATCCTCTCATCAATTCATTCCAACAAAGGATATGAAGCAGAAATCAGCAGTTTCTTAAACCGCAGTGTCTCAATACCGGAAAACAAGGCTGTTTCTGCAAGTATTGGTATCGCCGTTGTTCCGGATGTAAAATGTCTGGATGACATAAGCAATGCATTGAAGTGTGCTGACTCTACACTTTACCAGATAAAGCATACCACAAAGAACAACTACATGGTGGCAGACACGAAAATATAAGCAGCTGTCTCAATATACGATATTTCGCATTATGAGAAGAATGCAAAGCCTGTAAGTATCAGAATGTATTTTTTCTTCTGCTTATTGATTTTGGAATTTCCTAATGACATATCTTCCGCTGCCCTGATTGTTTGTGTCTTTCATATGTTCGAGCAATCAGAAGGGAAGGTTCGTCAGGAGACAGACATGCATTGAAAAGATTTTGCAGATTTTCTTAGCAGGTGCATAAGCAATAATGTAAGCCGCGAAAACTATGTTTGAGCACCGTTCT
>JBGVOL010000005.1:0-4467 GCA_045126475.1 Lachnospiraceae bacterium | reverse complement strand
AGCTTACCTTCTTCTCAAGCATATCTGATTTCTAATCAACAGCTTCTTCCTTTGATAATACTCTCTTCTCATACTTCTGCAACTCTGCCCTACGCTCCTTGCTCTCTTTCTCAAGTTCATTCTTAGCCTTCATCGACTCTTCCTTAACCTCTAAAAGAGCTTCTTTTTTCGTAGTTTCCGCAGCTTTAACAGCTTCATCTATGATTTCTCTAGCCTGAGATTCAGCACCCCCTATCTTGGATTCAACAACCTTTTTGCGATATGTAACAGCAACAACCCATGATATAATGGCTGCTACAACTCCAACCGCAATATTAACTAATATCGGATCCACAGGAGCACCTCCTTATTTAATTTTCATTGTAATAATACAACATATAAATTTTATACTTTTTTATACACAATGTCAATAGTTAGACACAATTTTTTGTCAATTCAAACACAATATATTGAATATCTTACTTAATATTTTTTCTCCACTACTTCCCTAAGAATTGACACAATTTCATCATATTTAAAGCCTTTTCTTGTCAATGACATAATAATCTTGTTTTTTTCCTGTGGCCCCATATCAGTTTTAAGCTTCTTTTGAATATATTTTCTTATTATGTCAGCCTGTGGATTTTCTTCTTCGGAACAGTTTTCTTCCATATCTGAGAATGCTTCCTCAATATGCTCTCTACTTATCCCCTTCACTCTCAAATCATTTTTAATCTGCTGAAAACTTTTTCTACTCTGATTATACTGTATAAACTGACATGCGTAACGAAAATCATCAATGTATCCATATTTCTCCAAAAACTGCAGTATCCTGTCAATAACAGTTTCAGGATAAAAACCCTCTGTGAGCTTCCTTCTCATCTGAAAAGACGTTTTATCGGAGGTTTTAAGATAATACAGTGCTCTTTCCTTTCCGCGCTTATATAATATTTCCTCAATGCTGTCGTAATCTGCCTCTGATATAAGACTTCCCTCTTTAATACCAAATCTTCTTAACTCCGAAGGGTACAGAGACAGTGTTACCGTCTCTGTACCCTCCAGTGAAATCTTATACTTCTTTTTATTCAAAGGCAATACAGCTTCTACCCTGTATCCGCTCATTACTTCTCTGCCTTTTCCTTCTCCTCTGTATCATCTTCTGCTGCTCCGTCAAGCTTGTAGTACTTGCGAACGGCAGCTTCAACTTCAGCCATAATATCCGGATTCTGCTTAAGGAAATTCTTTGCGTTCTCTCTTCCCTGTCCGATTTTCTCTCCGTTGTAGGCATACCATGCACCACTTTTATTGATAACATCAATATTTGCCGCAAGGTCAAGAAGATCACCGGCCTTTGAAATACCTTCTCCAAACATAATGTCAAACTCTGCCTCTTTAAAAGGAGGGGCAATCTTATTCTTAACCACCTTAATTCTTGTACGGCTTCCAATAACTTCTCCACCGTTCTTTAATGTATCAATCTTACGCACATCCATACGGACTGAAGAATAGAACTTAAGAGCTCTTCCTCCTGTAGTTGTCTCAGGATTACCAAACATAACTCCAATCTTCTCACGGAGCTGGTTTATAAAAATAACTATACAATTTGACTTGCTTATAACGGCTGTAAGCTTACGAAGAGCCTGTGACATAAGTCTTGCCTGAAGTCCCACATGCGAATCACCCATCTCACCATCAATCTCTGCTTTAGGAACAATGGCTGCAACAGAGTCAACAATGACAATATCAATGGCACCGCTTCTTACCATAGTCTCTGTAATTTCAAGAGCCTGTTCTCCAAAATCCGGCTGTGAAATATAAAGGTTATCAATATCAACACCAATATTCTTGGCATATACAGGGTCGAGGGCATGTTCAGCATCAATAAATCCTGCAATTCCGCCTCTCTTCTGAACCTCTGCAACCATATGTAAAGCTACCGTTGTCTTACCGCTTGATTCAGGTCCGTATATCTCTATGATACGTCCTTTCGGCACTCCGCCCAGTCCTAATGCAATATCAAGGCTGATTGAGCCTGTAGGTACAGTTTCTATATTCATGTTATTGCTTGAATCACCAAGCTTCATAACAGAGCCCTTTCCATGCTGTTTCTCAATCTGCGACAATGCCGCATCGAGAGCCTTTAACTTTTCGTTTTTATCCATATAAATCTCCTTTCTTTCCCAACATAATCAGGAAATCCCATAAGGGATAATTGCATCCGTGTTCAAACATTTGTTCGGTTGACTATAATATACATCATGAAAATATAAAAGTCAATCCCTTTCACCCAAAAAGTCGAACATATTTTCTTTTTTTCTTTGTTACTATCATTATAAAACATTTTGAGGGTAATAAAACGGACTAAAAACATCAAATAAAAAAAGAAGTGGATTATTAATCCACTTCCAATCTATCATTTTAGTCAGAACTTGTCAACAGATACTGTCTTAAATCTATTGATTTTCCAAAAGTTCCAGTGTCATCTTTATTGCCTCATCCACTGCCTGCTTTCTTATTTCGTATCTGTCACCGTCAAACTTAAAACTCTTTGCAGTTATCATATCCTTATATGCACACGCTATAAAAACAAACCCAACAGGTGTCTCCGGCGTTCCTCCCCCCGGTCCTGCGATTCCCGATGTCACGACTGCCACATCACTGCCTGTTGTTATCCTGCATCCGTCTGCCATCTCCCGCACTGTTTCTTCGCTGACAGCACCAAACCTTTCAAGGGTCTCCGGTTTCACTCTTACATACTTGGTCTTTGCCTCGTTTGAGTATGTAATAAAACCTTCACTGTACACATCTGATGCTCCCGGAACATCAATAATGGCTGATGCAAGCATTCCACCGGTGCATGACTCTGCTGTCGATATTGTAAGTCCCATTTCCGCAAGTGTTTGAACAAGTTTTTCTTCAATTTCTATCATAATTTTGTCACCTGTTTCTATTTATTATTCTCTTTCAATACGCCTTTATTCTTTATCAGATAGTCAACCATTGAAACCACCGTAAGGAGAAGCGATATGACTATAAGAATGTTTCCTACAATATCATACAAAGGTAAATCTATGATATACTCCTCCACAAACCAGTTAAGGTCGAGAATTAGCCAGATAATCATAATCATCTGGAATACGGTTTTAACTTTTCCCCACATGCTTGCAGCGATAACTATTCCGTTATCTGCAGCTATTGTTCTGAATCCGCTGATTATCAGCTCTCTGCTTATGATAACTATTACAATCCAACCGGGAATTCTTCCGACCAGACATATAAGCGCCGCAGACACAAGCAGCTTATCTGCAAGGGGATCCATAAATTTTCCGAAATTTGTAACAAGATTGTATTTTCTGGCAATATGTCCGTCAAGAGCATCCGTTATACTTGCAAAAACAAAAAGAAGTACAGCTACAAGATTACTCCACTTTCCAAGACACCCTGTCTCCATAAAAAACACAAAAAACGGAATGGTACATACTCTTAAAATTGTTAATTTGTTAGGTAAATTCATAACACTTCTCCAATCAAATCATATTCATTTGCTCCTGTAACTTTTACTTTTACAAGGTCACCACTCATAAATTCTTCGCCTGTATTAATAAATATATTACCATCTATTCCCGGAGCATCCATATATGTCCTGCCAATGTAAGCAGGCTCATCGGCAATCTTTCCTTCAATCATGACAATAAGTTCCCTACCAATCATGCTCTCAGACTTGTCAAAAGCAATTTCCTGCTGGAGTTCCATTATCTCATCACGCCATTTTTCCTTAGTTTCTTCCGAAATCTGGTTGTCCATGAGTGCTGCTGGAGTGTCCTCTTCCGGCGAGTAGGTAAATACTCCAAGCCGTTCAAACTCCATTCTGTCAACAAACTCCATCATCTCTTCATGCTGTTCCTCTGTTTCTCCCGGAAATCCGGCTATAAGAGTAGTTCTAAGGACAATATCAGGAATTTTGTTTCTCAGTTTATTTACAATATCAATAAGTTCATTCTTGGTTGTTCTTCTTCCCATTCTCCTTAAAACGTCATCTGAGCAGTGCTGAATAGGCATATCAAGATAATGACAAATCTTTTTTTCTGAAGCAATAACATCTATAAGTTCATCATATATCTCCTCAGGATAACAATACATAATCCTTATCATATTTATACCATTTATCCCGCAAAGTTCTTTTAAAAGAACATGAAGCGACTTTTTGCCATAGATATCCATTCCGTAAAGAGTTGTCTCCTGTGCCACAAGAATAAGTTCCTTCACACCTACAGATGCAAGATATTTCGCCTGCTCTATAAGTTTTTCCATAGGAAAGCTTCTGTATCTGCCTCTTATTTTAGGAATAATGCAGTAGGTACAGTGTTTGTCGCAGCCCTCTGCTATCTTTAAATGTGCATAATAACCACCGGTTGTGACCATCCTGTTTGACTTTATGTCAGGAAGCCTGTCAAGTTCAAGAAACTCTTTTGCCACATTTCCGGCAAG
>JBGVOL010000004.1:0-3376 GCA_045126475.1 Lachnospiraceae bacterium | reverse complement strand
TATTTTTGCTTCATCTTAGGGATTTTGTGAATTTTCTTATGGCATAACCTCCCGCTGCAGGTTTGTGTCTTTCATAAAGGTCGACAAGCGGCAGGACATGTCCATCAGGAACAGACATCCGTGTAAAGATTTTGGATTTTCTAAGCAGGTGCAACGTAATAATTGATATTAAAGCCGCGAAAACTAAACTCGTGGGATTTGGCTATTAAAAAGCTTGCCAAATCCCACTCAAACATAGTTTTCGCGGCTTACATTATTACTTATGCACCTGCTAAGAAAATCTACAAAATCTTTTCAATGGATGTCTGTTTCCTGATGAACATGCCCTGCCGTTTGTTCGAACATATGAAAGACACAAATAATCGCAGCAGCGAGAGGTATGCCATTAGAAAATTCCGAAATCAATAAGCAGAAGTAAAAATATATTCTAATATTTACAGGCTTTGCATACTTCCTATAATACGAATTATACCGATACAGCAAAGCAGCCCCTTTTCACCATAAATAAATGAAAGGGGCTGCTTCATTGTTTATTTAAAATCTACTTGCGGTTCTTCTGTAAGAATGTAGGGATATTGATTGTCTTCTCCTGAACAGTGCTCTCAACCGGCTTTGTATTAAAGCTGATATTTGGTCTTGGACTCTGTGCCGAAGCAGTTCCTACACTGCCTACCGGTCTTACTGACGACTGGTATGTAAATGGCTTAGCCTGTCCGAATGTATTTGTCTGTACATCATCAAGTCCTGTTGCAATAACAGTGATTGTACACTCTTCCGGCTTAGAATCATCATATCTTGCACCAAAGATAATGTTGGCATTTTCTCCTGCAAGATCCTGAACAAATGAAGCTGCCTCATTAGCTTCCATAAGTCCGATATCACCTGAAATATTGATGATAACATGTGATGCACCCTTGATTGTTGTCTCAAGAAGCGGACTCTCTACTGCGCGCTGAACTGCCTCGTTAGCCTTATCATCACCATGACCTGAACCGATACCGATATGTGCGATTCCCTTGCTTGACATAACTGTCTGTACATCCGCAAAGTCAAGATTAATAAGAGCCGGTACATTAATAAGGTCTGTAATACCCTGTACAGCCTGCTGTAATACTTCATCTGCCTTCTTAAGTGCA
This sequence comes from Lachnospiraceae bacterium, assembly GCA_045126475.1. GTDB lineage: Bacteria > Bacillota > Clostridia > Lachnospirales > Lachnospiraceae > SVEL01. The sequence goes on along the minus strand of JBGVOL010000004.1, from coordinate 2,240 downwards.
TCAGGCATTGTTGTTCTTCTGTCAACTATCTCAAGAAGCTTATCATTTGGGATAACAATAAGTGTATCTACATTTGCCTTTAACTTCTCAATGCCGGAAATAGCATTGTTCATACGCGTCTTTGCCTCAAACTTAAACGGCTTTGTAACGACACCGACTGTAAGAATACCCATCTCCTTGGCTATTCTTGCAACAACAGGAGCTGCACCGGTACCTGTACCGCCGCCCATACCGCATGTTACAAATACCATATCAGCACCCTTAAGTGCTTCCGTAAGTTCTTCAACGTTCTCCTCGGCAGCCTTTTCTCCAACCTCAGGCTGTGCACCCGCACCGAGACCCTTTGTGAGCTTCTCACCGATTTGAATAGGTGTTGGGGCCTTGCAAAGCTTTAAAGCCTGCTTATCAGTATTAATTCCAATAAACTCCACACCACCAATATTTTCATCTATCATTCTATTAACGGCATTATTTCCAGCACCACCGACACCTACCACTATAATCTTTGCTGCTGGTTCTGCCTCATTTGTCTTAATTTCAAGCAAGGTTTTATCCTCCTTCATACCATTTCTCTTTATCTTTTAACACAAACGGATACTTGTCCATTTGCACCTTATTATATAATATATTCAAACTTAAAAATAATCAACAATTAATTTAATATTTTTATAGTTTTTTTATATCATTCGTCTTTCCTTAATGTATATCCGTTACCATGGGAATCATATTCCTTCATATCAAGGACACCTTTCACATCTCCAAGCTTTGGAATAATATCATTAAGATCTAACATTTTCTCACTTAAATACTCATCATTTCCCAAATCTACCCTTACATCACCAAGATAGAGCTTAATCTCCATATCGTCAGATATATTTATCTTTTGGACATTAATGCCGTACTTGGATATGAGCTGTGTCACTTCGAGAATCACATCAAACACACGCTCATTTTTAACAGGAAGCTTTGAATGTAAAATAATATGGTCAACATCCATGCCTGTCACGTATGGTACACCGTCAAGAAGCACTTCTGAGCTCTCAACAATGATTCCATCCTTATCAAAGTATTTGTACGAGCCCATATATTTAATGTAGCCCACAACACTCTTTTCATAGAATGTAACCTTGTATGAAGTAAGTCCTTCAATTTCCACATCATACTCCTCTATGAATGGAATTTCAACATGTTCTCCAAACTTATCCTTCCACAAAAACACAAACGGATTTGCGTCAATATCCTTTTCAAACAGAAAACCTGCAAGCTCCTCATCGGTATATTGGTCTGAACCCTCGAAAGATATGGTAAACATTCCACCGTTTTGAATGAGTTCCCCTTCGTTTCCGAAGTTAAGGTTTATTCTAAGGGTTAAGCACACATATGCAACTGCCCCAAGAAGCAGAACAGCCAAAATACCTGTAATAACTTTCTTTTTCACAGTTTATTACGCCTCCCGTCCTCTTCCCGAATGTCTCGAAACAGAAAGCACCATGCCTATCTCTGACAAAAGAAACAGTACCGACGTACCTCCGTAACTTATAAACGGAAGGGTGATACCCGTATTGGGAACTGTTTTGGTAACAACCGCAACATTCAGAATAACCTGTACCGCTATGTGGGCCATAACACCCACAACTATAAGTGAACCGAACAAATCGGCAGCATTGTTTGCCACAACCATAAATCTCCATATCAGGAAAGCGAAAAGAAGCAATACTGCTATTCCGCCAAAAAGGCCAAGCTCCTCGCAAATAATTGTAAAAATCATATCATTCTGTGCTTCAGGCACAAATCCAAGCTTCTGCACGCTCTGCCCCAGGCCCTTTCCGAAAAGTCCTCCCGAACCTATGGCATACAAGCCCTGCAATACCTGAAATCCTCCCTCACTGGCATACTGTTCAGGGTCAAGCCATACAAGGATTCTGGTTGCTCTGAATCCTCCGAGAAGAACAAGTGCCAGCATAGCTGCCACTACCAGTACAATCATTAACGCGATAAAACCTTTATTTTTCCTGCATGCAACAATAAGCATAATAACACCTATTGCCGCTATAATCAAAGCTGAGCTGAAGTTATCTGTAATCAAAAAAACCAGTGCTGTCGGTACAAGGGCAATCATAAATATAAAAAGCATCGGAAAAAGTCCGTTAATCTTTTTTACATTAGTTGACAATATCGCCGCCAACAGAAGAATAACTGCAATTTTCGCAATCTCTGCAGGCTGTACAGTAAGAACCTTT
>JBGVOL010000003.1:0-40058 GCA_045126475.1 Lachnospiraceae bacterium | reverse complement strand
TTAATGCCATGTGCTCACCTCTCTAAACCATCCCAAAATGCTCCAGTGCATCTCTTATCGCCTTTTCCTTCTCTTCCGGACACTGCGGTTGTCTACTATCCTCTGATTTCGGAAGATTATAGTTCGCCCCTACCTCTATTCCACACTTTCTTTTTACCTGTGAAATATACAGATTAGAAACCTTCAACCCATGTTCCTTCAGCACATATTCCTGAATTTCCTTATATGTCGCCTTACTCTCTGCTGAAGTCAAATCCAGTTGATCTAATTCTATTTCAATCTCGATTACATCATCCGGTTTCTGTTGGGACAAAAGAACAACCGTCTCCACATGATTTGTAAACGGAAATAAATCAACCGGCACTGCCTTGACTGCCCCATATCCGTTCTTCTTAAAATACCTTAAATCCCTTGCCAGTGTCTCCGGATTACATGAAATATAAACCACTTTTTCCGGTGCCAGTTTTACAACCGAACTCATGAAATTCTCATCACTTCCTGCCCTCGGAGGGTCCATAAATACCAGGTCAATTCCCGCATTCTTATCCTGTGCCATCTGCTCTGCTGCCTTAAGCATAAATTCTCCCGCATCATCAGCATAAAATCTTATATTGCTTACGCCATTTAACTTTGCATTTGTTATGGCATCTTTCACCGCCGACCTGTTAAGTTCTACGCCAATTACCTGTGCAGCATGTTTTGACGCTATTATGCCAATAGTTCCTATACCGCAGTAGGCATCAAGAACCCTCTCCCTGCCTGTCAGTCCCGCAAATTCTATTGCTTTGCCGTATAGTATTTCTGTCTGGACAGGATTAACCTGATAAAATGATTTTGATGAAATCTTAAACCTGCATCCGCACAGTTCATCAGTTATATATCCTTTACCGTAAATAACTGACTCCTTATCACCCAGAACCATGCTTGTCTTTTTGTCATTTACATTTATTATAACGGTTGAAATTTCAGGATGCTTCTTTCTTAACGCCTTAACAAAATTGTTCTTTGACGGCATAATAGGTGAGCCAAGAACCAGAACCACCATGATTTCTCCTGTTTTAAAGCCCCTTCTCACAAGGACATGGCGAAGAAGACCGTAGCCTGTATCTTCATCATATGTCTTTATCTTGAATGAACGGAGCATTCCCTTAATATCCTGAATAATCTCATCCGACTTTTTATCCTCTATCTGGCATATGTCAACAGGTACGATATCATGGGTACCCTCGCGGTACACGCCGGAAATAATCTCACCACGCCTTGTAATTCCGAAAGCTCCGTGAACTTTATTTCTGTAATGGTACGGGTTGTCCATGCCGATTATGGGTTCAACAGGGCAGAATTCCCCTATAAGTTTTCTAACAGTTTCCTGTTTTTCTTTTAGCTGTTTCTCATACGGAACTCCCTGATATGAACAGCCTCCGCATTTTTTGCTGTATGGACATTTTTCCATGGTGTTACTCATCTCCTGCACCAAGCCTTTCTATCTTACTTGTCATCACATACCTGAAATACATAAAACTTCAAATAATAGGATTCATCAGCCGCCCACAGTATCGGATGGTCCGGTGCCTGCGTTCTGTACTCTACCTGTCTTAATCTCTTATGGACATCCCTTGCAGCCTTGTTGATAGTCTCCGTAAAAAGCTCATAGGACATAAAGTGAGAGCATGAGCATGTTGCAAGGAAACCGCCGTCCTTAACAAGCTTCATTCCTCTTAAATTAATCTCCTTGTAGCCCTTTGCCGCGTTTTTAACAGAACTTCTTGACTTTGTAAATGCCGGTGGGTCAAGAATAATCACATCAAATTTCTCACCTGCTGCCTCAAGCTCCGGCAACAGTTCAAAGACGTCACAACACTTGAACTTAACTCTGTCTGACAGACCGTTAAGCTCTGCATTTTCCCTTGCCTGCTCCACAGCCAAATCCGATGCATCAACGCCAAGAACCGACTCCGCTCCGGCTATTCCTGCATTTAAGGCAAAAGAGCCTGTATGGGTAAAGCAATCAAGAACCTTTTTACCCTTGCAAAGCTTCTGAATGGCAAGACGATTATACTTCTGGTCTAAAAAGAAGCCCGTTTTCTGCCCGTCCTTCACATCCACTATATATTTTACACCATTTTCGACTATAGGCACTTTTGTATCAAAAGGCTCTCCTATAAAGCCTTTTATTCTCTCCATTCCCTCCTGTGTGCGGACTTTCGCATCACTTCTCTCATATACACCGCGGATTATGATTCCATCCTCGGCAAGAACTTTTTTTACACTTTCCACTATCTGTACCTTAAACCGGTCTATTCCAAGAGCCAGAGACTGCACCACGAGGACATCCTCAAATTTATCAATAACCATTCCCGGAAGGAAATCAGCTTCGCCAAAGATTATCCTGCAGCTTGATGTATCTGACACATTTTTTCTGTACTCCCATGCATTTCTCACACGCATTTCAATAAATTCATCATCAATCTCCTGCTCATAGTCTCTTGTCAGAAGGCGCACCGTTATCTTGGAATTTCTGTTAATAAAACCCTTTCCCATAGGATATCCGTTATGGTCATGTACAATAACAAGACCCCCGTCCTCCACAGTTCCCATAATTGACTGTATTTCATTGTCATAAACCCACATTCCTCCGGATTTAATAGTCCTGCCTTCGCCTTTCTTCAATGTAACTATAGGATAATATCCTTTCTCAATGCTCATTTTTCTTTCCCTTCCTGTGTTAATCCTTCTTGTAATTCTTCGCGATTCCCTTTAAGAACTTTCTGTAATCCTCTGCAATTTCTTCCGGTTCCAAAATCTTTATACTGTTTCCGAGGCTGCATAACCACCCGTAAAACATCTGTGAGACATTGACAGTTACCCTCACTCTGCATTTTTCTTTATCTGTAAGCCTTATTGCAGTGTCCGGACCGAATCTGTCAATAATCACCCCGATAATGTCCTGACTGCACTCTAATACCAATTCCTTCTCCGTACCTGCAAACATGCCAAAAGTCTGCTTTGAGAACTTTGCAATGTCAAAATTCTCAAACATTTCCTTCCCGTCACGTTCCTCCGATGTCAGCGAAGGCTTATACATTTTATCAACTCTGTAATGCTTTACCTTGCCGTTTTTGCTGTCAAAACCTATCATGTAATAATTGTCATCACTCCATGTAAGAGCCCACGGGCTCACAAGATACTCTTCACCGTCTCTCTTGAATTTTGTCTGTTTTGAAGCTGTCCACTCCACATACTTAAATTTTATTTTCACATTATCGGAAATGGCCTGATGAATTGCGTCTACATTGTAGTAAATACTCTCATTCATGCTCTTGATTCTGTTGGTCACAATAACTTGACGCTGCAAAAGACTTCCGTCATACCTGCTTGCCATTCCTTCAAGCTTCTTAATGAGTTCCCTCGACTTTCTTTCCGTAATAAATCTTGAGGTCTGCACAGCATCAACCAGAAGTTTTAGTTCAGGTAATTCAAACTCCCTGCTTGCCAGATAATATCCCGACGGTCTTTCTTTACGAAGAATAATATCCATTCCGTAATTTGTAAGTGACTCAATATCCGAATATATACTCTTCCTCTCTGCTTTTATACCATTTGCAGCCAGTCCGTCGATAATCTGCTGTGTGGAAATAACATGGTTTTCATCAGTTTTCTCCTCAAGCATCTTCTTTATGTATAGAAGTTTTAATTTCTGATTGTCAGATTTCGCCATATGTACCTCCTTATTTCTTTGGAAATAAATGCCTACATAATTTATGAAATGTCTTTTTTATTGTATTTTATGTATCCTGCAACAATTCCTGCAATTCCCAATGCCATTCCGATGATTACAAGCCCAATGTCGATTTTTAAATCAGCCACAATATCTGAGCCTTCCGCATATCCGAACGGTGTAATGTACTTAAGAAATGAAGCGCTGTCTGCAATATTTGCAATAATGTTTAAGAAGTACATTACTGCAGCTATGCCAAGACCTATTCCTATGCTGCCCCTCTTAAGAAATGCCGACACTCCGAAGCATATGCCTGCAAGCTCTATTTGTAAAAGAACATAGGCTATGTGGAGCAGTGATATTTCTTTCCAAGGTATATCTTCTCCTACAATTGCAATTGAGATAACTGATATTCCAAAAACAGCTACATTCATAACAAAAATCTGAACAAACACAGAAATAAGCTTCTCAGTAATGATTCTTACTCTGCTTACAGGGTGAGATAAAAGAAATTCCGCCGTATGCTCCTTCTCTTCCTTTGACAGCACTGATACCGCACACAGTGATGCAAACAGTGCTCCTCCCAATCCCAGAATATTTCCGCACTCTATTGCATAGAATCCCGTTAAGCTTCCAAAGCTTATGCGGTCCATTCCAAATGCCTGCGTGAAACTTCCCATTGATGCAAACATATCAGTTATATCTTCCATTTCACCTTTCATCTCCGGATACATAAAGATACATACTGCAAAAAGCAGTCCTATAACTGCCGTCCAGATTACAAGTGAAATTCTGCTCTGTTTTAATTCATGCCTTATTATTGTCATTTCTCCTCACCCCCGTCAGTGTAGTAATGCATAAAGATTTCCTCCAAATCAGGCTCTGCAACAGCCAAATCGTCTATATGCTGCCCGGCGAGTACCTTTAAAAGCACATTGATGTCTCCGCCATACAAAAAACTTACACCATTCTCCGACTGTTTTACATCCCTCATATGGTCAAGGCCTGACAAATCAATACTTCCGTGAATTGAAACACGCTTTGCATTTGTCTGTGATAATGCCTCCACACTGTCACATGCTATTATTCTTCCATCCCTTATTATGGCTGCACGGGTACAATTTCTCTGAATTTCCGAGAGAATATGAGAAGATAGAAATATGGTAGTTCCTTTTTTATTTCTCTCCTTCAGTATATCAAAAAATTCCTTCTGCATCAGTGGGTCAAGACCTCCTGTTGGCTCATCAAGGATACAAAGCCTTGGCTCATGCTGAAGTGCACAGACAATTGCCACTTTTTTGCGGTTTCCGAATGAAAGCTCCTCCACCTTTTTAGAAGTGTCAAGTTCCAGTCTTTCACACAGCTTCATTGCTTCGCTTTTGCAATCCTTTTTCCTTAAATCGGCAGAAAGTTTAATTACATCCTTCACTTTCATTCCCGAATAAAATAATGCCTCAGACGGCAGATAACCTATATCTGCCAGTATATCGTTTTTATCTGTGCAGATATCCTTTCCAAATATTTTTGCAATTCCTCCGTTACTCTTAATAAGTCCGAGCATTGTACGGATGGTTGTGCTCTTTCCGGCTCCGTTTGGCCCTATAAATCCAAAAAACTCTCCTTCTTTAACTGTCAAATCCAGTTCAACAATTCCCCTTGAGCTGCCATAATATTTTGTCAGACCTTTCAGCTCTATAGTATTCATACTCATGCCTTTCGCCCCTTTTCCTGTAGTCTATGTATTTACTTGTATAAAATCATTAATGTCAGAAAAATAATTCCAACAATCAAAAAAATCCAACCAAGCTTTTTTGATTCGTTTGCATCCTCTTTGCAATATACCTTGCCTGTCACGTCATTAATTACAATAGTTACTTCTCTTCCTATCTGACAATATTTCTTGCTGGTGCCGCTAACAGTTGCCTCAATACGCACATTCTCACCATTGTCATAATATTCATATATTGACGTATATGAAACAGGTTCATCATGGCTGCTATGCTTCTTATAGTCTGCAATATGGCCTTTTACCATATGGCAGTTTTCCATTTCCTTTTTGCGCTTACGGGGACCTATTACAGATATACAAAATCCTGCGATTACTATTCCTATGCATATCGCGTATCCCATAATTTCACCGACAATACCGCCATACGTATCCGAATATTGTATCACAGCACAAAGGCCCATGATAACACACCATAAAACACCAAAACCTATAAGAATATATGGACCGCTTCCACTGTTCTGGCGCACATTCTCAGCCCGTTCAAGCTTGTCATTTTCCTCATCATAATACACTTCCATGGTTTCACCCGGTGCAAATGAATTCTGATGCCTCATCTGCTTATATATGATTCCCCGTGATGTAGGTATTTCCAAAGTAATCATGGAACAAGGTATTTCCGCAGAAAGAACATTCATTGATGAAGGCTGGCAATCCTGCACAACCGCATATACATGTCTTCCTTTAAGAAGTCTTTTGTTCCTTATTACAACATAAATTCCAAGAATAATTATTGCTACACCAATTAAAAAACCTATTATCATTTTTTCTCCTTACCGCTAAACCTTACTTTATGTACATGTGCAATATTTTTTTCATTTTCTCAGGTATAATCGGCTTTTCAAGATAATCCGTAAATCCCAGACAAAGATACTCATCACGTGCAGTTGGCGACACATTTCCCGTCAATGCCACAAAAGCAGCATTCCTATAGTATTCACTAATCTCACGGGCTCTTTTCAGCGTGTCCACGCCATCCATATCCGGCATCATGTGATCTAAAAATATCAAATCATATTCTTGTCTTTTCATCATCTCCAGGGCATCTAAGCCGCTATCTGCCAAGTCTGCATTACCACCCATCTTCTTTAGCAGAATATCCACAACTTTCAGGTTCATTGGTGTATCATCTACCACCAGCATCTTCTTATCACCTAAATTCAATTCCTTTTCCGGTGCATCAGAATCTTTCTGCAAACTCGCAGATGTAGTGTCTACATAATTCTGCGTCAGCACAAACGAGAAACGTGAACCTTTTCCGTACTCACTTTCTACATGCAAACAGCTATTCATTGCTTCCAAAAGACCGGTTACGATACCCATTCCAAGTCCGGTTCCCTCAACACGCCGATTGCGTTCCAGATTAAGACGTCCATAAGAAGAGAATAGTTTTTCCATATCTTCCGCCTTAATTCCGCATCCGGTATCCTCAACTACATACTCGATTGCATCCATTCCCCTGGCATCTTTTGCAGTCTTTACCGATAATGTCACCTTCCCCTGGTCGGTGTACTTAACTGCGTTAGTCAACAAATTCGTTAAAATCTGTGCAATACGGACTTCATCTCCAAAGAGCCGCTTTGGTACATCATCTGCCAATTGCACTTCATAAGCTAAAGACTTGTTATGAACCGTTAACTGAATCACATTGCTTACATTTCTAATCAGTTCTTCTGTCTCATATTCCACCGGAACAATCTCCATCTTTCCGGCCTGAATCTTTGAAAAATCCAATATATCGTTAACTAAATGCAGTAAAATCTCACTGGCACTCTTAATATCTTCCGCACATTCACGAATATTTGCTTCTTTGCTATTACACCGAATTATTTCATTCATTCCCATAATTGCATTAATCGGAGTGCGAAACTCATGTGACATATTGGCAAAAAAAAGAGTCTTTTCCTTATCGGCACGTTGTAGTATTTCATTCTGTTCTTCTACAGCTTTCGTAATACCCTCCTGACGTAACAATCTATTCATATCATCCATAATATCATATACAGTATATAAAAATCTTGGATTCTCACGGGAAAAAAGTTTCATTCGCGCAAAACATAAACGTGACCATGCATACTGACCCTGCATATTCATCATCTGCAAATCAATATTAAAACGTGGCTTACTTTCCAACGTATTAATAATATTTTCAGGAGATGACGCACGCAAAAACAAAACGCGGTCCTCCTCCTTAAACATTTTCGAAATCATCAGTCTCCAATCGGAGTACTTTATATCCATGAAATCCTGGCGATCTGATATTATCTCTGTGGTATTGGGATTAATACAGGAATCATCTGCCAGATTCACAATCATGGAAAACAGATATGATTCCTGAATGGTATCTGCCTTCTCTTTTTCAATCATATTACTATCAAAAAAGTAATCCTGTTCCATGATAATCAAAGACATCTCGTCCTCATTAATGCGCGATTGAATGAGTCCGTATCCATATTCCTTATTGTCCACAATAAAATGAATATTCGCACGGTACTGATCCCGTTCAAAAAAAGACAAATCCTTAAACTGCTTATATCCGCCTGTATCTTCCAATCCACTGGTCTTATTACGAAAAAATAAAGCATTATACAATTCATCTATGCTGCCATTTTCCGCAATAATCTTCTTAAAGAATTCATTAGTTTCCAAACATTCATAGTTCTTCGTTCTATTATTCACTACTATGACGCACTTAGCTTTTTTCATTGAATTGCGGATTAAGCTATCCGTTACCTGCTGAATTTTCTCCTCTTTTGTCATTGATATTCCTCCAAAACTACACACTACTTATATTAACAGTTCTTAGAGAGTAAACAAACGGTTTCACAATGGTAAGTTTGCGGAAAAAGGTCAACTGCACATGCCTTTACAAGCCTGTACCCTCTTGCCTGCAATATCTCCAAATCCCTTGCAAGACTTGTAGGTTTGCATGAAATGTATACTATTCTGTCTACACCATATGCAATAATCTTTTCCAGTGCTTTTGGATGTATGCCGTCCCGCGGTGGGTCAAGTACTATAAGGTCAGGCTTTTCTTCCACATCATCAATAACCTTCAACACATCACCTGCTATAAACTCGCAATTGGAAAGGCCGTTTAATTCCGCATTGATTTTAGCTGCTTCTACAGCTTCTTCCACAATTTCCACACCAATAACTTTCTTGGCAACCTTGGCAAGCATTTGGGCAATGGTTCCTGTTCCGCTGTATAAATCAAAAACGGTTTTGTCCTTAGTCTCACCGACATAACTCCTTGCTTTTTCATAGAGAACCTCCGCTCCAAGGGAGTTTGTCTGAAAAAATGAAAATACGGAAATCTTAAAACTGAGTCCCAATATTTTCTCTATTATATAATCCCTGCCATAGATTATGTCAGTTCTGTCTGACTGAACCACATCTGACAGTGAATCATTGACTGTATGAAGTATTCCCACTATCTCTCCATGTAACTGAAGTGACAAAAGTTCATTCTTAAGTTCAATAAGCATCTGCTCTTCCACTTTTTTCCCAGACTCCGGGCAACCTTCCCAGTCAGAAGATGTTACAAGATCAATTAATATCTCACCTGTCTTTATTCCCCGTCTGATAAGCAGATGTCGCAGATATCCCGTGTGCCTCATCTTATGATAAAACGGTATCTGCTTATCCTCAAAATATTTAAGTACAACTCTCAATACAGAATTGTAATCCTCATTTACTATATGGCAGTCATTTATGGTTACAATATCGTGGAAGCTTCCTTTTTTATGCATTCCTAATGCTAATGGTCCCTCTTTGTATTCATCACCGAAAGAGAATTCCATCTTATTTCTGTATGCCCATTCCATTGGGCTTCCCAATATGCCCTCAAACTCATAATCACTGCACACACCATCAAGTATGTTCTTTACCATCTCTCCCTTAATTTTCAGCTGTGTATCATAATCTATATCCTGATAGGTACATCCTCCGCACTGTTCAAAATGGTCACATGGCGGTATCCTGTTCTGCAAAGGTGATTTTTCCATAACCTCAATTATCCGTCCTTCACATTTCCCGCTTCTTTTTTTACTTAAGACAAATCTTACCTTCTGACCTGCAACGGCTCCCTTTACAACAACCTTTGTGATTCGTCCGTCTTCCTCCGTATAACTTATTAAACCTTTATTGGGAAATTCTGTCTTTTCAATAACTCCCACATATTCCTGACCTTTTTTCACGTCTGTTCTCCTACTTATCGTCCTTTTTTCCGCGTTTTGGATCGTCTATGACTAATACTTTAAATGCCAGTGCTCCGCCGACAAATATAAGTATTATGTACATAAATAACTCAAACACACTGCTGCTAAAATGGAATCTTAACATAGATATTATGGCAAGAATAATTGATACCACGCTGACTCCGGTAAGTATCTTTGGCCATATACTCTTTGGAAATATTACCCACAGTATCACAGCAAGAATAAACGGAATAAACAACATTCCGTTAAATCCCATATTACCGAATGCTCCCCAGTATATATACGATGTGGTACTAACTTGTGCTCTTGTAAAAAATAATACAAGTCCGCTTCCAAGCATTCCAAGTCCCAATATAAGTAATGCAAATTCTTTTCCCGGTTTATTTCCCATTTTTCCTATTCCTTCCTAAATTAAATTACTTTTGTGTTATTGCATGGTGACCGTTATATTGTATACAACATACCCACATACTGTACTGTATGATGTTGATATAGAATATGAGGCACTTACCCTTGCCGCAACAAGTCCGTCGTATACTGCACCGCTTATCATCGACGCATCTAATCCTGCCGTTTCCGGTACTGCTATATCTATGGTATACACTCCTGATGCAATAAGACTCTTAATTTTTTCCCTAAATTCATCTGACGAAGATACTACTATACCATTGTTGCCTATAGCTGTCTGAACCGACAGACGCTGTGCATATCCGCTAAACAATGTAGATGTGCATTTCTGTACATTCGGACTGTACTGTGTGTTGACTTTATGGTCGCTATACATCTCACTGTCTGTAAGTAAAAAATACACATATGTAATATTGCTGCCATCCGTTACAACATTGCCATTTACAAGTGGGTCGTCCCATGTACAGTCAATCTGATACCACTGTCCATCTATCCTCACAACATTCCACGCGTGTGACTGCCATCCGTCAGCAGCATTACCTGCATCACCATACACCATATACGCCTGTATTCCTGCTTTTGCACATAGAAGTTCAAACGCCTCCGCATACCCCTGGCATACTGCAAGATTATTACATAATGCTCCCTCAGCACTATATTCCACATCTTTCAGTGTTCCGTTCTGAAGACCGGCATAATCATAATTTACCACTCTTACCAGATAATCATGGATTGCTTTTACTCTATCAAACTCACTCATAGACCCGTTCGTTATGGATGCTGCTATATTTGCAGCCGCACTGTCTGCCTTTGATGAGACCTTTATATCAAGTGTAACAGGTCCGCCGCTCTGTGATGTGTTATTCGCAGCCGTTGTGGTCTGCTGTTCTGTTGTTGTCTGCTGTTCTGTTGTTGTCTGCTTCTGTGTAGTTGTCTGTTTCTCTGTTGTTGTCTGTTTCTCTGTTGTAGTCTGTTTTTCCGTAGTAGTATGCTGTTCTGTTGTTTCTGTGCTGTCGTCTGTCTCTGTTTCGTCCGTCGTATCTTTTTCAGTATTTTTTCCGTCCTGCTGTTTCTCTGCATCATCCCCGACAACTTCATTTTTGGTTGTTTCGGTTTCTTCAGGCTTTGTATCCTGCTGTACTTCCGGCATTTTTTTTGAACTGCATCCGGCAGACAGCGATATCACAACCACCATCGCAAACATTAATGCTTTTCTTCTCATCCGTTATCTCCCTAATAAATTTAAAAGCACTTACACCCAAAATCATATAAATTCGCAGTATAAGTGCTTTTCATTAATCAGTTACAGTTTTTACTCCTCTGTATCCTCGAAGAAATCATCATCGAAATCATCATCTTCAAAGTCATCATCAAACTCATCACAATATTTTGGTGTGAAATACTTATAGAGTGCGTATGCAATGCCTGCTACGGCAAGAACTGCTAAAATACTTCCTACTATCCAGCATACCTTGCTCTTTTTCTTCTCTTCTTCCTCTTTTTTCAGCATTGCACCAAGTTTTGTAGCTGCAAGTAATTCTTCCATCTTATGCATAATTTAACCCTCCTTGAAATAACGTTTTCATACATATATTTATAATACCAAATTTATAACAATTTTACTATATTTTTTTTAATTTTGCAAAGGATGCAAACATTTTTTTAGGACCCGCCGTATCAAAGTTCACTAAAACCTCATAGTCTCTGCCTGAATCTTCAACCGATACCACTGTTCCCACACCAAATTTAATATGCTTAACCCTGTCTCCCGGACCATAATCAAGACTTCCGGCTTTTGTTATCTGATTTCCTTTGACAAGCACGCTTGACGGAGCAGGTTTCGAAGTACCAATAAAGTTGCTCTTTGGCTTGTCAAAAGCGCTTGATTTGAATAAATCAGCTGCAGACATGCCTTTTCCTGAAGAATATCCTCCTGAAGACATTCCGCCAAAGCCGCCAAAGCTTCCTGCTCCCACATTGCTTTTTCCGGTTGTCTGTCCTTTATCTATAAGGTGAGACGGTATTTCCTTTACAAACCGCGACATCTTATTATACTGTGTTTCACCTCTTACCATTCTTGCCCTTGCGCATGTCATGGTAAGCTTTTTCATGGCTCTTGTTATGGCAACATAACACAGGCGTCGCTCCTCCTCTATGTCCGTAGGATCATCAGAATTTATGCACATGTAGCTTGGAAACACTCCGTCCTCCATGCCGCTTAAATATACCCTCGGAAACTCAAGGCCTTTGGCACTGTGAATTGTCATGAGCACCACATAATCACTGCTGTTCTCAAGACTGTCGATATCGGCAATAAGTGCAACCTCCTCCAAAAATCCTGCCAGAGTCGGTTCATCCGTTGACTGTTCATAAGTTACAAGCTTTGATAAAAGTTCCTCGACATTTTCCACCCTCGCAAGGGATTCCTCTGTATTTTCTGTTTTAAGTTCTTCTATATACCCTGTTCCATCCATGATACTTTCAAGAATTTCCTTCAGGCTGTTGTATCCCAGCTTACTTCTCTGAACACGGATAAAGTTTACAAACTCATTTATCTTTCCTACTGCTTTTCCAAGTCCCGGTATCCTCTCACAATCCATAAGTGCTTCAAAAAAGCTTAAACCATGGGCCGCAGCATAATCCTCAACTCTCGAAAGGCTTGTTGCACCTATCCCTCTCTTTGGAACATTTATTATACGTTTTACCGCCACATCATCCCTGCCGTTATCTATGGTTTTAAGATATGCCAGCATATCCTTTACTTCTTTTCTCTGATAGAAATTTACTCCGCCTATAAGCTTATAAGGTATATTATTCTGTATAAGTTTTTCTTCTATAAGGCGGGACTGGGCATTTGTTCTGTAAAGGCAGGCACAGTCATTGTACGCAACACTTCCCGACTCTACACCGTTCTTTATGTCCCTTGCTATAAATTCAGCCTCCTCAAAGCCATTATCAAATGTTTTCAGCGTAATAAGCTCGCCTTCATCTTTCTCTGTCCACAGCTTCTTTGCCTTTCTTCCGAAGTTATTCCTTATGACCTCATTTGCCGCATCAAGGATATTGCCCGTAGAGCGGTAATTCTGTTCAAGCTTTATAACCGTTGTTTCAGGAAAAACTTTTTCAAAATTAAGTATATTCTGAATATTTGCACCTCTGAACTTATAAATTGACTGGTCATCGTCTCCCACGACGCACAGATTTTTATATTTATCAGCCAGAAGGCTCACAAACTCAAACTGTACCGTATTGGTATCCTGATACTCATCCACCATTATATACTTAAATCTCTCCTGATAATGTTCAAGCACATCAGGACACTGTCTGAAAAGTTCTACCGCCAGCACCAGCAGGTCATCAAAATCAAGTGCATTATTCTTCTTAAGTGTCTGCTGATACTCCTTATATGCCTCTGCCACTCTTGACATATGATAATCACCTGCATTCTCTTTAGCATATCTCTCAGGTGATATCATTTCATTTTTTGCCGATGAAATGTAGCCAAGGATAGTCTTCTCTTTAAGATTCTTTGTGTCTATCTGAAGTTTTTTGCATATATCCTTCATTACGGATTTCTGATCGTCTGTATCATATATTGTAAAGCTGTTCTCATAGCCGATTCTGTCAATATACCGCCTCAGTATCTTAACGCATGATGAATGGAATGTACTCACCCATATACTCTCTGAGCCAAAGCCGACCATATCGTCAACTCTCTCCCTCATCTCTCCTGCTGCCTTATTTGTGAAAGTGATGGCCATAATATTCCATGGATTCACTCCGCACTCCTCTATGAGATATGCTATTCTGTTCGTAATCACTCTTGTTTTTCCCGAACCGGCACCCGCCAGAATGAGTACAGGTCCTTCCGTTTTTAAAACAGCCCTTCTCTGCATGTCATTTAATAGTTCTAAATTAGCCATATATACTCCTGTGTGTCTGTTTTGATGTTTTGATAGAAAGTGACAGCGGGAATCCCGCTGCCACAAATCATCTCATTTAAACCATATGTAATGTTAAGTCTACACAAGCTTGTTGCCACAATTACTACAGAAATTCGCACCATTTGTAGGTGTTCCGCAGTTTGGACAAAACTTCGGTGCCGTACCTGCTGTCTGCTGTGGCTGCGCTGCTGCCTGATTCATCTGATTCTGGTTCATATTCATTGCTCCCTGCATCTGGTTTACCATCTGCTGACCCATCATCATTCCCATCTGCATGCCTGCCATCTGTGTAGCCATATTGCTTCCTGCCGTGTTACCCGGCTTTCCCATGGCATCAAGTACTGCCATCTGCTGATAGCGGTTCATATCGCCAACCATCTGCTGCGAAGCAGCTTTCTTCTGCATTGCCTCAATCTCAGGCGGATATGAGAAGCTCTGGATATTAAAACCGGTAATTGAAATACCTATCTTGTATATTTCCATGTCAAGGTCTTCTCTGATGCCCTTTGAAATATCATAAGCATTTGCCTGAAGGTTGAACATGTCCTTGCCCTCTTTTGAAATCCACTTCATAAGAAGCTGGTCAAGAACTGCCATAACTCTTTCCTTAACATCCTCAACGGTAAACATCTGCTTTATTCCGGCTACCTTATCAATAAGCGCATCTCTGTCTGATATCTTACATGTAAAGTTTCCAAAGGCTCTTACAGGCATGCCGCCCGGAAGATTTGGTGCGGGAAGGTTAATCGCATTCTTTGTACCCCACTTTACGGCAAACTCTTTTGTATTTATAAATAATACTTCCGCACGGATACCTGAATTGAATCCAAACTTAAAGCCCTTCAATGTTGAAAGGAACGGAATAATCTGCGACTCAATGTCGAAGCTTCCCTCATCCTCAAAGACACCTTCCACTTTACCGTTATACATAAATATGGCATCCTGACCTGGACGAATGATAAGACGGCTTCCCTTTTTTATCTCATCATTTTTCCACTTCCAGAACATCACATCATCTCTGGTTTCCTGCCATTCAACTACGTTTGAAAACTGCGAACTGAATAAACCCATTTTCTACTCCTTATTTACCAAGCTGTGCCTTTAATGCAGCAAGTTCATCATCTACTGCTGTGTTTGTAGTTGTTGTCTCATACTTTGCAGCAAGATTATTAATATCAGATGATGCTGTATCCATGTTAAGCTCAGCCATTGCGTTAGCCTCGTCAAGCATCTTATCAGCCTTTGCCTCCATTCTTGCAAATGCTGACATATTGTTTTCAACACCTGCAACAGAAGAACCAACCTTGTTGATTCTCTCCTGTGCCTTTGCCACAGCCACCTTTGCCTTGATTGCATCTCTCTTTGCATTGAGAGAATTGATATCAGAAACAAGCTTATCATGCATCTGACGCATCTTTGTTGCATTTGCACTTGCAAGGTCATATGCCTGCTGCAAAGCTGTCTGCTTCTGTACTAACTGATTCTTCTTCTCAAGGAACTGACGTGCATCATTGTCATTGCCTGCCTCAATTGCCTTAACTGCATAATTCTGGAACTTCTCTATCTCAGCATTGCACTCATCGAGTTCTCTCTTTGCTCTCTTCTCTTCTGCCATGATTGATGCTGTCTCAGCCTTTACATTACCAAGATCGCTCTCCAGATTTCTAAGATACTGGTCAATCATCTTCTCCGGATCCTCACACTTATCTAAGAGTGCGTTAATGTTTGCTGACATAATGTCCTTAAATCTTGAAATAATTCCCATTTTAAAATCCTCCGTCTAAATATAGTTTTTAAAACACAAGTCAATTATACTACAAATCTATTTTATTGTCACTAAGTTTCAAAACCACTTGTCATATGGTTTTGAATACTATATAATAAGATTTGTCACTATAGATATGTTATTGAGCAACAAAGGACACTATTATGGATGCAAACAAAATTTTAGACGAGATATTAAATGATATGAAGCTTATAAAGCCTGATGATATTCCGAATATCGATCTTTACATGGATCAGGTAACCACGTTTATGGACAAACACCTCTACAGTTCAAAGAGGATAGACGAGGATAAGGTTCTCACAAAAACAATGATAAATAATTATGCAAAGAACGAACTCCTTCCCTCACCGGAGAAGAAGAAGTATTCAAAAGACCATGTACTGCTGCTTACTTTTATCTACTATTACAAAAATGTTCTCTCAATAAGCGATATTAAGAAACTGCTGCAGCCCATATCGGATAAGTACTTCCACTCTGAATCAGGTGTGACTCTGGAGAACGTGTACAAAGAGATTGAAAGCTTTATAAGCACCGTAAGCGAGGATGTAAAAAATGATGTTAAGAATAAATGTGATTTGGCCTCAAAGTCATTTACTTCTGATACATTTAGCGGAGTAAAGCCGTCAGATTCCGATTATCTTAGGCTCTTTTCCCTGGTTTCCATGCTCTGCTTTGATATATATTTAAAGAAGCAGCTCATTGAGTCCATAGTTGATACTCTTGATGAACCTATATCAAAATCAGAGAAAGAAAAAATAGCAAAAAGAGAAATGGAAGAACGTGAGAAACAATTAAAACGTGAGCGTGAAGAGCGCGAAAAGTCAAAAAAATAAAGCGGACTTGTCCGCTTTATTTTTTCTCTTATGTCTATTTACGAAAGTCTTTTAAATACCATGTCATAGCCGTCATTACCATAATTTAATGAGCGGTTTACACGGCTGATTGTAGCTGTTGATGCTCCTGTCTTCTCTGCTATCTCAAGATAAGTATTCTTATTTCTAAGCATCTGTGCCACTTCATATCTCTGTGCCAATGAAAGTAACTCATTTACCGTGCACACATCTTCAAAAAACTGATAACATTCATCTTTATTCTGAAGAGTAAGAATAGCCTCAAATAAATGGTCTACTTCTTCTGTTCTGATTTTCTTTGTCATTTCGTTCACCTTAACTATTTTTTAGAAATAGCC
Organism: Lachnospiraceae bacterium; assembly: GCA_045126475.1. GTDB lineage: Bacteria > Bacillota > Clostridia > Lachnospirales > Lachnospiraceae > SVEL01. Next base: position 23,007 of record JBGVOL010000003.1, on the reverse strand, counting down.
CTTAGACCCTTCCCTTTATTTCTTTTGTAGTTTAACACACTGACGCAAAAATGTCCACATATATTTTTTTACTGTGCACTATTAAAGTCTGTATTTATTTACATACTTCTTCAATTCATCCGGGTAGTAATTCAGCACCATGTCTTTAGGAAATCCGACTTCGTCAATGAGTTCCATTGCATTTGAATGTGCTCCCACTCTTCCTACGGCATGAGCATCGCTTCCTATAATTATAGGCATTCCCTCCTCCTTACATACAAGAAGCATCTCTCTGTCATTTTCCCTTGCATTCTTTCTGAACATGATTGAATTGTCATTTAATTCAAGAAGTGTTCCTGTCTCTTTTGCCGCCTTGGCCACCTCACGAATATTTATAGGATACGAGCCGTCATCAGGATGACCGATAATATTTATAAGCGGATTCTCGCAACATTTTATCAGTGCTCTTGTATTTTCCTCCAATGTTCCCGGTCTTATACACGGCTGATGAAGACTTGCAATTACAATGTCCATCTGTTCAAGAAGGCTTTTGCTTAAATCAACTTTTCCTTCATAATCTATAATGTTAAGTTCAACACCCAGCAGCAATTCAACTCCGTAAGCCTCCCTGTCCATAGCCTTCAGATTCATAAAATAAAAATCCCCGCTGCTTTCCGGCATTTCCTTTGAATGATCTGTTATTCCCAAGAGCTTTATTCCTCTCTCCGATGCTGCTTTTGCCATCTCAAGTATAGTATTATATGCATGTCCGCTTGCAATTGTATGCGTGTGCGTATCAACAATATATTCCATAATCATTCTCCTCAATCATTAAATACTGAGAAGCTTTTCCTTAAGCTCCTCAACTGTGTCTACAATATAATCAGCACCGGCCTCTTCCAGTTCTCCTTCTTCGGCATATCCGAAACGAACTCCTACAGATTGAATATTGCACTGTTTTGCACCTATTATGTCATGTTTTCTGTCACCAACCATAACTACATGTGACAGTTCTTCATCGTTTCTGATATTCATTCTTCTGAAAGCCTCTTTTATAACATCACATTTTGCATTGATGCTTCCGTCAAGTGTACTTCCCACTACTTCATCAAAATACCCGGCCATACCATATTTTTCAAGTATGCGTCTTGCAAAGACTTCCGGTTTTGATGTTGCAAGACATATCTTCTTTCCTGCTTTCCTGCAGGCCGCAAGCATATCCGTAATTCCGTCGTAAATGCCATTTTCAAATATCCCTATATCCTTATATCTCTCACGATATTTATCAACGGCCACTTCGGCATCCTTTAAACTGAAGCCGTAAAAATCCTGAAAGCTGTCTATAAGCGGTGGTCCGATAAAGCATAGCAAATCATCCCTGTCAGAGACACTTATTCCGAAATATTCCAATGCATACTGCACACATTTTGTAATCCCTTCCTTCGGGTCTGTCAGTGTACCGTCCAAATCAAACAATATCGTATTTTTCATCCATTATGCCTCCATAGCTCATTATTTTCTAAACCAGCTTGTGCCCTTATTTATTATACTCTTAACCAACTGTTTATTCTCATCAGTATATCCTACAAGTATGTTCGGCTCGTTCTCTCTGAAATAATCAAGAATGTTTTTAACTTCATCATGCGTTTTCTTTGGTGCATTAAAACGAAGCATCGTTGTACACTTCAGACAAAGCGTATATGATACATTAAGATGCATTCCCAAAAACGTTTTCAACGTACTGTGCTCATAAGCTAAAACAATCCTGTCAATAGGTACTATGGCAAAATTCGACTTGTCCATATTAATATAAAAGTGTTCTGTTATATACATGTTCTCCTCATGCACCTTTGGATTATCCATCTCCCCTGCCACAAGTCTCATAAAGCTGTCCATATCCTTTGTCTTATGCTTTTTGTCAACACTGTAATAATATCTTGCCACAACCAGCTTAGGACTGAGCATAGGCATAATTGCAAATATCAGGTTATAAGAAAATACTGCCACACCATAGGCAAATGTTATGAGAAGAAGTACAAGCAGTACCCTGTATGTTATTCCGTGATAATCAACCTCACTTAAGACATAATCTTCTGTTATTTCACGGACGCCTTCCTCTGTCCAGTTTATGGTGTTTGAAAACATACTCAGCATATTATTAAAAATTCCGTTTGTCTGTACAACCTTAACCGTCTTTGTTACGTTGCTAAGGTTTACGCGCGCCGCACCTTCATCAGACGGCCTTATAAGAAAGAACACACACTTTTCTCCGTTTACCAAATCATAATAATACTCTCCGTATACGTCCGAATCCTTCATATAATTGCAGCCACTGTAAATTAGTTTTTCCGCACTGATTTCAATATATTCATGTCCCTGCTTTACTGCTTCTATTGCTTCGGCTGTAGATGATACCTTAATCGGATTAATCATCTCCTTAAATGGCATAATAACAATAAACACAGTTGACACAATTATCGGAAAGAGTGGCCAGAATAAATGCCTCAGATATATTTTTCTAATACTTTTATAAATCTCTCTTCCCTTCATGTTTCTCTCCCCTGTTCTGTGTTTAGTATTTCAATGCCCCTAGTATAATCCATGACACATCAATAATCAAGCTTGCTTTTAAGCAAAAAAAGCTTTATTATATTAAAAACAACGAAAAGAGGATTTTACATGGAATCATATACAGGTTTTGCTGAATTCTACGATCTGTTCATGGATAATATTCCCTATGAAGAGTGGAGTCATTATCTGACCGGTCTTTTAAATGAATATGGTGTAAAAGATGGTATTGTGCTTGATATGGGATGCGGTACGGGAAATATAACAGAGCTTCTGGCTGCTTCCGGATATGATATGATAGGCATTGACAACTCTGAAGATATGCTTGCTGAAGCCATGGATAAACGATATGATTCGGGACATGATATCCTTTATCTGTGTCAGGACATGAGAGAACTTGATTTATACGGCACTGTTGCTGCCGCTGTAAGTATATGTGATTCTCTGAACTATATACTTGAATACGACCAGCTTGTACATGTTTTCAAGCTTGTAAACAATTATCTGGACCCCGGCGGAGTGTTCATTTTTGATTTGAATACAATCCACAAATATGAGATGATGGGTGATACCGTCATTGCAGAAAACCGTGAAGAAGGCAGCTTTATATGGGAAAATTCATACTTTGAAGAAACCCATCTCAATCAATATGACCTGACAATCTTTGCAAAAGATGATGACGGACGGTACACCAAATTCGAGGAAACCCATGTACAGAGAGGATATACTCTCGATGAAATCAAATCTGCATTAAATGATGCCGGAATGATTTTTCTCGACAGTTACGGTGCCTTCACCAAAAATCCCGTTTCCGACAATGACGAGCGCATATATGTCATCGCCGGGGAGAAGGGCAAAAAAATAAACTAAATTAAGGAGCAAACAATGACTGACTATATTATAAGAGCAATGGCTGCAAACCAGCAGATTCGTGCTTTTGCAGCAACAACAAAAAACCTTGTTGAACATGCCAGAGCAATTCACGGCACAAGTCCCGTCGCAACCGCCGCATTAGGCAGACTTTTGACAGCAGGAGCCATGATGGGTGCTTCCCTCAAGAGTGACAAAGATATTCTCACTCTTCAGATAAAAGGAGACGGTCCTATGTCCGGTCTGACCGTCACTGCAGATTCTTCTGCAAATGTAAAGGGTTACGTTAATAATCCTACTTTTGTAAACCCTCCAAACTATCTCGGAAAATTTGATGTGGGCGGTGCCATCGGATACGGGACACTGCGTGTCATAAAAGATATGGGATTGAAAGAGCCTTATGTTGGCGAAACAGATTTGGTAACCGGTGAAATTGCCGAAGATCTTACTTACTATTTTGCAAAAAGTGAGCAGATACCGACATCTGTTGGGCTGGGTGTTCTTATGAACAAAGAGAATACAGTGCGTCAGGCAGGCGGATTTATCATTCAGCTCATGCCTTTTGCAGAGGATTCCGTTATTGACACTCTTGAAGCGCGTATAAATGAGGTGAAATCCGTTACCTCAATGCTTGAAGAGGGACTTACCCCTGAAGGGATACTTGAACATATTCTTGAGCCTTTCGACATAGAGTTTACTGACAAAATTCCTACAGCATACAAATGCAACTGTAGTCGCGAGCGTGTTTCTAAGGCTCTCATAAGCCTTGGTCGCAAAGAACTTGAAGATATAATATCCGACGGGAAAGATGTCACTCTTAACTGTCATTTCTGCAATACAGATTACACTTTCACAGTTGACGAGATAAAGAGCATGATATAACCAAGATAAGAGAAAAGGGGCTGATATTCAAATGAATATCAGCCCCTTAGTTAAATCATCTTTAAAACAAATAGCTAAATTCCTATAAAACTCCTACTGCTGCGCTGTCGAAAATTTATAAAGAAAAAGGCACATTATTTCACAAATAATTATAACTTTGTTACGTTTGTAGCCTGAGGTCCCTTTGCACCGTCTGTTACATCAAACTCTACTGCAGCACCTTCTTCAAGAGACTTGAAGCCCTCTGTTGCAATTCCTGAATAATGTACAAATACATCGTTGCCCTGCTCATCAGAGATGAAACCGTAACCCTTCTGGTTGTTAAACCACTTTACTGTACCTTTCATTTTGTACCTCCAAAATATTAACTGATTGCCTAATGCAACCTTACTTAGCATAGCACATAAGCGGTTATGTGTCAAACATTATAAACTTGAAGTTGTGCATTATTCTCCGTCATAAAATGCACAGTAAAATGATAATTCACCGGTATTAAACCAATTCTCTATCTGCTCAGCCTTGCATTCCTCAAACTGGTTATAGCAAAGAACTCTTACATATTTTGCATTCTCAGGTATTTCTGTTAAAGTTCCGTTAGTTTTACAGAATTCTCCTCCAATATAGTTGTCGTTCTCATCATAAAATACACATCTGTATGTCTCAAACCTTATGGCCTTTAAATCAGTAGTATGCTTTAATATACTTGCTTCAAAATATTTATAGCCTTCCGGAATCTCGTATCCATGCTCCATTTCACCAAATGATAAGAATCCCCACCATGGATGGTATTCTATTCCTGAATTATCCTTTTTGATTCTGTAATTCAAATTCATATTCACATCATTTATATCTGTTATAACAAAGGCTTTTTCTGTTATATTTTCTTTTGGATTCATTATAGCACTTATTATATCCTTATCGCTGTGATTATAATTAGTTCTTGATACAATTCCAAAATCATTCATTTTGCCATTATCCCATACATAAGCCTTTATGCCATACTTATTTGATATGTACGAGAAATTTGAATAAGCTGCTGTTTGTATTTCTTTATTAAATAATACCATACCGTCACTGAAGCCCCATTCATTGATAATCACAGGTGCATCTATTCTCTCCTGAAAATCATAAATTTGTCTCATTACACTATCGAGCTGCTGGTCATACGCCAATGCATACTCATGAACCGATACAATCAATCTGTCTTTCGCAGTGTCCTTTGGCAAAACAAAATCATTTAATGCACCATAATCATACTCATGTCCATAGCTTGGAATTATAAGTACTCTGTCTGCATTGGCTCCGCCGGACCTTCTCACTGTATCTACAAAGAGCTGGTTAATATAATTCATCTGTTCATGACCTGTTTTTGTATATACGGTTTTTCCACTGCCTTTTATCCAGACTTCATTGTATCCTTCAAAAGCAAGTCTTCCGTCATAATTCTTAAACTTCTCAGCTATGTCTGTCCATATATCCTCGCAATATCTGTACACATCCTTCATCGCCTCATCATCCTGACCTAATACAATAGGCCCATTGCTTAAAGAATCACACATAGGACATATGTAAACTGTCAAATCATTCTGAAGACACATCTGGACAACTTCAGCCACCCTGTCTAACCACTGCTCATTAATGTGGTATATTCCGTTTTCATCCTGATAAGTATTTTTATAGAATGTTACAGGAACTCTTACGGAATTAAAGCCCAGAGATTTTACATACTGAATCAATTCAAGGGATGTTTCCGGCTGTCCCCACATTGTCTCCTGATTAATATATTCATCGGTTGTTTTATCCCAATCACCGTATACTGCCGATAATGCATTGCCAAGATTCCATCCGTAAGTTGTCTTTTCATTCCACTCCTCTGCAGTAATTCCGCATACCTCACTTGAATAGTCCGGTTCATCAATATGAATTGTCGGCTGTTTATTTGACATGTCCACTTCTTCATCAGCACCTATAAATTTACCGTCGTTGTCAAAATAACAATTCACATCCTGTATCTTCTGTGTTCCTTTGACAACTTTTTTGTCGCTGCCGGCATAATAGATATCTCCATCTATTTCATGCCATCCTGTAACAGTCTCACCGTCCACATAAATATATCTGTGGGCATATATCTTTACAATGCCTGTATATTCAGATAATTTTACACATGAATTGTCATCATAAAAATAATAATCGACTCCGTCAATGTTATTTAAATCCGTACCATCTGTTCTCTTTGTTTTTAACAATCCCTCATCATCGAAATAATAAAGTTTATTGTCTATTGTCTGGAATCCGGTAACATATTCTGTATCACTTGTATAGAAACGATATGACCCATAATATTTTTCCCATTCCCCTTGTATTGACATTGGTGAATTATTTGAAATCAACACACCGTTTTCATCAAATTCGTATTCTACATTATCTATAACCGTCTTTCCAACAGCAGCTCTTCCATATCCTGTTTTACCGTTATCGATGAAATAATATGTCTGCGAATCTATCTGATGCCATCCTGTCTGTCTTTCTCCGTTTACATAATAAAAGATATACTTGTACTGCTTGGCTAAGCCTGTATATTCAGATAAAGGAGTTAATTTTCCGGTACCGATTTCATAATAATAATCTACACCGTCAAAATTATATATATTCGTCCCATAATCAGCATATAATAATCTTCCGTCTCTTCTAAAATAGTAAAGGTTTCCATCAATTACATTTAATCCTGTCAAAACACGTCCATGAACAGTCTCCACAGTATTATCGGTACAACCTTCCGCCCTGTAATAAGTACTTTGATAAGAATAAATCCAGTTACCTTCACCGGCACTTACAATATTATATGGAAATACTGTTGCCATAACGGATACAATTAACATACTTACCAAAAACTTTTTTAAAACATTTGTAGATGACATATATTTTTCCTCCTGTAGTATGGATTCCGAATATATTCATACCGATTTCTTGCTTTGAAACACAGAGACGAGATACGCTTTGCGAATCTCGCTCTGATTAGCGGTCGTCAAATGTCCACTTGTGCAAGCACAGTGTCCATTTTCCTCGTCGCCATAACAAAAACCTCACAGTAACATTATACTGTGAGGCAATGCACCAGAATGAATTATTTCGGTAACCGGCTGCCATCATATCCTTACGGATATATTAGGCCCTTAGCTTTGCGTCCCTTTCTTTCAAAAGGTTTGCCTTTTCGTATAATTATATTTTCCTTATGAAACTGTTAATATTTTTAATAAGCACCTTCATGCTTAAGAATAACCGCTACGGTTTTTAAGATAATCTTAAAATCCAAAAGTAAATCCCACGTATCAATATACTCGATATCCATCTGAACGATTTCATCGAAGGTTGTGACTTCACTTCTTCCGTTGACCTGCCACATTCCCGTAATTCCCGGTTTGATGCTTATTCGTCTCCACTGTTTACGCTCGTACTTCTCAACTTCATCCACCGTCGGTGGTCTTGTGCCCACCAGACTCATAGTTCCCATAAGAACATTGAAAAACTGCGGCAGCTCGTCAATACTTGTTTTTCGTATGAATTTTCCCACTCTCGTAATTCGAGGGTCATCTTTCATCTTAAACATTACCCCGCCTGCAATTTCGTTCTTTTCCATCAACTGTGCTTTGCGGGCCTCGGCATCCCTGTACATGCTTCTGAATTTATATATCTTGAACATTCTTCCGTTCTGCCCTACTCGCGTCTGACGAAACAGTATCGGACCGGGTGAGTCGATTTTGATTGCAATAGCCGTAACAATCATTATCGGAGAACTCAAAATAATACCTGCCAATGCTCCGATAATATCCGCACACCTCTTAAGTATCCTCTCATAACTGTTCAGCGAAATCGTATGATACGTAATGACAGGATAGGTGCCAATTGAGCTTACATAACTGTTTGCCCTGCGTCGCTTGTAGAAGTTTACAATCACACGGCATGTCACACCCATCTCAATACATAAATCAATGTAATGCTGAATATAATCAAGACTGTCTTCCCTCTTCTGCATAATATAAACCTGGTCAACATTATATTCTCTAATAAGAGCCTCCAAGTCTTCAAGACAGCCTATATATTTTTCGGAAATGTCCTCCCTCTTCATGCATATATAGCCAACCGGTTCAATTTTTATGCTGGTCTTATTAAGAAAATAATTAAACTTATTGAATGTATCCTTACTTCCGACAAACACTGTCCTCGGTATAGTCTTTTTATAAAAAAAGTTGGCAAAACGTTCTCTCAAAAACATCGTGGTAAAACATAACAGAATATACGTTAAACCAAGAAAGAACAGGTATATCTTTGGTTCAAGCTGTTTTGCGGAAACATAATACAATAAACAGAATGTTGCCACAGCTCCTATCAAATATGACTTAGTAATCTTTCTGTAAACCCTGTCCAGGTAAAAAAACATAGTCACATTATAAATATACTCTTTTTTGTTATTCAACAGATAAATTATCAATTGAACACATGCCAATATAACAAATACCCTCATGGACTCAAATGTAAAATCACCACGAAAAATAAAACATGAAACACCAAAGCCCAACAGTACTGTTATCACATCAATAATTACGTAGGTTGTATCCGAGTTAGCCCCCACATTAGTCTTGTTCATTTTGGATCCCTACCTTTTCACTTTTTATAAACATCCGTCGTACATAATTTATTTAATTATATCTTCCGCCTTTGATTCTGTCAATGATTGTAATCAATTGATGTTATAGTAAATTATTACTATTTACAGCCCTTATTTAGAAACGTTGAAATAAAAAAAAAATATGATACAATTAGTCTATAACTTACCGGGAGGTGGATAAATGGCTGTATTATTACTTATTGATGATGACAGGGAAGTATTGCAAATCAACAAAAAATATCTGACCGGAGAGGGATATACGGTTTATATTACCGACAATCCAAAGAAAGGTATTGAAATTGCAAAAGAAAAGTCTCCCGACTGCATATTGCTTGATGTAATGATGCCGGGCATGAACGGATATGAAGTCTGTGAAAACATACGCAGTTTTTCTAATGCTCCTATCATTTTTCTTACTGGGAAAAGTGGAGAAGACGACAAAATTACCGGTTTAATGAAAGGTGCTGATGACTACATTGTCAAGCCGTACAGCATACGCGAACTAAAAGCACGTATTGAGGTTATTTTACGAAGGGTTAACGGCACAAAATCACCTGCTTCCACCAACACATTAACCTTTGGCAGTCTTACAATCAACAAGCTTGAACACAAAGCTTACTTTCGAGGTTCTGACCTTGGACTTGCCAACCGTGAGTACGAGGTACTTCTTTATCTGGCTACCCATCCGAACAAAGAAGTTACATACGAGGAACTTGGTGTAGCTCTCTTTGAAACGTACATGGAATCCGACCGCCGTTCAGTAATGGTAAATGTAAGCCGCTTACGAAAAAAGATGACTATTGACTCCGAGCTTGAAAAAATGATTGAAACAGTATGGTCAAAAGGTTATAAATTTATTGTCAGATAATCAGCGAACAATCAGAGGTATAAAAAATGAAATCAAAGAACAAATTCAAAGCTCCGCAAATAGAAAATGAAACAATTGAAGAATTGTCCCTGAAGCTGTTTGAAGCTAATGAACAGTTGAAAAAGGAGCAGAAAGAACGTGCTGAAATGCTTTCAAACATTTCCCATGATCTTCGCGCTCCGCTCACTGCTATCCGCAGCGCTGTTGACTTTCTCCGTTCAGGGCAAGGTCTGACTATGGATGACTATGTATTTTCACTTAATATCATTGACCGCCGCACAAAAAACCTTGAAGATCTTATCAATGATATGTATTATCTCTTCTGTGTGGAAGACACTTCAAAAAAGCTTAATTTACAAAAAGTTGAAGCATTCCCTTTTCTGGAGGAATATTTCTTTGATATTGAAGCTGACAGCCGCTACGAGACAAAAAAATTATTTTTTGATGTCCCGGATAATTTGAACTGCCGGATTGATATTGATATCCAAAAAATGATACGCGTATTGGATAATCTTATGACAAACGCAGCCAAATACTCTGATGCCGGGGCGAGCATCACTCTTAAGGGGGAACTTTCCGGTCCGGATTGCCTAAATATCAGTGTCATCGACACAGGAATCGGTATACCCGGTGAAGCCATTCCCCACATATTTAACAGAACATATACCGTCTCATCCTCACGAACACCTGACTCTTCCACAGGAAGCGGCCTTGGTCTTTCCATCGTCAAAGCCATAATCGAGCGAATGAACGGTGAAGTAACATGTGAAAGCACCGAAGGTGTCGGAAGCACCTTTACCATATCTCTGCCTGTCGTTTAAACTAAAGTACTCAAAATCTCAAATACTTTTTCTGACACTTCTTTTGAAGTGTCTTTTTTGTCCGGCCTGCCGATACAGTACATGGGCATTGCTGCAGCTGCCTCAAGGCATTTCTGTCCGATATTCGGGGCGAACCTTTCCTGCCCAAGTAAATTTCTTAGAAACAAATTATTCGCACACAAACTCAGCTTACCAATACCCTTTACTTCCTCTGTCAACACTTTTTCACCATCAACAATAACAAGATAAATAAATGCCTTGACAGGCAAAGGCTCCTTTACAAATTCACCCTTAAACGGCACAAGGAACTTATCCTTCTCCTCGTTAATGTAGATAAGTTCATTCATGTCATAACCTTTTTCCATAACTACATCCCTGCAAAGCTTCTGAAACGGAAATGCCGGCTTTGCTATTGCTTTCCCGTCCACAGTCTCAACAAGTACCATATCATCTGCCATGAGTCTATAGCCTGACTCAATAAACGCAGTTGCAAGAGTCGACTTACCTGCCCCACTCTCACCGGCAATCAGTATTGCCCCGTCCTCGTCTGCCAAAGCGCTGCAATGTATTGCAATCATGCCTCTTTGCATGGCAATCATAGCCATTCCGAATCCAAGGAGATAACTCTGAAGATATTTTTCAAGCCCGCCCGGTTTAAGGGTGTATGTAATCCTATTGCCTTTCTCCACAAGCATACAGCAGGTTTTGTTAGTAAGATAGCTTCTCTCAGTTCCAAACTCATACTTCTTTACTTCTGCCTTAGCAGCAATATCCTCCGGCATCGTTCCTGACATTATTTCCAAATCGTGTTCCGTTTCGTCCTCACACACAATAAGTTGCGGGAATTTCAAATCAGACCTCACCTTTAAATCATATACTTTATAATAATACATTACCTCTCTCCTCAAGCATAAATCTGCCAAATTAGTTTTTATTGATTATATACGATAAATATATATTTTTAAAGCAGAATATTATCTTTATGGTCATTAACAAAATACCTCGAAATATTAATATAAGAAAAATTGCTAAGGTTATTATTTTGTAGTATATTATATTCTGTAAATATTTTATTACAGAGTAGGAGAAGCTTTAATATGTCTGTAATTTGAGGCAGCATATCTCTTATTTGTACATCATTGTTTTTAACATTTTAAAACTGAAAGGATAAAAAATAAGAGAGAATAAAAAAATCAATATTATGCTTAATTTATTAAAAGGATTTGCTTGTGTTGGCGTAGTTTTTATACATATGCCTTTTCCGGGAAACTTTGGTAAAATAATATCAACTCTATCCGGTTTTGCAGTACCTCTTTTCTTTATGATTGCCGGATATTATTCATTCGGAAACGGTCCTGAAGTAATAAAGCGACGACTTAGCAAAATAATAAAAATCTTTATTTACGGATATGCCTGTTTTTTTGCTTATGGTATAGGTTACGCAATTATAAACCATGAGCTCACAACATGGCTTGCCACTAACTTCACTTGGAAAACGCCAATACAATATGTATTCTTTTGTACAATTAACTTTGCAGTCCCTTTATGGTACCTTATTGCAATGATTGAAACTTACCTTCTCTGGTTGCTAATTATAAAGAAGAAAAAAGAGACTTTTGCACTAAAGCTTATTCCTATCCTATTTCTATTACAAATTATTTTATGGACATTCTGCGAAACACTGGGACTGGCCTGGACTTGGAATATTAACTTTGTAACTCGTGCTTTGCCTTGGTATCTCACAGGTTATTTTTTCCATACTGATAAAAGAAAAAAATACGAGAGTGTAAACACCCTCAAATTAATATTTGTTGCAATTGTCGGATGCCTGATTACCATTATTCCTACTACCTTTGATCTGACATTAAACTTTTCATGTGTTGGCTATATTCCACTTACTTTAAGTCTGTTTATTATTGCATTAAAGCACCCTGATACCAGCCTTTGCAAGTGTCTTGAATATATAGGCAGCAAACTTTCTTTAAACATTTATATTTTACATCCTATCATTGGTTGGTTATGTCAGGATATTTGTAGTAAAATGTTGAAAATTAATACTGACGGTGTTGTGTATTCATGGTTTAGACCTTTCATAGTATTGTTGCTATCCATCACCTTTTCTCTTTTAATTGAACAAATATCTCACAAAATAAAAGAAAACAAATATGAGAAAGCGGGAATAAGCCGGAGTTAGTATATTTTAGAATTTAGAAGACAAAAGACGAAGATTTATCTTCGTCTTTTCGTTCGTCTGTCATAATAAAACAATTACTTAAACCTTAACAGTCCTGCTGCCGTTTCCTTTAACACATCATACTTTGAATAAACTTTTAACTTTTTAACCTTTCCAAAATATGTCCTATATTCCTCTTTTATTTTCGGACATATATCTTTTACATTAAGGGAGCTCTCTTTGGTTTCTGTATAGATACATCTTAAAGTATGCAGATACTCTTTATATGCCAGCCTGGTAAATGTAGGATTATTCCCCTTTTCGTAATAATCGCATCGTTCCTTCGGATTATACAGTATATCAAAATTCTTAATGGAAAATTTCTTACTTTGCCCCATAATACTATCTTCCCTAAGATATCTGTAATATATCCCCAGAGGAACATCGGCAAATTTATCTGTTTTTTGTGCAATCATATGCAAAACAGCATTATCTTCGTATATCCGGCCCACAGGATATCGTATATCGTCCCATATTTTCCGCTTATATAATTTCACACAGACCAATACAGCCTTTTGAACCTTTTCCTTATCGAGGGAATAAAAGTATTCCATAAGCTCTTCCCCTCTGTGAACAGAAACATCATAATGTTCCGGCAACTCATACCTTAATCGGTCAACATCATTATCACTATAATTTACGACATTACATGTCGCAATATCACAATCACCCTCAATAACAGCATCATATAATATCTTAAGCATCTGTTCATGATACATGTCATCAGAATCAAGAAAAGCAATATATTCACCCTTACAGCAGTCAAGTGCCGTATTTCTGGCATGACTTATTCCTCCGTTCTCAGTGTGAATAACCTTGATATTGTCATAATTTGCGGCAAATTCGTCTAAAATCCGGGGTGAGTTATCTGTTGAACCATCATCAACACAGATTATCTCTATATTGTCATATGTCTGCTTAAGGACACTTCCTATTGCGTTTTTTATATACGGCTCAGTATTATATACAGGTATTATAACTGAAATTAATGGATTCATACATTACCTCCTCTTTATTATGCTTAACACTTTGTTTTGAATAAACTTAAACTCTGAGGTTCTATAAAACAGGAGCACATTAATGACATTTGGTATTATACAGCAGATGATTACTTTAATAATTAACTGTACAATCAATGTGGTATGCACAAGTTGGCATACGATGTACGTTAATGCCACACAAACAGCCGTAATAAATGCAAATTTGGCCTGTTTAAAAAGATACCTCATTACACCTTTATTGAAATAATACTTATATAATGCATATGCCTCCCACCAGAATGCCACTGTCAATGTACTTATAAGTGTACCAAGCTTCACTCCACCAATTCCCATAACATATGTCAGCGGAATGGAAACAACAAGATTTGCCACACTTTCGCATATTGGTTTATATCTGTCGTTCCAGAATGTTCCCGTTGCATTTCTAAAAATCATAACAGGGGCTCTCATTGTTGCAAAATAAAGATTTGCAACAAAAATAACAACCACTGCATTTTCCAAAAGATGTTCTGTTCCGACCCATAGACTTACAAAATCCTGCAGGATTACTATCAGAGTTGTTGTCACAAAACATTGGAAACAATATGTTAAAAATACAATGTTATCCAAGATTTCTTCGCTGTGTTTTTTATCGGAAGAAGCTGTAAGGTTTCCAATGCTTGCATTCAATGAATAGATTATCTTGTTTGAAATCGTCTGTATATTAGACAATATCAAATTATAATTTGAAAATAATCCCACGGAAGCCAGCCCAAGAATACGCGAAATAATAAGGCTGTCTGTGGTATTAACTATGACATCTCCCATTTTGTGACCAAACATTGCACCAATATTCTTCCTGATGGAAGAAACATCCTCCTTGTCCAATGGGACAATATCCTTTTCTTTAATAAACGGATACATCTTATTTGCTATATGTGAAATCCAGAGATTTTCCGCTACCGTTACGACAATCTGAACAATGAGGTACAGCATATAATTGCCCGTAACCAATAAGACCACAATCTGCAATACTCTGGTGACCATAGCCGCTATTGTCGTAGTTGTAGTGGATATATATTCCTTCTGGTTGCAGATAATAAGTGACCTTTTATATGTACAAAAATATGAAAAAGCGGAATTAAATACATACAAAATAAAATACACTCTGATATATTTCATATCCGGCATATCTTTAATCAGAAACTGCAAAAACGGCGTTACTAAAACCCCGACAACGAGAATAAATACTCCTATCGTTGTATATAGTTTTTTGTACAATGCCATTAATGATTTTATCTTTTCCGTGTTGTTTTCAGCAACCGGCTTATATAGTGCGTAAACCATTGCAGTTCCAACGCCTAACTCAGACAAAGCAAGCATTGAAAGAATACTTGAAAACAATCCGCCCAGTCCCAGGTACTCATTTGACAGCACCATCAAAAATACCCTTCGCCCTACCAATTGCAAAATCATCGTAAATGCATATCCGCCAATTGAAAATACTGCATTTCTTATGCTGTTTCTTGTTCTTGATTGTTCTGTCATCAAACGCACCTCTTCATAATTAATATGTCAAATCTAAATAGATACTGTTTTATTCTCAATCTTTAATTCCCTGTCACAATACTGCAAAATACTCTTTCTGTGAGTAATTATCAGGCAGGTCGGTCTTGGAGTAAGCTGCTGTAAGCCCTGCAATACTGCTAATTCTGTTGCTTCGTCAAGAGCTGATGTGGCCTCGTCAAGTATCAAAAAAGGTGCCTTTCTGACAAATGCTCTCGCAATGGCTATTCTCTGAGCCTGCCCCTCCGAAAGACCATGCCCCCTTTCGCCTATGACGGTATCCAATCCCTGTGGCAGCCCCATGACGAAATCATACCCTGAAGCAAGCTTTAACGCTTCTGTCATATCGTCTTCTGTTGCGTTAAGATTGCCCATCCGGATATTTTCACGTATGGTTCCGCTGAATAAGGTATTACCCTGCGGTACATAAGCAATAAATTCTCTTGTACCCGCATTACTGTTTTCCACTTCGCCGCTTTCATTAAAGAACGAAACCCGTCCCTCAATATTGCTCATAAATGACATCATTATGCGAACGAGAGTCGTTTTTCCGATTCCTGATTCACCTACTATGGCAACAAACTCTCCCGGATTAATCTTTATGGAAACATCCTTAAGCACAAGCTCATCGGTGTAACCAAATGACATGTCAGACACTTCCACTCCGATTTTTTCCGCTTTGATGTTCTCTTCATCTCTTTCTTCTATAGGAATATTCTGAAGTTCCATTACCCTTCCCGCTGAAGCAAGTATTGATACGACCTTTGGTATCTGCTGTGCAAGTCCCATAACGGGAGCCTGTACACGGTTAACAAGACTGATAAACACTGACATTGTTCCGTATGTAATGACCTTTCTCGATATCTGAAATGCACCATATGCAAATGCCACTATGTATCCAATCTCAAAAGATAATGACATGGCAGTTGATGTGACAACTCCCATCTTTGTCCGCTTAAATAACCAGTAAAATCTGTTATCCCGCAATTTTGTCAGTTTTTCCATTGAATACTCTTCATTTGCAAAAGCCTTTACAATAAGAAGATTGGCCAGACTCTCCTGCATAAATGAGCGGTATGCAGCCTCAGATTCCTGAAGCTTGACCTGAAGTTTACGGAGTTTTTTTCCAAAC
This sequence comes from Lachnospiraceae bacterium, assembly GCA_045126475.1. Taxonomy (GTDB): domain Bacteria; phylum Bacillota; class Clostridia; order Lachnospirales; family Lachnospiraceae; genus SVEL01. Next base: position 6,442 of record JBGVOL010000003.1, on the reverse strand, counting down.
CACCACGTTGAAACTGCTGCAACCGGTGCTACCAGCAGGGCAAACACTGCCAGAAGCGGTGAATAGTAAAACAGCATAAAAAATATCAATAGCAGTTCAATACAAAGTTTTATTATATTTGGTATCGTTCCTACTATACCGTCTGCAATATTTCCTGCGTCGCTTGTCAACCTTGTCATCAAATCCCCTGTATGGTATTTTTTAACATCCATCCAGTGGGATTTAATGATTTTCTCGTATATCTGCTTTCTTATTCCGAACGAGAATTTCTCATTAAGCATTGTTGAAAACAGACTCATAAATATTTCAAGAATCTGCAACAAAATTACCATTGCTACGTATATAACTATTAAATTAATAAAACTACTGCCACCGGTTGCATTATCAATAATCATTTTAGTAACCTGAACCATGGCTAATGTCATAATTGTCTGTGCCAACGTGGCAAGCATCATAAGAGTGATTTTTCCTATGTATGGCCTTGTATAATGCATCATCCATTTTGCATAACGAAACTGGTTCGAACGATCATTCCATAATTTTTTTAATTTTCCCATATTATTTATTCAATTCCTTACATTAATCAATAAATCCTAACTTCTGCAGCTTATTAAGGAATTCCATTACTGATGACTCACACTCTTCCTCAGACACATCATATTCCTTTAACAGACTTTCAATAATCTTAGCGGGAGTAGTCTTTTCCTGTAACATATCCCATATATCATTTCCAACACCCTTGATAAGAAAATATTTGCCCGTTTCAAAATCAATCATTACCTTTTCTCCGGCCAGTTCATTTGCCTTTAATTGTTTCTTAATAATAATCTCTGAATTCTTTTCCATTTCCTATCCTCCTGATTTTTTACTTATTTGCTCCTCATTATAGCTCCATATCTTACAACATGGCAAGTTAAATTTGCTATGCGCGAAACTTATCAACAACAGTATATTCCTCTTCGCCGGCTCCTGTGACAATCATTCTGCCACACCTTAGCCATGCATGTGCCACCATCTTTCCATCCTGCATACCACACCCAAGATATAATGTTGACGGTATGCCCTTTAGTTTTAATAGTTTTTGTGCCGTCAATGCTCTCACAAGGCATTTGCTCTCCCATACAGTTTTATTACAAACATGGTTTACACACATGGAAACCGCCTTTGCATACTTATAATGCTCCAGTGTCTCATTCTCGCCGGACTCTTCTCCTTCAACTCCCCATTTCACCTGCATCTTTTTTGTATCCATATGAAGAACCTGAAAACGGTACAACGCTGAATATATCCAGCAAAGAATACTTACACTCTTATAATCATTATATCTGATAAACCTGACAAAACTTTTTATTATCTTCATGCTATAATGCCATATATCCTTTCAATCACATGATTTATCGGCCAAACTTTAAATCAACAGCCTTATATATTTTTTTCAGCTTCGTAACGTTCTCCATGTCAATATGTTCAATCATTCTTCGTTTATATTTTCCCTTATGTTTTATAATTCCTTCCACACCTCTTACAAGCCATGCCCACGGTAATAACCACGGTTTATGTGAAAGATATGGGTAATATTCTGACATGTAATATAATGGTGGAAAAAAGTACCACATTCTCAACTGTCCTCGCTTTATTGTTTCACCTTCATCCTCTGCAAGTTTATTCCAGATACCATTTTCATCTTTTCCATATATACCTGAATCAAGCATATATAAAAACATATCCGAATACAGACTATCTGCTTCTGTATCATCAAGCCATGAATACGCCAGCGTTTCCATATGTTTAGCAAATTTGTATATTCCGCACTCCTTTAACTCATTATCTATGTATGTGCGGTTTATCTCTTTTCCGTATCTGTTAAGGTACACGTATATATCCACAAGGTGTCTTATTCCGCAACCGGTCTGATAAAAGTGTTTTGCCATATGTGCCATCATATACACATAAAAATCCTCTAATCCGAATACATGCGTATACTTGCATCCTTCTTTCACTGTTGTTCTTACAAAGTCGCCAAAATACCCTTCCTGCTTTTTGTCAACCGTCTTATCATACATAGCGTGATGGGCCTCAACAACCATAAACGGCCTCTTCGTATATATATGATGGTGCTTTATTGATTCTTTTAATGTGTAACCACATTCCTCCAGTACTTTAACAGCCTTGTCCATATCGTCTTTAGCAATAAGAATATCAAGATCGCTCATTTCCCGAAGTTCCGGTGACGGATATACAAATCGCAATACAGCACCCTTCATTGGCTGATTTGTCACCCCCGCCTCTTCAAACTTTGACTCAAGCATCCTCATTTCCTGAATCTGTGCAGAAGTTTTTGTCATACTTCTGAGAATTATAGGCTTAATAGCGGCCTTGTATTCATCACTTACATTATCAACATTAATCAGCGCTGAAAGCAATATGCATTGCATCTGACTTTTTTTCGCGACATCCACAATTTCCTGTACCGTTATTCCGTCCGGTAAATTATCAGCTTTTTCTCCGTAAAGCTGGGATTTAACAAGCTTTGCCAGATATCTGTCAAGTTGTCTCATAATAATAGCCCCCTTGCAAATGACATAATATAACTAAATTACTTATTTACTATATCTTTCCTTTAATAAATCGTTTTATTATCCCAAGTGTTCTCTTTGTTCTTAACTTAAGCGGTACATTTTGCCTATATTTCTTCATAAGATTTTTGCTGTACATCGGTGATGGCGCCCCACATATTTTAAGTCCCCTAATCATTGCATGCATAGTTGAACGCCTCTCATATTGGTATTTTTGAATGAACTTAAGTTTATCACATTCTTTATATTCTTCAGCAATAACAGCCCCATCTGTCATTGCCTTTTTCAGTAATTCAAGTCCTTTTGTATTTCTGGCAAAAATAACATTTCGTCCCTCATTTTCCGAGAAATCCGGCATATTGTTGTCGTCAAGATACCATGCATCCCCACATGAAATATCAGCCATTTCCCCAATTCCGTCTATACAGAATCTGCATATTTTTCTAACGTCTCTTCCAAGTATTTTTCCCCATGAATCATTGTAACTTATCTTTGATTCAGAGCCGTCGTTTTTTACTGCCGTAGCATATCCCGGCCATCCGTTTCCTCTGTATTGAAGCGAGACGCACTCACTCCTGCTGTTGCAGCCCAACTCTTTTAACAACATTTTCTGTGCTGTACCGCTAGGTGTCCCCGCACAGAAAAAAGAAAACATATAGGCAATCTGTTTACTCAGGCCGTCATCTTCCTTCAGGTACATTCTAAGCGCCGACACATCACATGGTTTTCCTACAAATGCATATACTTCGCTTTCTTTTACAAGCTGCTTGATATCATATAGCGGTGCAGACACACTGTATCTTGACCCCATACATTTAAGCACATCTTCTTCTGTTCGGCTTACGACTGTTTTAGTACCATAAACATTATCTCCCACTGTCTGTATAATACCATTCACCAATCCATGCTTTAGCAGATATATGCAAAGCGAAGTTAATACGCCTCCGCTTGAAGCCTTTCTTCTTATCTCTGAATCGGATGACCATCCAAGATAAACATTTTCCTGTTTTCCCCAGATATCCTTATCCGACATTTCCTTAGTCGCAGCCCCACCACATGGACATACTTTCATAAGTTTATCAATATTATCCTTTGAAATCTCAGGACAAAGAAAATCTTTCTCATCTGAAACAAGTTTCACTCCGTATACCGAATGACACAATCCGCATCCTGTACAGTATTTTTTATATAAGTTAACTGAACTCATCTTATTACCTACTCCTTTTGGTACAAATACTTCTTATCACACATTAATCTTATTAGCAAATCTGTCTGTTATGTTATCCTCAACCAACGGATAATTTACGCGTTCCAACGTTCTTTCGTACTGTGGGTTTGAGGTTCCGTCAGGATATCCTCTGTTACATTTTGTTTTCAGTTCATCCAGTGATTTTGTCCAATAATGATTAATTCTTATTTTTTCTGCCGAATTAGAAAAAGTACATGCTCTGCCATCCTGTACATATGCTGCTGCCCCTGTAATTTTCCTGTGCTTTTCGTCCACTGCAAGCTGTCTCTTTTTATAAATTCCAAAGTGAGGGGATATCATGCATTTAGTCTTTTTTATCTGTACAATACTTTTTACCCTGCAATTTAACTCATTGTTTCTGTCAGCAAATGTCTTCTTATAATTATTAATGACAAGCCCCTCAGGACGATGCTGATGTCCGCATGGTCCATATACAATCCAGTTGACGCCAAGGGCAGGTTCACCTTCAAACTCCCTGAGTACTGACTTTACATCGTCCTCTTTAACAGGCACTATAAACTCATCTGCATCAACAAATGCCAGCCACTTAGTATTTTTCCCCGCCAGTCTCAGTGCATCATTATACGCATTTATCTGTGCCACTTTTCCGGGATAATCAATATATATTACGATTTCCCTGTCAATATATGGCTGCAGAATATTTTTGGTATTATCCGTAGAACCGTTATCAAATATATAGAAACGTTCTACTCCCACGAGAATATGAAATTCAATCCATTCGGCTATATACATTTCTTCATTTTTCACTATGCATGCAATGGACAAATAATCGTTATATCTGCTGCATTTTCTTTTAATGCGAATATGATTATTAAGATGAAACCGAAGCCTTTTCAAGTTAGAAATCAGCGAAACAAAACAATTATTTACCCTTAAACAATTAATTGTTCTAATCATATCTTCATAATTATCCGCTGAAATATCATCTGACACTTTTCCGGTCTTTTTGTACAGCTTTCCAACGGCACTGTTTACAAATGAATCAATATATGCTTTCTGGTTGTTCTCTATTATGTTTTTATACTTGTCTGTGAGCTCTGCCAAATGTTTATCCTCATTTCTTTAATGATTTTAGATATATCTGCATATATTTTTTTGTTCCCTGTATTATTTCGTTGTTTTCAACCAGGCAAGACTTAATTTTCGTTTTCAATTCCACATATTGTCCAATATATTCCATTGTTTTTTCAACGGCAGCCACAGTGGAAAGTGTCGTCAAATCAACAAGTGTATCATAACCGACACTTTTGAACAGTCCTGCAAATTTCGGACTATAGGCAGTAGGTATGCAAGCCACTTCACAGGTGAATGCCGCAATGGTTCCGTGCATTCTTGCACCAATAAATACATCCATCTTACTGATACATGATTTTGCTTCTACAGGATTTTTGAACAACGGTACAAGATGACTCTGTGGATATTTTTCTTTCAATATTTCATGAACCTTATAATCCCCATCGACATGTGATATGAAGTATACCTCATACTTTCCTGATTCACAGATACTATCCATCAGTCCTTCCAGATACTTTTTATAATCTACTGATAATGTAAATTTTCTATCCTTCATTTCCGATGAAAAATACAGGAGATTAGATGCATTTATTCCTATCCTGATTTTATCTGTATCTTCAATCTCATAATCAGTGTATGGCAAGGCAAATGCCAAATCTGTTGTGTAAACTGATTCAACACCTGCTATGGTTTTAACCAGTTCTCCTGACTGCCTGTCTCTTGTCATAACGGCCTTCGCTCCTTTTATAGAGCGTGCAGCCAGCATCTTATTTGCTTCTTTAAGGTATGGTCCATAAGTTTGTGGTGCCAATATAAGCGGAATTCCCAATTTTTCAATCAACAGTTTTACCTTTGTTCTTCCAATTAACCATGCATCACCGTAAATGTCTGAAAAACTGTCACCCTCGGTTACGTCTATAATACAATCGCATTTCTTTATTGCAGCTTTCATTTTAATATAATCTTTCATATGATAAGCTAACCTAAGCGGGTCACCTATCAAAACATATGGTGCATATATAATCTTATTAATATCAATATTCAACAGGTCACTCATCATATGTATACTTTCTTCATTGTACTTCCAGTCAAATATTACATACTCAAACTTTTCCTGCTCATCCTTTTCAATACCGGATAAAATATGTACCAGCGAATACAATAACGCGACGCATCCATGATTCGGATTGTTAACCGGGGCTCCCATAATTCCTATTCTCATTCTTATTTCACACACCTTCGTTTTTTCTTTGTTTTATCTTTGTTTTACTAATATCAAAAATATATCTGATACCTGTCGGAATACTTAATCCGACAATTGTATATGCCACAGCCCATAAGCCACTGATACCGATAACTACAGGTATCGTAGACATATTAATCATTTCAAGATTATATACCTTTATAATTATAAAGCTTACAAGCTTAAAACACACAAAATGCAATGCCATTATATCTAAAGACTTTCTGCCTAAAACAATCAGTATTTTTGAATTTGCTACCAACTTCCACTGAACAAGTGCAAGTATCATTATACTTCCTATAACCTGTACAACAAAACGAAGTATATTAATATATCCGT
>JBGVOL010000002.1:0-27083 GCA_045126475.1 Lachnospiraceae bacterium | reverse complement strand
GTATATGCTCTTTGCAGAACTTGTAAATGATGTATATGTTCTTCTGTTGTCTGCACCATATGCAGACACATCATGTGAGGAGAGGAATATTTTACTCAGTATCCTGTCAAACAGTGATGACGGAAGTGCTGAGGAGGCTCTTGTAATGCTTGAGGGCAGACAGGAGAAGCTTCATGACATGTATGCGCCATACGAATATATGATTAAGCAGGTGCTTGATGAGAACAAAGACATGGTTGAGAGCCTGATGCTTGGTGCACTTTACAACTCACTTGATGTTATAAGTACACTTGAGTCAGGAAGTCATTTTGTGGAATTTGACAGAGAAATAAATCATGATACAGCCGGGGAAGCTTATGTACTGGAAAAATACGAAGCGCTTAAGAGTATGCTTGAGAAGTTCTTTAAAGAACACGGAAAGCTTGTCAACAGGGCAGTTATGGCCCATGTACTTGCAGCGCTGCCTGTATTTTTTAACAATGTACAGGAAATACAGAATTATGTATATTCAAGTGTAAGCGGCTGTTCGGATATATCTGAAAAAACAGCGTGCGCAGAGATTTTTGCTGCAATGATGGAGGAAGACGGCTTTAATGTTGTTTCATAAAAAGCTCTATTTTGATGAGAGATTGTCAAAATCAAAGAGGAAGGTATTAAAAAAATTGAAACAGGGAAATCTACAATTAGGTGTTCAGGTAATTACACTTGCCCTGAGTGAGGGAGATTTACTGGAAATCTATCCGTCGTATATTCTTCTTCAGAAAGTTTATCGCCATTCAGACATTACAGTTGTCGGAATTGCATCTGACAGGGATGCCGCGTATGAACTTCTCAAGAATATGACGGATGATTGCTTGAGAGAGACAGGAACTGCTGATTTGCGGCAATTCTTTAATGAGGAGTTGTAGTATGCTGAGTGTGTTATTGTTTATATTGAAAATTATCGGCATTATACTGCTTGTCATATTGGGACTTTTTGTGGCATTGCTGCTGTCTGTATTGTTTGTACCCGTAAGATATGGTTCAAATGGGCAATTTACGAAAAATGATGACGGAGTAAGCTACAGTATATCCGTAAAGGTTTCATGGCTCTTACACATAATTTCCGTAAGCTGTTTTGCAGACAGCACCATGGATGACAGTCCTAAAATTAAGGTCAGGCTGTTTGGAATCAATTTTTCGGGATTATTTACAGGAAAAGACAGAAGTAATAAGCCGGTTCCGGGTAAAAAAGATAAAACTGAGAAGACTGTTTTATCAGAAGAGATTAAACGGACGGAAAGCACAGAAACTACCGAAAAGACAGTAAATACTGAAAGAATGAAAGAAACTGAGTCTGTTCCTGCTTTAGAAGATAATACAGTAATTGAATCTGATAAAACGGCAGAAGAAAAATCACCTGAACATAACAGAAAGAATGAGAACCAAGGGTCAGCTTCAAAAAAGAGTTCAAAAAAAGAAAAAAATTTTATCGACAAAATTAAAGAGATTTGTGATAAAATAAGAAATGTTAATGACGTTAAGAAGTCATTTGTTGACTATTTGAAAAGAGAAGAGTCAAAGGCAGCAATAAGGGAGATAAAGCTTATTGTGTTTAAGCTGTTGAAGCATGTTTTTCCTCAGAAACTGAAGGCATATGTTCATTTTGGATTTGAGGATCCGGCAACAACAGGTCAGGTTCTTGGAGTTGCAGCAATTTTCTACGGAATATACGGTGACAATCTGGAACTGCAGCCTGATTTTGATAAACAGGCACTTGACGGCAGATATGCCCTTAAGGGAAGAATAAGAGTGTTCACTCTCATTCTTACGGCATGGAAATTATACAGAAACAAATGGATAAGGGATTTTATTTCCTTTTCTAAGAAATCAGTACAAAATTTATAGGAGGACTTATGGCAGAGAATAATTTTAGAAACACAGTTGAATCATTATTTAACGGAATGACTAATTTTATGACAACAAAAACTGTAGTGGGAGAGGCAATTCATATTGATGACACAATTATTCTTCCGCTGGTTGATGTTTCTTTCGGAATGGGTGCAGGTGCGAAGGAAGACGGAAGTAAAAACGGTGCATCAGGCGGTATGGGCGGAAAAATGTCCCCAAGTGCTGTCCTTGTTATAAACAACGGAACAAGCCGTATCGTTAATATTAAGAATCAGGATACAGTGACAAAGATTGTTGACATGGTGCCTGACCTTATAAATAAGTTTTCTTCAATGTCAAAGAAGAAATCAGATTCAGATACAGAGCTTTCTGACGAAGAAATAATTGATGCCGTTAATTCATCGGCATCAGATGAAAATTAGATTGGCGTATAAGGTGACAAATGTATAAAGCCTGCATATGATAATAAAAAGGTACCCTTTAGGAGTAATTGGAATATGCGCAGACTTTGTGGCTTTATACTATTCTGGATGGCAGTCGGAATGGCAATCGGATTATATCTTGAGTCTAACTTCTGGATTATAATACTGATTGTCATTATGCTTATCTGTGGGTACAATCTTTTTTGCGGAGGAAAATAAATGAAAATATCATCATTATTTGGTCAGGGAAAAACTGTTTTCTCTTTTGAGATTTTCCCGCCAAAGAAGACAAGCAGTGTAGAGACAATCTACAATACCTTAGAGGAACTTAAAGACTTAAAGCCTGATTTCATAAGTGTTACATATGGTGCAGGCGGAACAATGACGGAGGCAGGCAAATCAAAGACATGTGAGATTGCTTCAATCATTAAGGAAAAATATAATATTACTCCCGTTGCACATCTTTCCTGCGTAAACTCAACGAGAGAGCAGGTTGCGGCGGAGCTTAATGCATTAAAAGAAAATGGAATAGAAAATATTCTTGCCTTAAGAGGCGATATTAATCCTGACGTGCCAAGATGTAACGATTTTGCCTATGCATCTGACCTTGTCAGTTTTATAAAGGAGCATGGGGATTTCGGTATTTCGGGTGCATGCTATCCGGAGGGACATGCTGAGGCTGAAAGTATGGTTCAGGATATACTTAATCTTAAGAAGAAGGTGGACGCAGGCGTCACACATCTTATGTCACAGCTTTTCTTTGACAACAGTTATTTTTATGAATTTATTGAGAAGGCAAGAATTGCCGGAGTGAATGTACCTGTTGAGGCAGGTATAATGCCTGTTACAAATAAAAGCCAGATTGAGAGAATGGTAACTATGTGCGGTGCAAGCCTTCCGCATAAGTTTGTAAGAACCATGCAGAGATTTGAGAATAATCCTGAGGCGTTAAGAGACGCAGGAATTGCGTATGCCATAGACCAGATAGTAGACCTTATCTCAAACGGTGTTGACGGCATACATCTGTATACGATGAATAATCCGTATGTTGCAAGAAAAATTTCAGAGGCAGTAAGCAGTTTATTATGATAAATAAGAACGTAAAGCTTGAAAAACTGAACAGAAGCGAGTTATACAGATATTTGGGATATATGGACAATACTCCGGATGACACAGTCCGGGGTATTATTGATAAATATGAGGAAAAACTCTTTAATACCGTAAAGCCGGCATATGTAATGCGCTGTTTTGATATAAACGAATTGTATAATAACGGCATATACAGGGGTATAGCCTTTGAGGGAACTGACCTTATACTTGAAGGGCAGTCAATAAAAAATCATCTTGCAGGATGCCACAGCGCGGTTCTTATGTGTGCCACTCTGTCGGGTGAAGCGGACAGGCTTATAAGACAGACAGAGTTAAAGGATATGGCGGAGGCGCTTATTGTTGATGTGGCTGCATCCACTGCCATAGAGCAGGTGTGCAATATTGCTGAGGAACAGCTTAGAGAGCATATTCCGGACAAGTACCTGACATACCGTTTCGGAGTGGGATACGGCGATTTGCCTTTATACCATGAGGGTAAGATACTGGATATTGTAAATGCAGGGAAGCTTATAGGGCTTTTTTGCAGTGAATCCAATATTCTTACTCCGAGAAAGTCGGTGGTTTGTGTCATTGGAATAAGTGACACGCCCCTTAAAAAAGGGCAGAAGGGATGCGCAACCTGCAATATGCGGGAGCACTGCAACTACAGGAAACAGGGACTAAGCTGCAACTATTAGATAATAATAACAGACGAGAGGAATGGGCATATGAAACTTGATTTTGAGAAGAATTATACAATACTGGATGGTGCCATGGGTACTGAAATCCAGAAAAGGGGTTTGAAGCTTGGGGGAATACCGGAGCTTTTGAACATAACTGCTCCTGAGATGATTGAGGAGATTCACCTGTCATACATGGAGGCAGGAAGTGATATTGTATATGCCAATACTTTCGGCGCAAACGGATATAAGCTTAAAAATTCAGGTTATTCTGTGGCAGAGATTGTCGGTAAGGGAATTGAAATCGCTAAAAAGGCTTCAGATACGTTTTTTGAAAAAACAGGTAAGCGTGTCATTGTGGCTCTTGATTTGGGCCCTATCGGACAGCTTCTTGAACCTACGGGAAGTCTTTCGTTTGAAGCTGCCTATGAATACTACAAAGAGGCTGTAGAGGCAGGAAAAGAAGCTGATTTGGTTGTGTTTGAAACTCAGACGGATTTACTTGAGGTTAAATCTGCTGTTCTTGCAGCAAGGGAGAACAGTGAGCTCCCTATAATGGTAACAATGACATTTGAGGAAAACTTAAGAACATTTACAGGCTGTAATGTTGCTTCAATGGCAATTACACTGTCAGGTCTTGGTGTATCTGCAATGGGTGTAAACTGCTCACTTGGTCCAAAGGAGCTTATACCTGTAGTTAAGGAAATAAGAAAATATACGGATTTACCGGTTGTGGCAAAGCCAAATGCAGGACTTCCTGACCCACTTACAAACACATATAATGTAACAGCGGTACAGTTTGCAGAGCAAATGATAGAGATGGCAAATGCAGGAGTGACAGTGTTTGGCGGATGTTGCGGAACAACGCCGGAATTCATCAGTGAATTAAAGGCTGTGTTGGCGTCACTTGATTTTGATAAAATAAAGTCGGAACTTCCGGTTTATGTGCCGGAAAGTGCCGTGTGTTCGCCAATAAAGGCAGTGATGATAAGTGAACCAAGAATTATCGGTGAGAGAATCAATCCTACAGGAAAGAAGAAATTTAAGGAAGCATTACTAAACAATGATATAGATTATATATTAAACCAGGCAACAGAACAGGTTGAGGCAGGGGCGGATATTCTTGACGTAAATGTGGGTCTGCCGGGTATTGACGAAAAGGCAATGATGGTTAAGGCAATAAAGGAGATTCAGGGTGTAGTTGATGTTCCTCTTCAGATTGACTCAACCATACCTGAGGTTCTTGAGGCGGCTCTCAGAGTTTATGCAGGAAAGCCTATCGTCAATTCGGTAAACGGTGAGGAGAAGTCGTTGTCGACGGTTCTTCCACTTGTAAAGAAATATGGTGCCTGTGTTGTAGGACTTGCCCTTGATGAAAATGGAATTCCAAAGACAGCAGAGGGACGTTTTGAAATAGCGAAGAAGATTCTTGACAGAGCCTTATCATACGGCATACCGAAGGAAAATGTATTTATTGACTGCCTTACACTTACTGCGTCGGCGGAGCAGGAGGGTGTTGTGGAGACACTCAATGCCCTTAACAGAGTGAAGACAGAGCTTGGACTTAAGACAGTTCTCGGAGTATCAAATATTTCATTCGGACTTCCGAACAGAGAGCTTGTGAACCAGTCTTTCCTTACAATGGCACTTTGGAACGGCCTTGATTTGCCTATAATCAATCCTAACATAACGGCCATGACAGGCGCGTTCAGGGCATTTAAGCTGCTTCGCGGATATGATAAGAATTCAATGGAATTTATAGAGAATTATTCAGATGTGACCGTAAAGACGGTGGCTGTGCCAAACGGTGCCAATGTAAATGTATCGGCAGGCGGCGCTGTTTCAGGAACAGTCGGTTCTTCGGTAAATAATTCCGGGGCGGCGGCTGTTTCAGGGGAAAATTCAGGTGACGGAAATCCTCTTCATGACAAGCTTCGTCATGCCATTGAGAAGGGACTTAAGGCTGAGGGTGCCCAGATTGCATCAGAACTTCTTGATACACCGGGATATGACCCGATGACACTGGTCAATCAGGTGCTTATTCCGGCACTTGACAGGACAGGCGAGCTATTCGAGAAAGGTAAGATATTCCTTCCACAGCTTATTTTGTCGGCAGGTGTGGCACAGGGATGTTTTGAAGTTATAAAAGATAAGATGTCAAAGACCGACAGCGCACCTGTAAGCAAGGGGAAGATTGTTCTTGCCACGGTAAAGGGTGACATACACGACATCGGCAAAAATATTGTAAAAGTACTTCTTGAAAACTACGGCTATACAGTTATAGACCTGGGAAAAGATGTAGAGTATCAGGCTGTTGTGGACGCAGCCATTGAGCATAAAGCAAAGCTTATAGGCTTGTCGGCACTTATGACAACGACACTTGTTTCCATGGAGGAGACAATAAAGCTTTTAAGAGCAAACAACGTTGACTGTAAAATTGTTGTTGGCGGAGCGGTGCTGACACCTGATTATGCAAAAAAGATTGGTGCAGATTTCTATGCCAAGGATGCAAAGGAGACAGTTGATATAGCAAAGATGGTTATTGGTGAGTAGATAACCCTCGTAAAAAATAATTGTAACTGTTTTGGAAGTATGCTAAATAGTTATGTTATTTTCATATGTACTTTCGACCTGTTTGACAAAGGGTTGTACTGCTACGAATTTGAAAATGTTTGCAAGGATGATGAAAGCCTGAAATTACAGGACGGAAGGAAGATATTGATTTTTAACACAAAAGGAAGTATTGTAAATGTCAGTAGGGAAACACAGGATTTTCTTGAATTTATAGAAACCAATAAAACAAGTGACGAGTATACTGAGAGACTTAACAATGATGTTAAAATAGCTCGTATGAACAAGGAATGGAGAGTGGAATATATGAAGACATTGCTTCATGATATGGATGTAAGGAGAGAAGGCAGAACAAAAGGCAGAGAAGAAGGCAGAGAGGAAAAGTCATACGCTGTAGTTAGAAATATGCTAAACAAAGGTATGGATATTTCTGATATATGTGAATTGGCTGAGTGCAGTGAGGAGTATGTTGAGGAAGTGAGAAAAACCTTGTTGGTAAACTGATTTTGAAGATTATGTGGTTATTGACATGGCAAAAATATTATGCTATTTTGTTTAAAGAAAATCAAACAAATATAAGTTCAAGGGAGCTTGTGTGACGGGCTGAGAGGAAGCTATAGCTTCGACCTTTAACCTGATGTGGGTAATGCCACCGTAGGGAGAGACTTCATACTATGCTATATAAGAATGTTTATGAGCAGGAGGTTACTTTGCGGTAGCCTCCTGCTTTTATATAGTTCGGTAAAGAAGGGAAAACATATGAAAACAGCATTAACTATTGCCGGAAGTGACTGCAGCGGTGGGGCAGGAATTCAGGCAGATATTAAAACAATGACAACCAACGGTGTATATGCAATGAGTGCAGTGACGGCACTGACAGCACAAAACACAACAGGTGTCTATGATGTCATGGAGGTGACACCTGAATTTCTTGCGTTACAGTTGGATTTAATTTTTAATGACATTTATCCTGACGCAGTAAAGACAGGTATGGTATCGTCAAGAGAGCTTATCGGTGTCATAGCCGAAAAATTAACGGAATATAAGGCTAAGAACATTGTGGTTGACCCGGTCATGGTGTCAACAAGCGGTTCAAAGCTCTTAAGCGATGATGCCATTGCCGATTTAAAGGAAAAACTGCTGCCTTTGGCGGATGTAGTCACTCCCAATATACCGGAGGCGCAGGTACTGTCAGGTATAGACATTGAAAATGCAGAAGATATGATAAATGCAGCTAAGATTATTTCAGAGACATACGGCTGCCGGGTTCTCTGCAAAGGCGGACACAGCATAAATGATGCCAATGATTTGTTATATATTGACGGAAAGTACACATGGTTCGAGGAAATAAGAATTGATAATCCAAACACCCATGGTACGGGATGTACATTGTCCAGTGCCATTGCTTCAAATCTTGCAAAAGGATATTCGCTTGAGGATGCAGTGAGAATGGCAAAGGAATATATTTCCGGTGCGCTTTCAGCAATGCTTGATTTAGGCAAAGGTTCGGGACCGCTGAACCACATGTACAAATATATTCAGGGAGGGAAAACAAATGGTTAAAATCAACGGAGAGGAAAAAGATGTGGCAGGAATGACAGTTCTTGAGTATGTATCAGGTGATAATTATAATACCGCAAGGATAGCCGTTGAAATAAACGGTGATATCATCCCGAAAGCATCTTACAAAGATATAGTCTTAAACGACGGCGACACAGTAGAAGTTGTAAGTTTTGTAGGAGGTGGCTGATTATGGGAGAAATTCCGTCACAGGATGAAATGTATAAAGCCTTGGAAGGACGCCATGGCATAGAAAGACAGAAAAAGATTTCAGCAGGCAGAGTGGCAATATGCGGACTTGGCGGACTTGGTTCAAATATAGCCATATCCCTCGCAAGGGCAGGAGTTGGAAATCTTCATCTTATTGATTTTGATAGGGTTGACATAACCAACCTGAACAGACAGCAGTATTTTGTCAGACAGCTTGGTATAAACAAGACAGAGGCGTTAGCGGAAAATCTGAATAACATAGCGCCATACTGCAATGTGACAATTGATACGGTAAAAATCACGCCGGAGAATGTAAGAGAACTGCTTTCAGAAGATGACATTATATGTGAGGCATTTGACAGAGCAGAGGAAAAGGCAATGCTTGTAAACAGTGTTCTTGAAATTTTTCCTGAAAAGTATCTTGTGTCAGGTTCGGGAATGGCAGGGTTTGGCTCGGCAAATACCATAAAGACAAGGCGGGTAATGAAAAAGTTTTACCTCTGCGGTGATGAGACAAGTGATGTAAATGACGGAATAGGTCTCGTCTCATCAAGGGTTTTTGTGTGTGCCGCCCACGAAGCCAACATGGTTTTAAGACTCCTTACGGGAGAGACGGAGCCATAAGGGTGACACCCTGATTATACATACGGAAAGGTAGGAAAAGACATGGAAAATAACGATAAACTTATAATCGGAGGTCATGAATTTAATTCAAGATTTATTCTCGGTTCAGGAAAATATTCTTTAAAACTTATTGAGGCGGCAGTAAGGGATGCCGGTGCAGAGCTTATAACACTGGCGGTACGCCGTGCCAATACAAAGGACAATGAAAATA
This sequence comes from Lachnospiraceae bacterium, assembly GCA_045126475.1. Taxonomy (GTDB): domain Bacteria; phylum Bacillota; class Clostridia; order Lachnospirales; family Lachnospiraceae; genus SVEL01. The sequence continues at coordinate 17,826 of JBGVOL010000002.1, read as the reverse complement.
TACTTGACTATATTCCAAAGGGAGTAACATTACTTCCAAATACATCCGGGGCAAGAAATGCAGATGAGGCAGTCCGCATAGCAAGACTTGCACGAGAACTTGGATGTGGTGACTTTGTAAAAATTGAGATAATGAAAGACTCAAAATATCTTCTTCCCGATAACTATGAGACAATTAAAGCAACAGAAATTCTTGCAAAAGAAGGCTTTGTGGTAATGCCTTATATGTATCCTGACCTTAATGTTGCAAGAGATTTGGTAAATGCCGGAGCAGCTTCAATAATGCCTCTTGCTTCACCAATCGGTTCAAACAAGGGACTTGCAACAAGAGATTTCATAGAAATACTTATTAACGAAATAGATTTGCCGATTATAGTAGATGCCGGTATAGGAAGACCGTCACAGGCATGTGAGGCAATGGAGATGGGTGCGGCAGCCATAATGGCAAATACAGCGCTTGCAACGGCAGGTGACCTTCCGATGATGGCATCGGCATTTAAGAAAGCCATAGAAGCCGGAAGACAGGCATATCTGTCAGGACTTGGAAGAGTACTTTCAAGAGGGGCATCAGCTTCTGATCCACTTACAGGCTTTTTACATGATTAATCAGGGCAATAGAGGTGATTACAATGGAAAATCAGTTTTTTGTAGATTCAAAGCACCTGTCACCACAGGCTCTTGAAAAAAAACATATGCTTGAAACAGACCCTTCATGCAGAACAAATCACATGGAGTATATGGAGGGAATGGAGCAGATTAATTCAGATATAAAGGACAAGGTAATCTCTCAGATGAAAGAGTATGATTACAGCAGGTACACGGCAAAGGACGTAAAAAATGCCCTTGAACATGAAACTTGTTCAATAGAGGATTTTAAGGCACTTTTATCTCCTGCTGCAGAACCATTCCTTGAGCAGATGGCTCAGAGGGCCAGAATTGAGACAACAAAGCATTTCGGAAATACTGTCTATATGTTCACACCGCTTTACATAGCAAATTACTGTGAGAATTACTGTGTTTACTGTGGTTTTAACTGCTATAACGACATTAACCGTATGTGCCTTGACTTAAACCAGATAGAGCATGAGATGAAGGTTATCGCCGATTCCGGAATGGAAGAGATTCTTATACTTACAGGGGAGAGCCGTACCAAGAGTGACATTAAATATATCGGTGAGGCATGTAAGCTTGCAAAGAAATATTTCAGGATGACAGGACTGGAGATATATCCTGTAAATACTGATGAATACAGGTATTTAAGGGAATGTGGCGCAGATTATGTGACAGTATTCCAGGAAACATATGACTCTGACAAATATGAAGAGCTTCATCTTATGGGTCATAAGCGTGTCTGGCCGTACAGATTTGAGGCACAGGAGAGGGCACTTATGGCAGGTATGAGAGGCGTGGCTTTTTCGGCACTTTTAGGACTTTCTGATTTCAGAAAAGACGCTCTTGCAACAGGGCTTCATGCTTATTATTTACAAAGAAAATATCCTCATGGAGAGATGTCTCTGTCTTGTCCGAGACTTCGTCCTATTATAAATAACGACAAAATTAATCCTCTCGATGTTCACGAAAAACAGTTGTGCCAGATAATATGTGCATACAGAATATTCCTTCCGTTTGTGGGAATAACAGTCTCATCAAGAGAAAGTGCAACATTTCGTGACGGTATCGTAAAGATTGCGGCTACAAAGGTTTCTGCCGGAGTTTCTACAGGCATCGGTGACCATGAAAGTAAATATACGGGTAAGGAAAGTGAAGCACCCGAGGGTGATGAACAGTTTGAAATAAATGACAGCAGAAGCTTTGAAAAAATGTATGAGGACATATCAAAGGAGGGGCTTCAGCCTGTGCTGAACGATTATCTTTATGTGTAAAGTAATATGTGTGACAAACAGACATCTTTGCAGTGATGATTTTATTAAACATATTAAGAAGGTGGCAGCATCAGGTGTGGATGCGGTTATACTCAGAGAGAAGGATATGTGTGAAGATGATTACACAAAGCTTGCGAAGCAGGTTATGGATATGTGCAATGAAAACAATACGCTTTGTATTTTTCACAGCTTTACAAAAACAGCCAGGAAATTAAAATGTGAGGCAATTCATCTTCCCATGCATTTGTTAAGGTCACTTAAAGAAAGTGAAAGGAAAGCTTACAAGGTTCTTGGGGCTTCATGCCATTCAGTCTCAGAGGCTATTGAAGCTGAAAGACTAGGCTGTACATATATTACCGCTGGTCATGTTTTTGCTACAGATTGCAAAAAAGGATTGGAACCAAGAGGAACGGCTTTTCTAAAAAGTGTATGTGAGGCTGTAAACATACCTGTTTACGCCATAGGAGGCATTGATGTTTCAAATGTGGCAAGTGTAATGGAATGTGGTGCTTCCGGTGTATGTATTATGAGCGGACTTATGAAATGTGTTAATCCTATGGATTATACTGATGATTTAAAGAAGGGAATGAAAATCTGAATGAAATTTAATAAAGAAATGCTTCTTCTTTATGCAGTGACCGACAGGTCATGGACAGGAAAGCAGACACTTTCTGAACAGATTGAGGATGCACTTAAGGGTGGAGTTACAATTGTTCAGTTAAGAGAGAAAAACCTTGATTTTGAGAGCTTTGTAAATGAAGCAACAGAGGTAAAAAAGATATGTGAAAAATATGGTGTTCCACTTATTATAAATGACAATGTCCGGGTTGCATTGCAAAGTGGTGCAGACGGCGTCCACGTTGGACTGGAGGATATGAGTGTTAAAGATATCAGAAAACTTGCGGGAAGGGATTTTATAGTCGGAGCCACGGCAAAAACGGTCACACAGGCAAAAAAAGCCGAGGACGAAGGCGCTGATTATATAGGTGTGGGAGCGGTATTTCCGTCACCTACAAAAACAAATGCCGTAAGGATAACTGTAAATGAATTAAAGGAAATATGTGGCTGTGTTTCTATTCCTGCAGTGGCAATCGGAGGAATAAACAGGGACAATATGAAAGAGATATCCGGTGGAGGCATGAAGGGGGTAGCCCTTGTTTCAGCCATATTCGGAGCAGACGATATAGAATCGGAATGTAAAATACTTAAAGAATTGGCATTGCAGACAGTAAACTGTGATAAATGAAGGAAAATGATAAGAAAGGATAAGCAGTTATGAGAGAGTACAAAACACAGATGGAGGCAGCAAAGAAGGGCATTATCACCCCGGAGATGGAAATTGTTGCAAAAAAGGAATATATGAAACCTGAAAGATTAAGGGAACTTGTTGCAAAGGGTGAGATAGCTATTCCTTGTAATATTTATCATACATCAATTAATCCTGAGGGCATAGGAACGGGACTTCGCACCAAGATTAATGTTAATCTGGGTATATCCGGGGACTGCAACAATTATGATGTGGAGATGCAGAAAGTTGATATGGCAATAAAATACGGTGCAGAGGCTATTATGGACCTTAGCAACTACGGAAAGACAAACACATTCCGCCGTGAGCTTATTGCAAAATCACCTGCCATGATCGGAACTGTGCCAATGTATGATGCCATAGGATATCTTGAGAAGGATTTGCTTGACATTACGGCAGAGGATTTCCTTGAGGTTGTTGAAGCTCACGCAAAGGAAGGCGTTGATTTTATGACAATCCATGCCGGAATAAACAGGAGAGCAGTTGAGGCATTCCGCAGGGATAAGCGCAAGATGAACATAGTTTCAAGAGGAGGCTCGCTCCTTTTTGCGTGGATGATGATGACAGGTAATGAAAATCCTTTTTATGAGCATTATGATGAGGTGCTTGAAATATTAAGAGAACATGATGTAACCATAAGCTTAGGTGATGCACTTCGTCCGGGCTGCCTTGAAGATTCTACAGATGCCGGTCAGATTTCGGAGCTTATTGAACTTGGAGCATTGACTGAAAGGGCGTGGGCAAAAGATGTTCAGGTTATGGTGGAAGGTCCGGGACATATGGCAATGAATGAGATTGCTGCAAATATGAAGCTTCAGAAAAGAATCTGCCACAATGCACCGTTTTATGTGTTAGGACCTCTTGTTACCGATATTGCACCGGGATATGACCATATTACATCAGCTATCGGTGGAGCTATCGCGGCAGCAAGCGGAGCAGATTTCTTATGTTATGTAACTCCTGCAGAGCATTTAAGACTGCCTGATGTTAATGATGTAAAGGAAGGAATCATGGCAAGCCGTATTGCTGCTCATGCTGCCGATATTGCCAAAGGGATACCTCATGCCATTGACAGGGATAATGCCATGGCAGAGGCACGTCATAAGGTGGACTGGGAGGAAATGTTCAAGCTTGCCATAGACGGTGATAAAGCCAGAGAATATTTTGAGTCAACACCGCCTTCAGACAGGCATACCTGTTCAATGTGCGGTAAGATGTGTGCCGTAAAGACAACCAACATGATACTTGAAGGAAAAGAAGTAAGACTTAACTGATAATGACTATTTATACGTTGACATTACACTTCGAGACGGAGTATAGTATAAAAAAATATTTTATGAAAGGAAATGCGATATGTTACAGTACCTTAACAATATTTACCTTCAGGTGGTAAGTGTGCAGAGTAAACCATCAAACGTGCCGTCAACAGTATATCTTAATATACATGACAGAAGTGGCGGCGATTTGAAATTTATAGGCCAGATGCGTTTTAACTTTGATCCGCTCTATTCAAAAAATCCTACTGAGATAAGAATGTCATTTAATTCCTATGATGTTTCCTACCTTGATCCTCTGGGAAAGAATCTTTTGGAAGATATAATTGTGGCAGGATTTTTATGGATTACACTTGATAACCATTATACATATTCGTTCCAGCCTAAGCCGTACATGGTTATTCACGATTACAATGAAGATTCCGATAAGATGCATATGATTAACGCAGCAGCCCGTGATATCCTTACGAGACTGCAGTGTGACAGAAGAGAGAATAATATCTATGTATTTTCTAAGGATAATACAAGCAGATACCTGTCAGACAGGCTTGCAAAGGGTAACAGAGTTTAAGAAAAAAGGAGTGTCTTACGACACTCCTTTTAATGTAACATATTAAAAACTAGGCTCTCTCAACAAAACCTGATCTTAAGCAAGAAGTACAAACGTACATCTTCTTTGAAGCTCCGTTAACGTTTACTCTAACTGACTTTACATTTGAATTCCAGATTCTGTTTGATCTTCTATGAGAATGGCTCACGTTGTTACCGAAGTGAGCACCTTTACTACAAATTGCACATTTAGCCATGATTGCACCTCCTTAAATCGATATTGGTCATACTACGACCACAACAGAAATGATTTTATCAGATGAAAAGATATTTGGCAAGCATTTTATGAATTTTTTTTAGTTTTCTTTTTTATAATAATATGATATACTAAGAAAAATGTTTTATTATTTGGAGGTTATGCTATGAAAGCAAGAATAACAAATAACATGGGTGATATATTAATTGACGAGAATGTTATTGCAAAGTATGCAGGTACAACAGCAGTTGAATGTTTTGGTATCGTGGGTATGGCTGCTGTAAGTATGACAGACGGACTTGTTAAGCTGCTTAAGAAAGAGAGCATTACAAAGGGGATTGATGTGGAGATTGATGAGTCAAATAATATTACAATTGATTTCCATGTTATCGTTTCATATGGTGTGAATATTGCATCTGTGTCAGACAATCTCGTAGAGAATGTCAAATATAAGGTAGAAGAGTTTACAAGCCTTAAGGTTGCAAAGATTAATATCTTTGTTGAGGGTGTAAGAATTATTGATTAATATTAAGCTTGAATATTTTTACTTTATCTGATATATTTTTTTATTGTTTTGACTTTTAAGGAGGAAAATTGTCGTGGCTATTACAACTATAGACGCAAACCTGGTTCAGAAGATGTTTTTGGCAGGAGCTAAGAATCTTGAAGCAAAGAAAGAATGGATTAATGAATTAAATGTTTTTCCTGTTCCTGACGGAGATACAGGTACAAATATGACGCTGACCATAATGTCAGCAGCAAAGGAAGTAAGCAGTATTGCGAATCCTGATTTTGCTTCATTATCTAAAGCTATATCTTCCGGTTCATTAAGAGGAGCCAGAGGAAATTCAGGTGTTATTTTGTCACAGCTTTTCAGAGGCTTTACAAAGGAGATAAAAGAAGTTTCAGAGATAAATGCAGAGGTTATTGCAAAGTCATTTGAGCGGGCTGTTGAAACAGCCTACAAGGCTGTTATGAAACCAAAGGAAGGAACAATCCTTACTGTTGCGAAAGGCGTTGCGGAGAAGGCTGTGGAGATGGCATCACAGACAGATGACCTTGAGGTTATTTTCAGGGAAGCCATTGAATATGGTGATTATGTTCTTGAACAGACTCCTGAGATGCTTCCGGTACTCAAACAGGCGGGAGTTGTTGATTCAGGCGGACAGGGTCTTATGCAGGTGTTAAAAGGTGCATTTGACTGCTTCATGGGCAAAGAAATCGACTTTACAATAGAAGGCTCAGGACGTGCAAACGTAAATGTTGTTCAGAGTGATGATGATGTTGATATCAAGTTTGGTTATTGTACCGAATTTATCATAATGCTTGAGAAGGAATTTAATGAGAAGACTGAACGTGAGTTCAAGAGTTATCTTGAATCAATCGGTGATTCAATTGTATGTGTGGCTGATGATGATATTGTAAAAATCCACGTACATACAAATGATCCGGGTCTTGCAATCCAGAAGGCACTCACATACGGTTCTCTTACAAAGATGAAGATTGACAATATGCGTGAGGAACATCAGGAGAAGCTTATTAAGGATGCAGAGAAGTTAGCGGCAAAGCAGGCAGAAGAGCCTATGCCTCATAAGGAAAACGGGTTTATTTCTGTATCGGTAGGTGACGGAATTAACGAGATATTCAAAGGTCTTGGTGTTGACTACATTATTGAGGGTGGTCAGACAATGAACCCAAGTACAGAGGATATTCTTAATGCCGTTGAAAAGGTAAATGCTGATGTTGTTTATGTTCTTCCGAACAATAAGAATATTATTCTGGCAGCTAATCAGGCAGAGAGCCTTGTAAAGGACAAAAAAGTAGTTGTAATACCATCAAAGACAGTACCACAGGGTATTACTTCACTTATTAATTTTATTCCTGACACTTCGGTTGAAGAGAATGTTGAACGAATGACAGAGGAAATGGCAAAGGTTAAGACCGGTCAGGTAACATATGCTGTCCGTGATACTGAGCTTGATGGTAAGGTTATCAAGGAAAACGATATAATGGGTATCGGTGACAAGGGTATTGTGTCTGTCGGTCAGGATATTTCAGATACAACCGTAGAGATGATAAAGGAGCTTGTTGATGATGAATCAGAGCTTATAAGCATATATTACGGTTCTGACGTTACGGAAGAGGATGCAGAGCAGATTGCATCCATTATAAGTGATGAATATCCGGGTATTGATGTTGAAGTGAATTATGGCGGACAGCCGATTTATTACTATCTTGTGTCAGTCGAGTAATTAAGTTAATAAAATTATGGTGATTGCCAATGGCAGAGGCGGTCATTACAATATGAGAAAGCAACTTTGATGATATCATGGTTGCTTTCGTTTTTAATAAAGATATAATCAGATGCAAAAGGTATGATGGGAGTTATGGACATGAATATTCGCGAAATAAAGGGAATCGGTGAAAAAACGGAGAAGTTGTTTAATAAACTTGGCGTTGTGACAACATGGGATTTACTTGAGTATTATCCCAGAAATTATGATGAGTATACAGCACCTGTAACCATTGGTGAAATAGATTCTGCCAACGGAATACCGGCAATCTTTGGTACAATTATTTCAGAGGCTTCCACAAAGCAGATAAGAAATCTAAAAATACTAACTGTGTTCATAAAAGATAAAAACGGTGAGAAGCTTAAGCTCACATGGTTTAATATGCCGTTTCTTAAAAATACGCTGAAAATGGGATATAAATATGTATTTCGCGGACAGATTAAGACAGACAGGTACGGAAAAAATCCAAGTATGGATCAGCCGGCAATATTTTCTCTTGGTGATTATGAAAAAAAGCTTGGAATATTACAGCCGATTTATCCGCTTACGGCAGGACTTTCCAACAATATGGTTACCAAGTCCGTTAAGAGTGTTCTTGACAGTCTTGGTGAAAAAAATGGCAGTGATTATGATTATCTTCCTGAGACAGTTCGACAAAGGGCAGGGCTTATGGGATATCTTGATGCAGTAAAGACTGTTCATTTTCCAACGGACAGGGATGCTGTGATAGAAGCCAGAAAAAGACTGATTTTTGATGAGTTTTTTATATTTTTAATGGCGTTGAGGAGTTTTAAGGACAACTCACAGATAGTTGACAATAATTACATAATAAGAGAGTTCACAGAATCTGACAGGCTTATTGATAATTTACCTTATAAGCTTACTGATGCTCAGAGGAAGGTTATAGATGAAATCAGGCATGATATTTCATCAGAAAGGATTATGAACAGGCTTGTTCAGGGTGATGTTGGCTGTGGTAAGACAATAGTTGCCTTTTCGGTACTTATTGATGTGGTAAATGCAGGCTATCAGGGTGCTCTTATGGTGCCGACGGAGGTTCTTGCAAAACAGCATTTTGAAAATCTTATGGAACTTAAGGAGAAGTACGGTCTTAAAATTAATCCGGTACTCCTTACAGGGTCAGTGACTGCTGCCAATAAGCGAAAAATATATGGTGAGATTGAAAACGGCACAGTAGATATAGTTATAGGAACCCACGCCCTTATTCAGGAAAAGGTAAATTATAAAAATCTTGCACTGGTTATAACTGATGAACAGCACCGGTTTGGCGTAAAACAGAGGGAAAAGCTTTCCGGAAAGGGAACTATGCCTCATATTCTTGTAATGAGTGCCACACCTATTCCAAGAACCCTTGCCATTATATTATATGGAGACTTGGATATATCAGTTATTGATACCATGCCGTCAGACAGGCTTCCAATCAAAAACTGTGTTGTTGACAGAAGTTACCGATCGAATGCTTATAAATTCATAGAAAACCAGGTACGAAACGGTCATCAGGCATATATCATCTGCCCTATGGTTGAAGCTATGGAAGAAGGTGAAAAGAACGGAGATTTGTGTGATGTCATATCCTACAGCAAAAATATGTCAGAGGAACTTCCGCCTGATATAAAGGTTGAGTATCTTCACGGAAAAATGAAACCTTCCCAGAAAAATGACATAATGGAGCGATTTGCAAAAAATGAAATAAATGTTCTCGTGTCGACAACTGTAATTGAAGTTGGCGTAAATGTTCCCAATGCAACGGTAATGATGGTTGAAGATGCAGAGCGTTTCGGACTTGCAGGGCTTCATCAGTTAAGAGGACGTGTAGGCAGAGGCGCAGCACAGTCGTACTGCATATTTGTGTCAGGTGCAAAGAATAAGGAGACAAGAGAACGTCTGGAGATATTAAATAAGTCAAACGATGGCTTTTATATTGCAAATCAGGATTTATCGCTGCGAGGTCCCGGTGATTTCTTCGGAATACGACAGAGCGGTGATATGAGCTTTAAACTGGGAGATATATATGCCGATGCCTCAACTTTAAAATTGACCTCAGACATACTTAATGAAATAGAAAGTGGAGAATTGTCATTAAATGAAAGTGAAAGGGAACGACTTGACAGAAAACTTGACAATTATTTAACACTTCACTATTCAATAAGCTTGTGATATAATATAGGAAAAGAGTCGTGCAAAAAAGGAGGTATTTTTAATGAACAGATTCGTGCTTAATGAAACTTCTTACCACGGTGCAGGTTGTATATCTGCCATCGTTGATGAGGCAAAGGCAAGAGGCTTTAAAAAAGCTCTTGTAGTAACGGACAAAGATCTGATGAAATTCGGCGTTGCCGGAAAGGTGTTGGATTTACTTGACAAGAATGGACTGGCATATGAAGTTTATGATGAGTGTAAGGCAAATCCTACAATCAAAAATGTGCAGGATGGTGTTGAAGCATTCAAGTCAGCAGGAGCAGATTACCTCATAGCCATTGGCGGAGGTTCATCAATGGACACAGCAAAAGGAATCGGTATTATTATTAGGAATCCTGAATTTTCTGATGTAAGAAGCCTTGAGGGTGTTGCGCCTACAAAAAACAAGTGTGTAGACATTATTGCTGTACCTACTACAGCAGGAACAGCAGCAGAGGTTACAATCAACTATGTAATAACAGATGTAGAGAAAAATCGAAAGTTTGTGTGTGTAGATGTTCATGATATTCCGGTTGTTGCAGTTGTTGACCCGGATATGATGTCAAGTATGCCAAAGGGACTTACGGCGGCTACAGGTATGGATGCTCTTACACATGCCATCGAGGGATATATTACAAAGGGTGCATGGGAAATGTCAGATATGATGCATCTTAAGGCAATAGAAATCATCTCAAAGAGTTTGAGAGGTGCTGTGGAAAATACAAAGGAAGGCAGAGAAGGCATGGCTCTCGGTCAGTACATAGCAGGAATGGGCTTCTCAAATGTTGGTCTTGGTATTGTTCATTCAATGGCTCATCCGCTTGGTGCTGTTTATGACACACCACATGGTGTTGCAAATGCCATTATCCTTCCGACCGTTATGGAATACAATGCACCTGCAACGGGAGAGAAATATCGTGAAATCGCCAGAGCAATGGGTGTTGAAGGTGTAGATAACATGACACAGGAAGAATACAGAAAAGCGGCAATTGATGCAGTAAAACAATTGTCACTTGATGTGGGAATTCCACAGGATCTTAAAGAAATTGTTAAGCCTGAGGATGTTCAGTTCCTGGCAGAGTCTGCATATGCAGATGCATGTCGCCCTGGTAATCCTAGAGATACATCTGTGGAAGAAATTGTTGAACTTTATAAGTCATTAATGTAATAATATATTATCTTTTATAATATATCTTTAGAAAGGCGGGAGTAAACTTATATGTTTGCTCCCGCTAAAAAGTTGTGCAAATACTATTTTTGTGCTATACTTCGTGGAGGCGTTAAGAGCCTTTCGAATACTGCGTGATTTATGGAAAGGAATGGATAATATTATGAAGATAGTTGTTTTATGCGGAGGAACAAGTACAGAAAGAGATGTATCTCTTGTTACCGGTTCAGAGGTGTGCAAGGCACTTAGGAGTAAAAATCATCAGGCAGTTCTTATAGATGTATTCTTAGGTCATGACGGAGTGAATCCGGATACTATTTTTGATGAAGATTTTTCTGTTGAAGAAGAATTAAAATATATTGCTGATAAAGGTGTGGAACTTGAACGTATAAAGAAGGAGAGACGTGAATTCTTCGGACCGGGTGTTCTGGAACTTTGTAAAGCCTGTGATGTTGTATTTATGGGACTTCACGGGGCATGCGGTGAGGACGGAAAGGTACAGGCAACTCTTGAACTTATGGGTATAAAGTACACAGGTGCAGACTATCTTGCAAGTGCCATGGCTATGGATAAGGCAGTTACAAAGAAGATTTTTGCCGCTGAGAATGTTCCTATGGCAAAGGGATACAGGCTCTCAAAGGATAGCGATATTAAAAGACCCGAAGGATATGGAGTAAGTTATCCTGTTGTTGTTAAACCTAACTGTGGAGGTTCATCCATTGGAGTTTATTTTGCTGAAAACGCAAAAGAATTTGATGAAGTTCTTGAGAAAGCATTTTCATATGAAGATGTTGTTATTGTTGAGGAGAAGATTATCGGAAGAGAATTTTCAATAGGTGTTATTGGTTATGAGGCGTATCCGATAATAGAGATAATTCCTAAACAGGGATTTTATGATTACGAAAATAAATATAAACCGGGAGCAACATTAGATGTATGTCCGGCAGAGGTTGATGAAGATACAGGAAAAATGATGCAGAAGGCTGCCGTTGATGCTGCAAAAGCCCTCGGACTTGATACATACTGCAGAGTTGATGTTCTTTTAGACAGGAATGGAAAATGCTACTGTCTTGAGGCAAATACCCTTCCGGGAATGACACCGACAAGCCTTCTTCCGCAGGAAGCTCAGGCAATAGGTATGGATTATCCGTCACTTTGCGAGAACTTAATCAGTGTATCATTAAATTCAAAATAGGAGTCAGCAATGAAAAATATGACTATTGAAGCCATTGCAAGGGCAGTGGGAGGAATTGCATATAATACAACAGGATATGAGGAAAAAACAGCCGCAGGTGTTGTTATTGACAGCAGACAGGTAGAAAAAGATTTTATCTTTATAGCTATAAAAGGTGAACGTGTTGACGGTCATGATTTTATTGAAAATGTCTATGAAAAGGGTGCGCTGGCAGTTTTCAGTGAGCATGAGCTTCCGGATAACACAAGGCCGTATATACTTGTTAAGTCCGGTACGGAAGCACTTAAGGATATGGCAGCATATTACAGAGCTAATCTTGATATAAAGATTATCGGTATAACAGGCAGTGTGGGAAAAACCAGCACAAAAGAATTTATTGCATCTGTTTTGTCAGAAAAGTACAATGTACTGAAAACAGAAGGCAACTTTAATAACGAGATTGGACTTCCACTGACCATCCTTAGGATAAGAGAAGAACATGAGATAGCCGTCATTGAGATGGGTATAAGTCATTTTGGTGATATGAAACCTTTGGGATTGATTGCAAAACCTGATATATGTGTTATAACAAACATTGGCTACTGTCATCTTGAAAATTTAATTGACAGGGACGGAGTACTAAAGGAAAAAAGTTCGATGTTTGAGTATGCCGCGGATAATGCTGAGTATGTTCTGAATCTTGATGATGATAAACTGGCGTCAATTAAGGAAGTAAAGGGTAAAAAGCCTGTTTATATAAGCTTCGATGACAGAAGAGCACAGGTTCATGTAAATGAAATAACACAGAACGGTATAGAGGGTACAGAATGTAACATTTCAGTTTGTGGAAAAAATATTGATGTGAATATCCCGTTGCCTGGAAAACATATGGTTCTAAACGGACTTATGGCGTGTGCAATCGGTGAACTTTGCGGTGTCAGTACAGATCAGATGAAATCAGGCATAGAAAAGCTTCAACCGGTGGGTGGAAGAGTAAATATTATAAGAAAAAACGGATATACGATTATTGACGATTGTTACAATGCAAATCCTGTATCAATGAAAGCTTCCATAGATGTTCTCGGATACGCTGAGGGCCATAAAACGGCCATACTCGGAGATATGTTTGAACTTGGAATTAACGAGAAGGAACTTCACGGCAGTATCGGAGAATATATATCACACACAGATACGGAGTTGCTGATTACAATTGGCAGCCTTAGCAGATATATTGATGAATACGCAGAAAAGAACGGATTTAAGGGGAAACGCGTACATTTTGACAATCTTGAAGAGTTTCTTTCATCCTACGACTCATATCTGCATAACGACGGAAGTGAGACGATACTTGTCAAGGCATCTCACGGAATGCATCTTGAAAAAATTATAAATGCGTTGACCAAATAGTCAGGTTATTATATAATTGATTGTGGATTTGTTCACATATTCAGTGATTATGTGACAGATTGACTAAAAGGGAAAAGGAGAATAAAAGAATGTTTTGTATTAAATGTGGTGCAAAGATTGCAGATGATGCAGTTTTTTGTTTAAATTGCGGTACCAAGGTTGCTACTGAACAAGTTTCATTGTCACAGACTTCAAATGAGTCGGTAACACCTGTTGAGGAGGTTGTACAGCCTGTTGTAGCGGATAGTTCTTCTGTTGTAAACGAAGCTGCCCCACAACAGCCGGTAGCAGAACAAACTTCACAGCAACAGCCGTCATATCAGCCTGTATTTAACAGACCGTCATTCAATCAGCCGGTGTACCAGCAGCCGGTACAGCCTGTATTTCAGCAGCCGGTTCAGCAGATGCCTGTAACTAAAGGTTCAAAAGCAGTTATTCCTGCTGTGATATTTCTGATACTTTCAGTGTTTGCTTCAATTATGATTTCTGTTTCGTCATTTCTTGATGGAAAAGTAGGAGTGGGCGTTGAGAATATCGGTTTTGTAGCAGCATCCATTCTGATAATTGTATATGCAGTTTCTAAGAGCACAGTTTCATCAGTGCTTAAGGGAGTAGGTCTTTTAGCTGCAACGGTGCTTCATGTGATTTTCTTTGGTGCTTCAGCATTTGTTGCATGCTTTGATATATTTGGAAATGCAGAAGCAGGTATTGATTATTACTATGCTGTAGTTCTTTTGCTTGAGCTTATATGTTTCTATGTTTATATGGTTATTAATACAATCAGAAGTTTTATTAATTCTAAAAAGGCATCTTCGGTTATGCTGCTTTTAGGATACATATCAGCTCTTTTGATTATTGTTGCATTTGTTATTAACTGGGTATCAGACATCAATAGCTTGTTTGCATTTAAGTTCATACCTGTTGATTTAGGTCTTGTATTTATGATTTTCGGTGACATATTTGCTGTTATTGCAAGAGCTAAAAAGCAGGAGCAGTAAATTTTATATTTGTATAACTTATTGAAAGACAGATAGGGTGAACCTTGTTAGGCTAGCCCATCTGTCTTATTTTTGCATATTTTTGATAATAAACTTGCATACAAAAAAAATGTAGTTATATAATAATATAAGTTGTTAATGGACGTAAGATAACACAAGAATATGGATAAAATTAGTCTCTATGATGATTCATTAAAGGGGGAAGCATGGAAAAATATAATATATATTGTGATGAGACATGTCACTTAGAACATGATAACGAAAAGGTAATGGCAATAGGCGGTATAAAATGTCCTAAATCATGTAGGAAGTATATTATAGATAGTATTATGAACATAAAAGAGGAATTCAAAATTCCTAAAATGGCAGAGATAAAGTGGAACAAGGTTTCCAGTTGTAATCTGAATTATTTTAAAAGATTGGTGGATTTGTTTTTTGAACATGATGATTTGAAGTTTAGAGCGGTTATAGTTAATAAAACAAAATTGAATCATGAAGAATTTAATCAAACACACAATGAATTCTATTATAAAATGTATTACTATTGTTTAATTGGATTGGTTGATACGCAGGCAGAAAACTATATCTATATGGATAAGAAAGATACAAAGGGTAGAAAAAAAATAAATCAACTTAAAGAAATAATTAGCAGAAGAAATCACGATTTTGACCAGAATAAAATAGCAA
This sequence comes from Lachnospiraceae bacterium, assembly GCA_045126475.1. Classification (GTDB taxonomy): domain Bacteria; phylum Bacillota; class Clostridia; order Lachnospirales; family Lachnospiraceae; genus SVEL01. The sequence continues at coordinate 2,632 of JBGVOL010000002.1, read as the reverse complement.
GAATGCAGTGCGTAAATTCTTCAGAATTACCTATTTTGCAATTAGCAGATTTGTTAATAGGAGCGGTTGGTTATCATAATAGAGATATATCAAATCCAAGTCAGGCAAAAATTGAATTAGTAAGATATATTCAGGAAAAAAGTCATTATTCATTAGAAAAATCAACATATCCATCAGAACAGAAATTCAACTTGTTTTTTATAAATTTACAGCAGGAGGAAATGTAGAATGTTATGTACCAAAGATACATCAAAAGAGTGCCTCCCGGATATTATAGAGTGTGAGAACTTAGTTGAATGGAATATGTATCTAAACAAATTATATGATGAAATATTTAAGCCACAGTTTATTGACACGACTCCAACATTTAAAGGCTGGAGCGTGTTAAGTAGAAGAGAGCCAAAAGATGGAAACTGGGAACACGGATTTACTCATATGACACATGTTGATTTGCTGCATAGTTCAGATGATCCAAATGAACGTATTCCGGATTTTAGAAGAAGTGAACGCTTAAATTGGGTTAGACCGGTAATGGATATTCTTGTGCGGCGGAGCCGCCAGTCCGGTGTGGCGAGAGCCACCAATCCGGACTTTGAGAGCCACCGCCTGTTACTTATTTTGCTTGTTTTGGATCTAAACCATATACTTCTCGCATAGACCTGTCCTTTGAAGGATCAATGCATTCGATGTTTATCTTGTAGGAATCATATGAGATTCGGTCCATGATTGCATCGGCCAAAGTGTTTTCCTGTTCGCCACCACAGATTCTGTCGTACCAGTCTTCTTCTCGGAACTGTGAACAGAAGATGGTGGATGTTCTTTTGCGACGTTTATGAATCAATTCGAATAGGTTCTTGGCTTCCGATTCGTTAAGTCTCAGCAAAAGCCATTCGTCAATGATTAGCAGAGTTGGTGTTGTATATTTCTTTAATACATTTTGAAATACACCATCCTCTCGTGCCGCCTGTAGTTCTAACAGAAGGTCAGGCAAGCGAACGAACCGTACGCTATAGTAGCGTTTACAAGCTTCCATTCCGAATGCACAGGCCATATAGGTTTTTCCACTGCCTGTTGCACCGGTAATAAATATATTTCGATACTCCGGAATGTACTCGCAAGATGCAAGACGATTAATAAGATCCCGATTCAGTTTTCTACCGGATGTGTAATCAATTCCGGCGATACAGGCATCAGGTTGTTCAAATCCGGCATTATGAATCAGTCGCTTTAAGCGATTGTTCTTTCTGGATATGTATTCTGCATCAACAAGCATTCCGAAGCGGTCTTCGAAGGAAACCTCCTTCATAGACTTATCACTTTGCTGTATACGGAATGCATCTGCCATTGCAGTAAGATGCATTTCTATCAGTTTATTAATTGTACTTTCATTTATCATGATCTGTTACCTCCATAGTATCTGGCTCCTCTTGTGATGCCATGAGACTCTTTCTTTTGTGGTCCCGATGAAGCGATAGGTGTATCCTTCATTGTTACCAGTAAATTTTTGATACTTTTATAACTGGGCGAACTTGAATACAGAAGTGCTTTTTCGCAGGCAGCTTCTAACTTCTCAGGAGAATACTTCTCTGATAGTTTCAGAAGCCCCATGCAGCTTCTATAGTTTTGTTGTTCCACCCGGTCAGAGGTAAGCAGAGCATTTATGACTTTATTTGTGCGGGTTCCAATCTGTGCTGCCCAACGTCTAAAACGGTCTCCGTTCCATTCCAGGTACTTCTGATGGTCAGGAGGCATATGCTCCGTTACGGTGGAGTATTGTCCGGGACGACCATGAAGACGCTTATGGGAAGCAATGCGATTGTGATTATAAAAAACTTCAATAATGATGTCTGTTATTCTCACATCTACCTTATTTCTGATATACTGATAAGGCACGGAGTAGAACATCTTGTCTACTGCGATGTGATAGTTGAATTGCACAGTGGCTTGTTTCCACTCAGCAATCTCATAAGGAGTAGCAGGCAACGCGGCCAGTAATGGCATTTCTTCCCCAAGAAATAAACCCAGCCTGCTACTTTCTTTTTTCTGGAAAGGCTTGGAATTGAACTGCTTCAGTTTCACTCGTATTGCTGCATTTAGTTCAGCAAGTGAAAAGAATTGTTCATTCCGCAGTGCGGCAGTAATCCATGTAGAAATGTTTCCTACAGAACCTTCTGCATTCGGTTTATCTTTGGGTTTTCGAACTCTTGCAGGAACGATGGCAGTATTATAATGTTCCGCCATTTCATGATAGGTTCGGTTTAGTACAGGCGTATACCAGTCGCTTTGCTGATGATTTACGGCGGTGGTGCAGTTGTCCGGTACGAGAATCGGAGTAACTCCACCGAAGTATTCGTACATGTGGACATGTGCTGTAATCCAGGCTTTTGTCTTCTCGTTGATAAAGGCTTCAACAAAAGCGTACTGACTATAAGTCAGAACTCCAACAAAGAGAAAAGCTTCCGTTATTTCACCGGTATCGGGGTCTATGATATGTGCAGGATCACCTGCCCAATCTACTTCAATCTGTTCCCCCGGCTTACGTGGGATATGCATTGTAGCACGTCGCTTTTCTTCATTCATCTGGATGTGATAGCAGAACTGGGAATACATAAGTGGCTCATCGCCATTCATT
>JBGVOL010000001.1:0-58511 GCA_045126475.1 Lachnospiraceae bacterium | reverse complement strand
TTAAATATCCTTTCTCCGTTCAAGAAGATCATCTGACAATGGTCCCTTATATTTCCCGTAAAGATCCAAGTCGTCGGCCTCTATGTCCAGTTTCGTTGCTATTTCCGCAATCTGAAGCATCTCTGCCTCCTGGGCTATCTGAATATCACTCTTCATATGATTTATATACAGCTTTTCTGCTGTTTCCTGTACATTACAGCTGCATTCATAAAACTTTTTCAAAAATTCCATATAGTCTGATTCATTTGCACTGTCGTATATCTCTATAGGCTCAAGTACCTCTTTGTAAAACTGCCTGATAACCTCCTTATCCTGCACGTTAAGAAGTATTTTGTATAATCCAAGCTCCGAATAGAACGACAGCCTGTTTGACTCTCCTTTCATTTTCTGCATCTTCAAAGCATTCTTTGCCTTATTATAGCTTTTAGATATACATTTAATATTTTTTGTACACTCCCCCACACCAAAAAAGAACTCAAATTTTTCCGGTAGAAGCTGAATCATCCTGACGCAAAAATCAGTCATTGCGGTCCGCACTTCATCGGTACTGTAATTTGCCATGAATATGACTATGTTATCCTCCAGTTCAAATACAAGTGAGTTCTTGTATTTTTTTGTGATGGTGTTGTCTGTTATTTTCATCATATTCTTTTTTACATCACTGACATCCGCTCCCCCGTCTCTTTTACATATCTCCACAACAGATACGCAATATGACCACTCCTTAAGAAAATGATAGCTTTCCAACGAAGGAATATACAAATCTTCCTGATTTGGATAATATATGGCATTTTTCACTGCACTGTTAAGAACCATATTGTATTTGTCCGCCTCCAGAAGCTCCATTGAGAAGTTTCTCATAATATTTGCCATATGAACTTCCCATGGCACCTCAAAGAGAGGAAAGTTCATCTCGTTGCAAAAGTCTTTAACACTTTGAGGTGTCTTCTTAATAAATGGTCCAACATTCAGAACCATTGCTGCGGCTTGCCTGTTATATGTATCTTTCACCAGTTCCACCAATTCTGCCTCAGACTTAAGTCCTACACCGGTGGTGAAGGCTATTTCCTGCCCTTCGAGAAAATTGGAAATCTGAATGCTTTCAACAACATGAACCCATCTCACAACATTCTCCATTCCGCCTTCTCCTGCAACAAGCATTATCTTTGCATGATTTTCTTTTATATACAACTCTTCAACTGTCACTGCCATTCTCATCATCCTCTCATTGGTGTAAACACAACTTTGTTGTAAGAAAAAGACGAGGAAATCTGCATAAGCAGACTTCCTCGTCTTCATAATATATTCAGTTAATCGGCGTGACAGGATTCGAACCTGCGGCCTCTGCGTCCCGAACGCAGCGCTCTACCAAGCTGAGCCACACGCCGTCACAAACAATGGTATTGTAACACTGTTTTTCAAATATTACAACAACATTTTTGTCTGTGTATTTTTTTACATATCAAGCTGTACTGTGTAATCCTCGTAGTCCTCGCCTTCATCTGACCCATTGGCAACAGCATTTGCCTCGAGGTTTTCCAAATCAGGTTCCTCCGGCGGATTAAGTTCATTGCGGTTTGCAACAACAACATCAAGGCTTGTCTGAAGTGACTTCATGTAGCTGTTATACTTATCTGTAATATTTTCCATAGAATGTGTGATAATATTCTGAAGATTGCCAAGAATATCATCTGTATACTGCATAGCACCCATGCGGATATTGTTTGCATCATTCATAGCGCTGTCAAGTATAGACTGTGCCTGATTTGTAGCCTTCTGCACAATCTCATTTGCCTGAACATATGCCTGCTGCATAATCTCATGCTCACTTACAAGAGCATTTGTCTGTGTGACAGCCTCCTGAAGCATAGCTTCTGCCTTCTGCTTTGCATCGAGAAGTATTGCATCTCTGTTTGCAATTATCTTCTGATATTTCTTAATCTCATCAGGAGTCTTGAGCCTCAATTCCGCTAAAAGTTCCTCAATCTCATCCTTATTGACAACAATATTTGTCTTTGATAATGGCTGAAATCTGCATCCGTCAATATAATCTTCTATCTCAGAAATAATCTGTTCTATTCTGCTATTCATTATTTTTCTCCTTTTAGGAATTTAATTTAGTAAAATTTTACACTAAAATAACTATTTTTACAACCTTAAACACCTTTATAGTACTATGTTACTACAAATTATTGTACTTCTGCCTTAATCTTTCCTCAACATAAGGTGCAACAAGCCTGCTTATATCTCCGCCAAGGCTTGCCACTTCCTTCACGGTTGTTGAACTTAAAAATGAATACTCAATACTTGTGGGAATAAAAATAGTGTCTGCCCCATCATAAAGAGCCCTGTTTGTCTGAGCCATCTGAAGCTCATAGTCAAAGTCTGTTATGGCCCTCAATCCTCTTATAATGGTATTTGCGCCATTTTGTTTTGCAAATTCAACCAAGAGGCCCTCAAACGACATGATTTTCACGTTCATCATGCCCTTTGTAACTTCCTCAAGCATTTCTACTCTCTCCTCTATGGTAAACAGCCCCTTTTTAGCACTGTTTCTGAGGACACCGACAATCAGACTGTCTGTAAGTTTGGAAGCTCTTCTTATTATATCAATATGACCGTAAGTAACCGGATCAAAACTTCCCGGATATACTGCAATACCCATCTGTCTACCTCCTTACATACATATTACACGCCAATAAACATATGTACATTAGTCTTGTACTCTTTCCTCTTTAACAATTTGTATCCCATCTCTTCAATATAGCCAAAGTCGGTTTCCAATGAAGCCTCCACAATAATTGTTGTGTATTCATCCACGAGAGATGTTCCCTTTAAAGCATTAAGCACATTCTTTTCATGCTGATTGTTATATGGCGGGTCCATAAATATAAAATCAAATGGTTTTTCTTTCCCGTCAAGCTTTTTAATGGCCGAAATCACATCGCATTCCATGACAACAGCACTGTCGGAAAGCTTTGTTTTCTGAAGGTTCTCCCTGATACATCTGATCGCATTCCTGTCGTTTTCAACGAGCACAGCTCTCGATGCACCTCTGCTTAAAGCTTCAATACCAATGGCACCGCTTCCGCTGTACAAATCAAGAAATGTTGCTTCAGGCATATCATTATGAAGCATATTAAAAAGCGTTTCCTTTATCCTGTCTGTTGTAGGCCTGGTATTCATTGTATCTACTGTTTTTAGTTGTATATGTCTTGCTTTCCCTGCAATCACTCTCATAGAGCAGCCTCACAAAATTTTATTACTCTCATTAATTCTTCTTATAAAAGAATGACTTAAATGATGTATAATTCAACTCCTTATAATTGATTATCTGCTCTGTACTTCCGACAAACAGATAAGCACCTGACTTTAAAGAATCATTAAATTTCTTGTAAATCTGTGTCTTTGCCTCATCAGTAAAGTAAATAACAACATTACGGCATACAATCAAATCCATTCCGGTCGGATATTTGTCACTCAACAGATTTCCCTGTTTAAATTCCACGCATTTCTTTATCTCATCAGATATCTGATAATTAGACTTTCCTACAGGTGTAAAGTATTTTTTCTTAAATTCATCAGGAAGTCCTGTAAGACTCTTTTCGTTGTACAGACCAACTCTTGCCTTCTCCAATACCTGCTTGTCAATATCTGTTGCAAGAATCTTTATATTACTGAGCGGCATAAACTTTGAAAGCAGCATAACAAGTGAATACGGCTCATCTCCCGTTGAACACGCTGCGCTCCATACCTTAAGGTTTTTTCCTGACATCTTTATAAGTTCCGGAACAATGCTTTCCTCAAGAACCTTCCACTGCTCAGAATTTCTCCAGAACTCCGAAACATTGATTGTAAGATAATTTACAAATTCCTCAAAAAGTTTACTGTCCTTCTTTATGGCCTCAACATAATTTTTATAGCCGTCAATCTTGTTTTTTGCTATCAGTGAATCAATTCTTCTCTTCATCTGTTTTTCCTTGTACATATGAAGATTAATCTTTGTCAGGGCAAGAACCTGATCTTTAAACTGTTCATAATCCATAATCACACCCCCGGTTATTTAAAAATATAGGAAGTCACTTTCGCAACTTCCTATTATGATTATTCTTCTGTTGACTCTGCAGCTTCTTCTGCTGTCTCTTCCTCAGCGTCCGGCTCAAGAGCTTTCTTGCTTAAGCTTATCTTCTTATCTTCCTCGTTGAAATCAACAACCTTTGCCTCGATTTCATCACCAATCTTAAGTACATCTGAAGGCTTCTCCACATGTGCCTTTGAAATCTGTGATACATGAAGTAATGCGTCGATTCCAGGCTCTAACTCAACAAATGCGCCAAAGTCAGTCATTCTTGCAACCTTACCTGTTACAACATTACCTACTGCATACTTCGTAGCTGCTGTTGTCCAAGGATTTGTCTCATCAAACTTAAGGCTTAATGCAATCTTTGTTCCGTTAATTTCCTTAATGCGTACTTTAAGCTTATCGCCAACCTTGAATACCTTCTTAGGATGCTCGATACGACCCCATGACATCTCAGAAATGTGTAATAATCCGTCAAGACCGCCTATATCAATGAATGCACCAAAATCTGTAACATTCTTAACTGTTCCCTCAACAACCTGACCTTCAGAAATCTCAGCAAGTAACTTCTCCTGAGCTTCCTTCTTTGCTGCTGTAAGAAGAACCTTACGGTCACCGATAATTCTTCTCTTCTTTGGATTGAACTCAGAGATAACAAACTCGATTTCCTGTCCGTTGTACTTTGTCAAATCCTTCTCGAAAGTATCTGATACAAGGCTTGCAGGTATAAATACCTTTGTCTCATCAACAACAACGCTTAAACCGCCTGTCATAACCTGAGAAACAACTGCCTTTAATACTTCCTTATTTTCGAAAGCTTCCTCAAGTCTCTTGCTTCCCTTCTCAGCAGCAAGTCTCTTGTAAGTAAGTAATACCTGACCCTCGCCATCGTTTACCTTAAGTACCTTAGCTTCCATTGTGTCGCCAACAGACACTACAGTTGTAAGATCAACGTTAGGTGTGTTTGTGTATTCGCTTCTTGTAATGATACCGTCTGACTTGTAACCTATATTTAACACGATTTCATCTTCCTTAACACTGATGACTGTGCCCTTAACGACTTCTCCTGTTCTTATTGTTTTTAATGATTCCTCTAACATTTGTTCAAAACTTAAATCTGACATTAGCTTGAACCTCCTCGATAATATTTTTTGGGGTGGATGCCCCGGCCGTAATACCTACGCTCCCATCGGCAAGAGACACATCTTTCAAATCTTCTGACGTCTGAATGTAATAGGTATTTACGCATTCCTCTTTACAGATTTCATAAAGCTTTTGCGTGTTGCTGCTGGTTTTACCACCAATAACAATCATCGAATCAACTTCAGTCGCGATCTGTTTTGCCTCTACCTGCCTCTCATTTGTTGCGTTGCAGATAGTATTCACAATGATAACATTATAGACCTTTTTTTCAATTATTTCAACCAATTTATGAAATTTCTTGTAATTATATGTCGTTTGAGATACAAGACAAACATTTTTGTTGCCTCCTGCAGTGTATTTTTCCGCTTCTTCCTCGCTGTTTATGACGGTTACACTTACATTTCCCTGACACCAGCCTTTTATTCCTTCAACTTCAGGATGCTTATCATTTCCGATTATTATAATATCACATCCGTCCATGCTTTTTTCAAAAACAGTTTTGTGAATCTTTTTTACAAAGGGACATGTTGCATCAACCAGATTTAATCCTTTTTTTTCTATTAAATCATAAATCTTTTTTGAGACACCGTGAGAACGGATAATAACTGTTCCCTGTCCATCCTTAAGTTTTTCGATATCAGATATACTGTCCAATACTGCGACACCTTTTTCCTCAAGGTCCTTTACAACCTCCTCGTTATGAATAATAGGACCATAAGTATATATTGGCTTCTTTCCGCCTTCTATCTGCTCATACACGGTATTTACAGCTCTCTTTACGCCGAAACAAAATCCTGCTGTCTTTGCAAGCTTAACCTGCCTTTCATTTTTCTCCATTATATGTTTTATACCTCACCTGTAAAGATTTTTAAATACAGCTACTTTATCTTTTACGCACGTTATTTATTATTTTAACCAGTTCATCAACCACTTCGTCTATTCCCATATATGATGTATCGACAAGAACAGCATCTTCCGCCTGTTTAAGAGGTGATATTTCCCTGTGCATATCCCTGTAATCTCTTTCTATGATATCTTTCTCTATATCGTCTATATTACACTGTATTCCCTTTTCCGTAAGCTCTTTATATCGTCTCTCTGCTCTTGTTTTTGAGCTTGCAGTCAGATATATTTTCACAGGAGCATCCTTTAGAACACAGGTACCTATATCCCTTCCGTCCATTATTACATCATATTTTTCACCAAGTTTTCTCTGCAACTGTACAAGTTTTTGCCTCACAGGTCCGTAAACGGCAATTGCCGATGTCATGTTGCCTACTTCTTCTGTTCTTATATAAGCATTGACATTTTCTCCGTTTAATATTACCTGCTGTGCCCCATTTTCATCATATTCAAGACTTACATCAAGTCCCGCGCATACATCACATATGCTTTTTTCATCATCAGCCTTAAGACCCGCACGAAGACATGCAAGAGCCATTGCCCTGTACATGGAGCCTGTATCCACATAAACAAATCCTAATTTCTTTGCCACAAGCTTTGCTATTGTACTCTTTCCGGCTCCTGCCGGTCCGTCTATTGCCACATTAAACATTTTCTATCTCCTTCTTACTTTTATTTTATTGATATTCCTGCCAGATATCCGGTACTCCATGCCAGTTGCAGGTTATATCCGCCAGTAAGTGCGTCTATATCCAGCACTTCCCCTGCAAAATAAAGATTTTCAATCTTTTTTGACTCCATCGTTGCAGGATTGACATCCTTTACGCTTACACCGCCCTGAGTTATTATGGCCTCGTTAAAGCTTCTTGTTGAAGCAATATTCAAAGGAAGACCTTTTAAAACCCTTATAAGCTGATGCCGCTCCTCCTTTGTAACCTCATTTACCTTCTTGTGCGGCTCTATACCACAAAGTTCTATTACCACAGGAATAAGTTTTGCAGGCAAAAGCTTGCCCAGCGAATTTGCAAAATCCCTGTTTAACACCTCTGAAAAATCCCGAAGAATCCTTGCATCAAGTTCATCCTCCGACAGGGCAGGCTTTAAATCAATCTTTAGCAAAATATCCTCGCCCTTATTAAGATGCTTTGTAATGTAACTGCTTCCGCTTAATATAACAGGTCCGCTTACACCGAAATGTGTAAAAAGCATCTCGCCGAAATCAGAATATATCTCCTTGTTATTGCAGTAAAATGATGCCTTTATATTGCGAAGTGACAGTCCCTGAAGCTGCCTTGCATACTCTTCTTTAGTGTTAAGGGGTACCAGTGCCGGCAGAATATCCGTCACATGGTGTCCTGTTTTTCTTGCAAAATCGTAGCCTGCTCCGTCTGAGCCTGTTGTCCGGTACGAAAAACCACCCGTTGCTACAATTACACTGTCAGCCTCAATTACACTGCCGTCCTTAAGTTTAATGCCTGACACCCATTCTTTCCCGTCACACTCACAGGGTTTACAGACAATTTCTTTTACATCACATCCAAGATGTATATCCACTCCAAGTTCATGTAACCGTCTTGTAAGTCCTCCCGTCACGTCTGACGCCTTGTCTGACTGTGGAAAAACTCTGTTACCACGCTCAATTTTCGTTGCCACGCCCATCTGATTGTTAAACATGTCTATAACCGTTTCATTTGACAGGGTGTATAGTGCGCTGTACATAAATTTCGGATTAGTGACTATATTCTTTAAAATTGTCTCCATATCGGACGCATTTGTCAGATTGCATCTTCCTTTTCCTGTAATATATATCTTTTTACCCAGTTTTTCATTTTTTTCATATATATGGACTTCATGACCGCATATTCCGGCAGCTATGGCTGCCATCATACCCGCAGCACCGCCTCCTACTATCGCCACTTTACTCATAATCGTCTCCTGTCTCAAAAATAGCAGAATCATTTACTCTGTTAATTTCATCAGAACCATACACCTGATATTCATTCCATATATCTTCAAGCATCTCAAGAGTCTCCACAACATTATCCTGCTTCTTCATACAAAGTGATACTATAAGTGCATTTATAACGCTAAGTGGTGCCACAAGTGAATCAACAATGGATGCCATATCACTTCTGGCAAGAAGATTACATGATGAATAAAGGTTCATAGGTGAGTTCTTACTATCCGTAATTGTTATTACCTTTGCACTTCTGCTGTTGGCAAATTCCATGGCCTTTAATGTTCTCATGGAATACCTTGGAAATGAGATTCCGATAATACAGTCTTCCTCATCAATTCTTAACATCTGTTCAAATATTTCACTTGAATTATTCGTTGTCACAATAGTTACATCCCTGAACATAAGGTTAAGATAAAAGCCTAAAAAGCTGGCAAGCGGTGCACAGCTTCTGATTCCGATAATATATATACGCCTTGCATTAAGAATTGTATCGATGGCCATCTCAAAAGCATCCCTGTCAATTGTATCAAGAGTAAGTTTTATCTTCTCTGCATCGGCTCTGAGAACTGTTTCCAACACTTCCTGTCTTGTCATATTTCCGGCTGCTATCTCAATTTTCTGGATGGAATTAAGCTTATCCTGAACCATTTCCTCCATTGCTTTCTGAAATGCAGGATATCCACTGTAACCGAGAAGTGTGGCAAATCTCACAACTGTGGACTCACTTACTCCCACTTCTTCTCCCATTTTTGCAGCCGTCATAAATACGGCTCTGTCGTAATTTCTGCTTATAAATGTGGCAAGTTTTCTCTGTCCCTTGCTCATTGTTATAAGCTTCTCATTCATTCTGCCTAATAAATCATCGGGTGTAGCCATCTGTTCATTTCCTTTCAAATTCATATCATATACAAATTACTCTAATTATGTATTGTAGCACATGTTTTTCCTTTAAACAATTATTCTTCTATATAAATAGTTAACTTGCAATCTTTTTGAGTTTTTAAATAATTTATTGAATCTTCAATTTCCTTATTAGTTAATGGTTCTCCATTTACTTTCCATTTTGCAGTTCTAATATCCGCCAAAAAGATATTATATCCCATCTCACCTAAAGCACACACCTTTTTATCATATAGATAAAATTCCATTTCACATTTTGACGGGAATGTAATCAATGGCTCATCCTTACCCAAATCATCCTTTGTTGGTAATCTGAAAATCTCTCTTCCGTCTGTACAACATCTTGGAACCTCAGTAATTCCAAGTTCCTTTAATCGTTTATCAAGCGCAACTTGAAACATATTATCTAACCTATATCTTTCAGCAATCTCAAGCATTTCTTCAGGAGTTATGCCTTCAACATCAGATATATATCTGCATATTTTTTTGTCAAGCTTGTTAATTAAATACCTAACCATTAAATAAAATGGAAGATATAGTACCATTAAAGCTTTAATAATTACTAATAAACACTTTAAATATATTCTCTTTATATTGCTCATCTCTTCCATAACAAATTTAAACTCCCACTTTACATATCTATCTTATAAAATATAACACTCAAACAAATCCCTGTAAACACTGTGCATAAAAACAGCCACAATTTTTATGATAATGTAGAAAAACATAATTTTTCGTTTTAACATCATAAAAATTGTGGCATTTTAATATACGTTATTAATTTATACAGGATAGCTTCCGCTCTTCGTGTCAGCAACGTTTAAATCAACCTTATCCTGCTGTGCCTTACGGTACTTGAAGAACTCTGTGGCAACCTGTGGGAACAATGCATATGAAAGTACATCCTCATCCTGCTGCTTCCACTCGGCACACTCCTTCTCATACTTCTCAAGCTGTGGCTCTATAAGATCCGCCGGTCTGCATGTAATAGGTTCTTCGTCACCGATAACCTTCTTTTGAATTTCTTTATTAAATGGCTTAACTGTTGCACCGAACTCACCTGAAAGAATCTTCTTTGATTCCTTTGTTACCATCTTATATCTCTCACCCTGAAGAACATTCAATACAGCCTGTGTACCTACAATCTGTGATGAAGGTGTAACAAGCGGCGGCTCACCAAAGTCTTTACGCACTCTTGGTACTTCCATAAGCACATCCATGTACTTATCCTCCGCATGTGCCTCCTTAAGCTGTGATACAAGATTTGAAAGCATTCCTCCCGGTACCTGATAAAGAAGTGTCTTGATATCTACGCCTAAAACCTTTGTATTCATAAGTCCGCTCTTTAAAGCCTCCTCACGGAGAGGTCTGAAGTACTCAGTAATCTCTGCAAGTTTCTGCTGGTCTAAGCCTGTATCATACTCTGTTCCCTTGAATGTCTCAACCATAACTTCCGTTGCAGGCTGGCTTGTGCCAAGAGCAAACGGTGACATTGCAGTATCAATGATATCTACACCTGCTTCAACTGCCTTAAGGTATGTCATTGATGCAACACCTGAAGTGTAGTGTGTATGGAGTTCTATAGGAAGCTTTGTCTCTTCCTTAAGAGCCTTAACAAGCTCATAAGCCTTATAAGGAACAAGAAGGCCTGCCATATCCTTTATACAGATAGAATCAGCACCCATTTCCTCTATCTTCTTCGCCATATCCTTCCAGTAATCAAGTGTGTAAGCATCTCCCAGTGTGTATGACAACGCTACCTGTGCATGTCCCTTTTCCTTATTTGTTGCACTTACTGCTGTCTGAAGATTTCTAAGATCATTGAAGCAGTCAAATATACGGATAACATCGATACCGTTTGCAATTGACTTCTGAACAAAATATTCAACAACATCATCAGCATAATGGTTGTATCCCAATATATTCTGTCCTCTGAAAAGCATCTGAAGCTTTGTATTCTTAAATCCGTCTCTTAACTTTCTGAGTCTCTCCCACGGATCTTCCTTCAAAAATCTAAGGCATGCGTCAAATGTAGCACCGCCCCAACATTCAACTGCATGATAACCTATCTTGTCCATCTTATCAACGATAGGTAACATCTGCTCTGTGGTCATTCTTGTTGCAATAAGTGACTGATGTGCATCACGCAGTACTGTCTCACATATTTTAACAGGTCTTTTTTCTGCCATAATCTGCCTCTTTCCTTTCTGTAATGTATATGTTTTTTTATAAGAATATCGCCATAAATGTTCCGGCTGCTACTGCCGTTCCGATTACACCGGCAACATTTGGTCCCATTGCATGCATGAGAAGGAAGTTAGACGGGTCTGCCTCAGCTCCCACCTTCTGTGATACTCTGGCCGCCATCGGTACGGCAGATACACCTGCTGAACCTATAAGCGGATTAATCTTGCCTCCCGTAACCTTGCACATAATCTTTCCGAACAATACACCTGCCGCAGTACCCACTGCAAAAGCTACAAGACCTAAAAATACAATCTTTAATGTATCCCAGTTAAGGAATGCCTCTGCACTTGTAGTTGCACCAACACTTGTGCCAAGGAGAATAACAACTATATACATCATGGCATTTGATGCTGTCTCTGCAAGCTGTTTAACAACACCCGACTCTCTGAAAAGATTACCCAGCATAAGCATACCTACAAGCGGTGCAGTATCAGGTAAAATCATAACAACAACAATAGTAACTATTATCGGGAACAGTATTCTCTCAAGCTTGGTAACCGGTCTTAACTGTTCCATCTTAATCTTTCTTTCCTTCTCTGTTGTGAGAAGCTTCATTATAGGCGGCTGAATAATCGGTACAAGTGCCATATATGAATATGCCGCAACGGCAATCGGACCCATTAATCCGGTCTGTCCAAGCTTTCCTGCAAGGAATATTGATGTAGGACCATCAGCTCCTCCTATAATAGAAATAGCTGCCGCTGCCTTATCATTAAAGCCTAACAGTATTGCAAGGAAATATGCCGAATAAATACCAACCTGTGCAGCCGCACCAAGAAGGAAACTCTTTGGATTGGCTATAAGCGGTGCAAAGTCTGTCATTGCACCTACACCCATGAAAATGAGTGACGGTAATATACTCCACTCATCAAGTACAAAGAAATAATGAAGAAGACCTCCAACACCGTTTGATGTCTCCTCAGGAGTTGCCATAATGCTTGGAAACATATTTACAAGCAGCATACCAAAGGCAATCGGTACAAGAAGGAGTGGCTCATATCCCTTTTTAATTGCTAAGAACAGGAATATACATGCTACAACAATCATCAGATAATTTCCAACAGTCAGATTGAAAAAAGCTGATTGATGAAGCAGATTCCCGAATGTCTCGAAAATATAATCCATCTTAATCCTCCGTCCTTATTAGTTTAAGGAAGCTAATACCGCACCCGACTCTACTGATGCACCCTCTGATACATCTATACTTGCAACTGTTCCGTCCTGCGGAGCAACAATCTCATTCTCCATCTTCATTGCCTCAAGAATCATGATAACATCACCCTTCTTAACTGAAGCTCCCACAGAGGACTTAACTGAAAGTATTTTACCCGGCATAGGACATACAACCTTAACTGAGCCTGCTCCTGAAGATGCAGCCTTTGGTGCAGACGCCTTTGGTGCAGCAACAGGTGCATTTGATACAACAGGGGCCGATGCCGTAGAACCTGTCTCCTCAACTGATACGTCATATACATTTCCGTTTACTGTAATTCTATAATTTTTCATAATGCATTTCCTTTCTGTATGAAATATTTATTTAAAGAAACATTATCTCTTTTTTCTGTCCGCTTTTCTGATTGAACGTACCACAAACGAATCTGAAGATTTTCCCGTAGCTGCACATATTGCCGCCGTAATAACTGCAATAAGTTCTGTATCATCAGTATTTTTCTCATTCTGTTCAATCTGTGCAATAGCACTCTCCAGAGCCTCTTCTGCCGAACCTTTCTTTCTGTTTTTAAAAGCTTCCTGAATCTTAGGAATATACTTAAACAGTGAAATTACAAAACATATAAGCAGGAGTACAAGGAATACAGACACTATACCTATAACTGCATTAAATGCAGCATTTGCCATTCTCTCTCCCAGTGATTTATTACCGGTATCAACCAGTTCAAACTGCATGTCCACAACATTCAGAATATCAGAAATATCTGTAAGTGAGGTTGTGATTTTCAAGTCAGCCTTCTCAAAATGTGCCGTTATTGTCACAACGAGTACCTGACCATCCTCCTTAAGCTCTGATGGTTCACACTCTTTGTACGCACCGAGGGAACCGTTTTCCGTATATCCCAGCAATGTCTCACAGGCTTCCCTTGTCCAGCCTACGGAATTATTCACATAGTATTCAAGTTCTGTCTGATTCATTTCCAGAAGACTTGATACAAGTTCGTCAACTGATTTTTTAACATCGTCCGGATTATACTTATAATCAGTCTTTGCAAAAACACATGTGGTGAACATCAAGGAAGTAATGCAAAATAAAACCAGAAATCTCTTAAAATTTTTCACTTTCTATCACCTTCCTTATACTGTACCATGTTTCTTTGCCGGTCTATCCTCTCTCTTTGTATATAACATCTCAAGGGCACCTATAACATACTTTCTTGTGTCACACGGTTCAATAATAGAATCCACATATCCTCTCTTTGCAGCCGACATTGCACTTGTCTGCAACGCAGCATACTCAGATGCTTTAACGCTCAAAAACGCCTCTTTGTTCTCAACACCTTTAAGTTCATTGTCATATATTATTCTTGCAGCTGACTCAGGACACATTGTTCCAATCTTTGAGTCAGGCCATGCAAACACGACATCACATCCTGTAGACTTGGCATTCATGACATTGTAGGCATTTCCGAATGAATCTCCCACAACAACATTAACCTTCGGAACCGTTGCATCAGAAAAAGCATATATCAGCTTTGCTGCCGCCTTTGCCATGGTCTTTTCCTCATCTACAGTGGCTTTAAAGCCTTTAACATTTGTAAGTGTAACTACAGGAATATTAAATGCATCGCAGAAATTTACAAATTCGGCTGCCTTGTAACATCCTCCCGATGTCAGTGTACCGTCTGAAATATCAATGCATTCTCCTGAAGCGTCATATTTCTTTGTTCTGTTTGCCACAGCACCTGTAGTCATACCATTCAACTTAATAAATGCCGTTACCATTTCTTTCGCATAACCACTCTTAACCTCGGTAACAAATCCTCCGTCCGACATAAGCGCAAGTGCTGTCAGTGTATCTTCGGCACAGTTCTCCATACCCTGGCAAACTCTGTTCAAATCATCACTGCACTCCGCATAAACTCCCTCTTCCTCATTATTTGACGGAAGAACTGAAACAAGCTGTCTTATGGAAGCAATTACCTCTTCCTCCGTTCCGACAAAATCTGCCAGTCCGGTAACCTCCGACTGGAATGAAGCCGAAGCAGTGTCACACTTATCAACTCTGTTGCCATCAAGAGTATTTGGAGCATTTACAAACAATTTTCCGTTTTCTGCCATAAATGTGAAATCAGACAGTTCGGATAAAACTCCGAGTCCGCCGCCGCAATTACCGAATATTGCCGTTATCTGCGGAATTACACCTGATGCCATTGCCATCTTTCCATAAATTTCACCAAATGCATTGAGTGCATCGGTAGCCTCCTGAAGACGTAATCCTGCACAATCGATAAGTCCGATAACAGGTGCTCCCATTTTCATTGCCATATCGTACAGCCTTACAATCTTTTTTGCATGCATCTCACCGATTGTACCGCCTAAAACCGAAGCATCCTGACTGTACACATACACAAGACTTCCATCAACAACACCGTATCCGGTAATAACTCCATCGGCAGGTGTGTCTTTCTCCTGCATATTAAAGTCTGTGTTTCTGGCATTTACAAGACCACCAATCTGGACGAAGCTGTTCTCATCAACAAGAGCTTCTATTCTGCCCAAAGCTGATTTTTCTGCCATATTGCTCATCACTTAACCTCCTGAAAGTATTATATTTCCCGCATGAATAGCCAGCAGGTTTTATACATCAAAACATCAAAAATCGGTAGAAAACAAACTTTCTTCCAATTTTAATTTTACTTCTTTTGCAGGTGTATTGCAAGTCAATTTTACATATTTTACATAATTGTCAATGCAAAATAAGCTTCATGAAAACACATCCGAAAGACCATGTGTAATCTTTGCGTTCCACAGTCTCTCCCACATAGATTTCATATGTTTTCTGCACCTGTCCGTCAAGCATATATTTTATGCATCCTATTACCTGTCCTTTGTATACCGGAGCCTCTATTTCTTCGTATATGGTAATCTGAGGTACTGCCTCCTCATCCTGACGGCAGAGCAATGTCAGTGCTTCCTCATTTATATATGGTTTTATTGTTACCGACTTATCAGCATTAATTCCTCTTGTTCCAAAATCATTGTAACATCCGTATACCCCGTTTTTCACCATAACATCGGGAAGTTCCATATCGTATACAAACAAATCCTTTTTCACAAAGTTCTCCATTCCGTAATTCAGAAGTTTTTTTGAATCAGACCACTTATATGTCTTGTTGTTAGGCCATCCGCATCCAAGGAGTGCAACAGCATATTTCCTGCCATTGTTCTCAAATGCACATACATAACAGTAACCCGCATTTCCCGTAAATCCGGTTTTCCCGGATATTACACCATCCATCATGTTTAAAAATGCATTTCTGTTTGTGACGGTAAAAATCCTGTCTCCGTTTACGGTATTCCCCGATTCATCAGTTTTTTTGTTTGCAAATGTGAATGATGATGTTCGCGTTATTCTCAAAAAATCTTCATTTTTGATGCAGTAGCTCATAATAAGTGCAAGGTCCCTGGCTGTGGTAGAATGAATTTTCATTTCACCGTCAACCTCCTTTGAAGCATCAAGACCGTTTGGTGTTATGAAATATGTATCCGTGCATCCCAGATTTTTGGCTTTTTCATTCATAAGCTCTGCAAAATTTTCAACACTTCCACTGATATGCTCGGCAATGGCTACTGCCGTATCATTATGAGATTCAAGCATAAGGGAATATAAAAGGTCTTCAAGAACATAACATTCCCCTTCTTTCATATTCAGCTGCACATCAGGCATTGATGCCGCATATCTGCTGACCGTGACCATATCGGTCAGGTTCCCGTATTCAAGTGCCAATATACATGTCATAATCTTTGTTGTGCTGGCCATAGCTCTTTTGACATATCCGTCCTTTTCAAAAAGCACTCTGCCGGAATCGGCATCCATTAAAACTGCCGAAAGAGCGTACAGGCCTCCCGGTCCGCCTGATTTTTCATCCTCCTCTGCTGCGGTTTGAATCACATTTCCCACAGTCAGGCACATAATCATCAGATACATAAGTATTATTCTTTTCAAATTTCTCATATTAACTCTTTACCCGATAAAAAAACACCTTCATAGAAATCTATGAAGGTGTCTGACTAATTATACTTCCAGTTTAAGCTGTACTTCCTGCTCTGCCTCACTCTCAAATTCTGCCATTTTATCACTGTTTATCTCCGGCAGTTCATCAATTGACTTAACCCCGAATTTCCTAAGAAAATCCTCTGTTGTTCCGAAAAGAAGCGGTCTTCCCGGCGCATCAAGTCTGCCTACTTCTGTTACAAGATTATACTCTATAAGCTTATTTACCGCATGGTCGCACTTAACACCGCGTATTTTTTCAATTTCAATACGGGTAATCGGCTGCTTATATGCAATAATAGACAGCGTTTCAAGAAGTACATCCGTAAGAACCTGTTTCTTCGGCTGGCTTGCAACCTTTATAAGGTATTCGTACATATCCGTCTTCGTGCACATCTGATAAGAATTCTCAAGTTCAATGATATTTACGCCCCTGTCTTCTTCTGCATATTTATCCATAAGGTTATTGATTATTTTTTTTGTTGTCTCGGCGTCATGTCCTATGGCGTATGCGATTTTTTCTACCTCAACCGCATCTCCCATTGTAAACAATATGGCCTCGATAATGGCCTCATACTTCCTTATTTCCACTTTGTTCATACCGTCCTTTTATAATCTCCGTTCCCTTGTATAATTAACACTTACTCCACATAATCTATAAGGATGTCATCAAAAATGTCCTCCTGCACAATACGGATAAATCCTATCTTCATCAGTTCGAGAATTGCAAGAAACGATACTATCACCTGCATCTTTCCCTGCTGTTTCAAAAGGAGATCCTTAAAGCTGAAATGCCTGTGCTCTCTTGCATATTCCTTCACATATTCCATCTTCTCAGGAAGGTTAACCTCTTCTTTCTCAATCTGACCGAACTTACTTCTGACAGGGTCAACCTTATCCTCAACTCTCTGCATAACCATTTTAAAAATGTTATTGAGTTTTGTAAGCGTTACATCCTCCAAAAGCTTATCTATATCCACAGGTGCCTCGTACTTGAGAACCTCATCAGGCACTGTAGGTTTTTTGTACATGGCTCTTCCTGCATCAAGTTCCCTGTCTCTTAACTCCAGTGACATATATTTGTACATCTTATATTCAAGAAGCTGTTTTACAAGTTCCTCTCTCGGATCCTCCTCAACACCTTCTTCATTAACCTGTTTCGGAAGAAGCATTTTGGACTTGATGTCAATGAGAGTCGCCGCCATAACAAGAAATTCGCTGACTATGTTTAAATCCTGCCTGTCCATGGCATTTACATACTCAAGGTACTGATCCGTTATCTCCACAATCGGAATATCATATATATTAACTTTATTCTTATCAATCAGATGTAAAAGAAGGTCCAAAGGTCCTTCAAATACCTGAAGTTTAACAGGAATTCCCATTCCGTCCTCCTACATTTTCTTCCAATCACGACGAATTGTATTTTACAAAAAAAAATACCATTTGTAAAGTCTCACATTTTTCTTGTTATTCCACCTGCAATCTGTTAAAGTATGGATAACAGATATTTTCAGGATGCATTTTCGGGAGGTACTATGGGATATTTTATTGCTGTGATACTTATGCTTGCTTATGCTGCCATCATGCGCTCAGTCTATGAGATTCACACATTTGAGGTAAATAAAATAAATATTTGTCATAAGCTTGCAAGTGGCAGGGAACCTGTCTTTGTATATTTTGCCGACCTTCACGGCACATCATTCGGCATGATGAACTACAGGCTTATTGATGCAATAAACAAAATTAATCCCGATGCCATCTTAATAGGCGGAGATATGATTGTTGATAAAGGGAAGAAATTTGTGGGAAACACCCGTGAAAAAGAAGCTGCAATAGACCTGCTTAACCGTCTGTGTGAAAAATATCCCGTTTACTATGGTCTTGGCAACCATGAGACAAGAGCAAAAGAAAGCAGCAGACTAAATGCTGAATACAAAAATTATATGTACAGAATTAAAAACAATAATCTGCACATATTATCAAATACCCATGAATATGTTACTTTTAAGGGCACACGTTTTTGCATATACGGACTTGAAACAGATAAAGCCAACTATTCAAAGAGAAACCCACTGAAAGCTGACGCTTCATATATTGAAAAATGTCTTGGTGAATCTCCTGAGCACAAGCACTCAATACCTATTGTCATTTCACACAATCCCGACAATTTTGAGGCATGTGCCCGGTGGGGAGCTGAGTATGTCTTTTCCGGTCATAACCACGGCGGTTTCATAAGAATTCCTCATTTAGGGGGCGTAATATCATCAAGCTATAAACTTTTTCCAAAATATGATGCAGGAATATATGAAAGTACCGGGCACAACTCCCACATGATATTAACACGAGGTCTCGGAACTCATACCATCAAGTTCAGACTTTTTAACAAACCCGAACTTATGGTTATAACTTTCAAACCAAAGAGTTAAATACCTATAGAAAGGAAAATCGAAATGAAGCAGAAACATCATAAACATACAGCAGTTTTACTTTCCTACGTATTATTATCATTTACATTATTTTCAGGTTGCTCTGACAGTAAGCCGGACAGTCCGGCAAACGCAACAGAATTCACATCAGTCCCTGAAGAAACTTCCACCGTTATTGACGAGGAAACCACTTTCCTTCCGGAAGGAACAGCATATATCATGGAAGATGACACTCCAATCTATATTGATGACCTTATGGCTCCTGTAAATATATACAATACCATATGCACAACAGGAAATCCTGAAGGTTTTTCATCAGTATTTCCGGAATGCATCATAAATACCATTCCCGAAGCAGCCCAATGCGACGACATTGCCGAATATACTTCCTATCTTTATGAACTGTACCGTCAGGCTTATAATGACGAAGTTTCCATGAGCAATGATTTTGTATCCTGCCAACTTCTGAATCAATCAGAGCTTGAAAGCTTTAGTAAATTTTATTCAGAAAACTTCGGTGAGGAAATCATGCCGGAATATGCATTTATTGTAGAATCAACATATGAAATCATATATAATGACGAAGAAGGCAATGAACAGTCTGATTCTGATACAGACTTCTTCATTGCCTACCTCTACAATGGTTGCATGTACCTTGACTACTTCTACATTGATACAATGGATTTATAAAATCAATTTTTTAAAGATTTGCTTTATTGCATATCCCAAACCTGCCTTTTCGACTGTTTCGGTTGCAATTATATCAACACTTCCTATTTCTTCGCCATTAAGCGTATATGTTATTTTTCCTATAACGGCACCTTCACTTATAGGTGCCGTCAGTTTTTCCTTAAACACAATATTCTTTTCAATTTTATCCACAGGAGTTCCATCAGTCGTAATATAACTGAACGCACTTTTCGGCACACACTGGATTTCATCCTTCACACCACCTTTCACCGGCTGACTTTCCAATTTTTCATTATTTTCGTCAGTGTACAGTTTACACACGCCGTATCCGTACTTTAAAAGTGTTTCAGCCTCTTTAAACCTTATTTTATAGTCCTGTGCGGCCATTACTACCGCTATCAGCTCTATCCCGTCTTTGCTGGCAGTAGCAGAAACACAATATTTTGCTTTACTTGTGGAACCTGTTTTGAGCCCCGTTGCGTAAGGATACTGCTTTAAGAGCTTATTTGTATTGGCAAGTCCGAACTCACTGGAGCCCTTATTTGTCACATGGGTTATGTTTTCCATCCATATTGTTGAATACTTAAATATTTCTTTATGCTTTACAATCAGCTCCCGTGACATAAGCGCCACATCATATGCCGATGTGTAGTGATTATCAGAATCGGTAAGACCGCAGCAGTCTTCAAAATGAGTGTTTACCATTCCCAGTTCTTCCGCTTTCTTATTCATTCTCGCCACAAATTCTGATTCTGATCCCGCTATATGCTCTGCCATTGCAACACTTGCGTCATTTCCCGATGCAACAACTATGCATTTTATCAACGTCTCAACAGTCTGCTTTTCACCCTCCTCAAGAAATACCTGTGAGCCTCCCATGGATTTTGCATAGGATGATGTCGTAACCTCCTCTTCTAAGGTTATCTGCCCCGAATCAAGGGCTTCAAATATCAGAAGAAGGGTCATGATTTTCGTAATGCTGGCGGGACTTAATCGCTCATCCTTTGTCTTTTCATATATTATTGTCCCCGTAGATGCTTCCATTAGAACACATGACCTGCATGTCAGTCCCAGTTCTGCTGCGTCTACGCCTGTCACGTCAACATCTGTCGTTTCGTCTTTTGCATACAGTTGTTCTGTCATGCTGCATAAATATGTAACAGAAATCAGGAGTACCATTGTCATACATACAAACCGCTTTTTTAAGCGCAAAAAAAGAAACCTGCAATAATTCATAAATACCTCATATTCTCTATTTATAAATTATATGGTTTCTTTTCTGCTTATATGATTATTATCAGACGTCTCCCTCTATTTCCTTATCAGCGCCAAAGTTGTCATCCTCAGAGTCATTATTGTCTTCATCAGGATTCTCTGTTGGAGTATCATTGATATTGAAATAAGTAAAGCCTTCCGAAGTACTTAATACAATTGAGTTACTCTTTTGATTGACCACAAGCACATCAAGGGAATTAAGCTGCGGAGCATATATGAGAAGCGTCTCCGGGTCAACATACCTTGTGTCGCATTCTTTTCCGTTTATGGCAACAACACTGCACTCTGTAAAATATCTGCCATTTACTATATACCAGTCCGGGGCAATATCTTCGGGATTGCCAACATCCGCTGTCTCCCCTTCACCTGTTGTTTCCTCTTCAGCAGTAGTCTCATCTTCAGCAGTAGTCTCATCTTCACCTGTGTCATCTCCCACACTGTCTTCATTTTCTTCCCCGTCATTTTGAACTGCATATACATACTTGTTCTGCGCCGGATTTATATCAGTAATCTCTATATCATATGTTCCCATCTTCATATCAGTAGCTATATAAGGATTGATTCCGTCATATGTGAACATGTTTCCATACAGTATATCAAATGTAAGAAGATGAAGTCTGTCGAGATAATTCTCATCATTCTTATATGTCTGATGGAATTTATTAATAACCCCACCATCAATATTCAAATGTTCAAGAATTCTTGAACTTAACTGGTATGACTCAATATCTTCGTCTTCCATCTTAAGATTAAAATTGTTCCATACAACATACTCTGTCTGATAAAGATTTCTGTTTATAAGATCATCTTCTTTTATATCAAGGCTTGGAAGATGGTCACCGTATATTACAAGAAGCGTATCCTCATCTGACTTGTCAAGTTCATCAATAAGTTCTCCTACAAACGTATCCATCTCTGCAATCATATTTACATAATATTCAAACATATTCCTGCGGCCTTCATCTTCAATTCCGCCCACTACAGTTATTGCAGGATTATCAAGCACAGGTTCTTCAGGATAATCGCCATGTCCCTGGACAGAAATTGCATATATATAGTCTGTCTCTTCTGTAGACGAGAGAGCTTTCATTATCTCGTCGGTAAGCATTGCATCCTTTGCCCACTCTGTAGGTGTATATTCCTCAGGATACATATATTCAACAGATGTAAACGTATCAAATCCGAGACGCTTGAATATTGACCTTCTTGAATAGAATACCGCCGTATTATTATGAACTGCGTGTGTCGCATATCCAAGCTCCTTCAGTATAAAGCCTGTTGCCTCACACGTATTTGTTGTAAGAATTGTCGTATAAGGGAATTCGCCCGGTCCGAAATCATCAAGATTCAGTCCTGTCATCACTTCAAACTCAGTGTTTGCCGTACCGTATCCCACATTGTTTACCGTCAGATAGCCTGACGGATACTCCTCTTTAAGACGGTTAAATACCGGTGTTGCCTCTGCAGACAACTCCAGTTCTTTCATTTTCTCCACATCAAAAAACGATTCAAGCTGCAGAAAAATAATATTCGGTGTCATCCGGTTGTCTGAATCCACCGTGACAGTCGAATCCATTTTGTCTAAAATATCATTCACGGCTTCTTTTGAATATTCATCCGGCTGTGCTACTCCTTTATAGATAAAACTTGTAACAAAGCAATACGGAAAACCATAATCACTATATGCAATGGTCATATTCGGAAACTTTGATGATACTTCGCCTGTTGCAAATCCAATCTCCACGGTAACCGACATTACCGCAAATGTAATGATAATAAAAATAATGTTTCTCACATAACTTATCTTTTCTGCATATTTCGGAAGCTTCATCCATACAAATGACACTGCCATCACAACTATGGCAATTGCAATGATTATCATAATAAGTTCAAATGCATTAAGGTATTTTTCTATTGTATCATCAATAGAACCCAGAAGCTTAAGGTCGGTTGCCGAAAACGGGGTCTTTCTTTTTGACGTTATGACAAAATTGGCAGCTCCCAATCCAATCCACACCACTCCTACCGTAAGAACGTAAGCAAGACGTTTTCTTAAAAGAAGTCCTATGGACATAGTAGCGGCAATAATCAGAAGATTTATCATAAATGAGAATGTATCTGTAAAGATATAGGTCATTCCGCCTACAAATGATCTTCCATTAAGCATTTCAACAATAATATTTGTTATAAAAGGTGCTGCAATATATGCAAACAAAGTTATTTTTTTATTTTTCGTTTTTAAAATGTCAAGAAGATAATTCTTTACTCCCTCTTTCATACCCATACCTCTAATAAAATATCTTTTCTTCTTCCAGTACTTCAAATTTTCCTTCCGAATATCTTACAATAATCACATTACAGTTTTTCTGGAGTCCTCCCGACCAGAATTTATCTGTTCCGTGCTTCTTTATATAACACATAATACTTTTATTCATTGCTCCGTGACCAACAATCATTATACGCTCTGCCGTATCGGACTGCGGTATTATAACCTGCTCCATAAACTCGGCTGTTCTTTCACAAAGATGCTGAAGCGACTCGCCGTTTTTATCGGGAACATACTTTTCCGGTTCATCAAAAAAGAATCTGAAAGAGCTTTGCGGATCGGATGACAATTCATCCATAACACGTCCTTCCATATCTCCAAAACATATTTCCTTAAGTCTTTCATCTGTCTTTATCTCTATATCCCTGTCACCTCTTATAAGGCACGCGGTTTCATATGCTCTTGAAAGAGGACTTGAATAAATCATGTCAATAGCCGTGTTTTTAAGAGCCTGTCCCGTCTTCACTGCCAGTTCTCTTCCTTTATCGCTAAGACATATATCCGTGCTACCCTGCAATCTTCTGCCTTTATTCCAAAGGGTTTCTCCATGTCGTACAATAAATAATTCCATAAGTTTCTCCTGTCCGTATGCAACAACTAATCATTATATAACGACTGATTTTCACAATCAAGCGAAAAATAATCACAGAGAGAAAACTAATTAATTATTTTCTTTATTATTTTGTCTTCTTCTCCTGTTTTCTCATCTGAAACAGTATAAGCCTCTTTTAGAATTTTAGAGCCTTCTTCCCCTTTCTTTGCATCGCCTGCATAGATGACTGCCAGCGTCTCACCTTTGTTTACATATTCTCCCCTTTTCTTATTGAGATATATTCCCACACTTAAATCAATAGCACTGTTCTTTGTTTCCCTTCCTCCTCCGAGAGCCAGACATGCCTTTCCCACAAGTTCTGTATCCATATGACTTACATATCCTGTTTTTTCGGATTTAAGTTCAATTTCCACCTGACCTCTCTGAAGCTTTTCGGGGTTGTTAATATACGAGCCGTCGCCGCCCTGTGCAGCCGCAAACTCGGCCATTTTTCTCAGAGCATCACCGCTTTTAACTGCATTTACTGCCTTTTCATAGGCATCTTTATATCCGGCAGCATGTCCTGCAGCCATAATCATATATGAAGCGAGAACATAACATACTTCCATAAGTTTTTTGTCCCCGACACCTCTTAGGCATTGTACTGCCTCATATACTTCAAGAGAATTGCCTACATATCTTCCAAGGGGTTCATTCATATCGGTTACAACAGCTGTCATGCTCTTTCCCGCTTTTTTCCCTATATCCACCATTTCCTCTGCCAGTCTTAATGCATCATTTTCATTTTTCATAAATGCACCGTTTCCGCATTTTACATCAAGAACAACCGCGTCCGCTCCCGATGCAAGTTTCTTGCTCATTATACTTGATGCTATAAGCGGTATACTGTCAACGGTGGCAGTCACATCCCTCAATGCATATATTTTTTTGTCCGCAGGCGCAAGGTTTGCTGTTTGCCCCGCTACCGCCATGTGAACAGAATTTACCTGACTTATAAACTTTTCTTTGGAAATTGCCGTATTAAATCCCGGAATACTCTCAAGCTTGTCTATTGTTCCTCCTGTATGTCCAAGTCCCCTGCCGGACATTTTTGCCACGGGAATACCAAGAGACGCAACTATAGGACCAACAATAAGTGTTGTCTTGTCACCAACCCCACCTGTACTGTGCTTATCAACCTTAACGCCTTCAAGCTCTGACAAATCAAGTCTTTCTCCGCTTTCCATCATTGCCATTGTCAGTTCATAAGTCTCTGTTTTATTAAGTCCCGAAAAATATACGGACATCAGAAATGCCGACATCTGATAATCGGGGATCTGCTCTGTCGTAAATCCGTCAACAACAAATCTTATCTCCTGTCTGTCCAGTTCTTCTCCTCTTTTTTTCTTTTCAATAATATCGTACATTCTCATGTCAATCATCCACCCTTATCTTATCGTAAAACGACTCGCCCACATCTGTTCCTTTACATCCTAAAATCTCAGCTATAGTCTGTCCGATATCTGCAAAAGTACTGCGAGTACCAAGATTTACATTTTTCTTTATTCCTTTTCCGTAAACAAGAACAGGCACATATTCCCTTGTGTGGTCAGTTCCCTGTGTTGTAGGGTCACATCCGTGGTCTGCATTTATGAAAAGGATGTCATCATCCCTCATAAAATCAAGTACCTCTTTCAGTCTTACATCAAACTCTTCAAGACCTCTCCTGTACCCCAAAGCATCATTACGGTGTCCCCATGTAGAGTCAAACTCAACCAGATTTGTAAATATAAGACCTGAATCAATATCTTTCATGTAACCGATGGTTTTATCCATTCCATCTATATTATCTTTCGTGTGAACAGCTTCCGTAATTCCCGTTCCCGCAAATATGTCCTCTATCTTGCCCACTGCCGCAACATTATGCCCTGCATCCTTAAGGTTTGTTAAGAGATTAGGCACGGGAGGCTTCAATGAAAAATCCCTTCTGTTGCTTGTTCTCTTAAACCCTGTAAACTGACCGTCTTCATTTACATTGTCAATGAATGGTCTTGCAATAACTCTTGCCACACCATCATCACCCTTAAGAATATCTCTCGCAATTCTGCACATTCTATATAATTCTTCCGGTGAATATATTTTTTCATGACAGGCAATCTGAAATACACTGTCTGCAGAAGTATAGACAATAGGTTTTCCCGTCTTTTTATGCTCCTCACCAAGCTCATCAAGAATGGCAGTTCCTGATGCCGGTTTATTTCCAAGAACTCCGGGTACGCCTGTTTTATCTACAAATTCATTTATTATCTTCTCTGAAAATCCGTCAGGATATGTCGGAAACGGTTTCTTTGACCATATGCCGGCCATCTCCCAATGACCTGTTGTGGTATCTTTTCCCATTGAAATCTCTGCCGCTTTTCCGTAACATCCCATAGGAGTCTCTGTCTTTTTTAAGTTTAAAGCCCCATCAATATTTCCGATTCCAAGCATTGTCATATTGGGAATATCTATCCCTCCCTGAGTTGATGCAATATTGCCGAGAGTGTTTGCACCCACATCACCAAAAGCTGCTGCATCGGGAAGTTCACCTATTCCTACACTGTCTAAAATAATCCAGATTACCCTCTTTGTCATATTTTCACACACCTTTCACAGTTCATCACCATATATGTTTAAATTATACCATAACATGCACTTTCATACCATAAAAATCTCTTGTGAAAATTCTGCGGTTATTATATTATTATATTATTATATAAATAACTTGAAAGGTTTAGGTAACAATATGGGGAAAAATAATATTTTTGTAAAAGCTAAAGACAAATATTCCGATATGCGTTCATCGGCAATATGTCTCATTGGAGTAGGACTTATTGGAGTCTCCGTAATTCTTCTTGATTATTTAAATGTTTTTCCAATCAAGCTTAACGCTAATAATAGTTTCATCTTTTATTTTGCCATGACTGCATTGTTTGTCATTTTTATTGTTTCGGGCATTTACACCATGGTATCCGCAAAGAAAGTCAAAGATTCAATATCCGACGAAGAATCACTTACAGACACAATTGTTGCATGGGCGTTGGACAACATTACCTCCGAACAGATTGACAATGAATTAGACGATTTTTCCGAACTTCCTGACGAAGTAAAATATCTTTCAAGAGCTGAGTCTCTGGGAAAAATTATTGAAACACAATTTGACATTCACGACGAAGCGTATATCAGCACCGTTGTAGATGAAATATACCCGGAGCTTTTTGAATAGAACCGGGTATATAAAGATAAAATCTGAAATTGTAAAGAAGTATTGATTTCTTAATAATAGTAACACACAACCAAAACGCAAACAATAGGGAGAAAACTGTTTCTCCCTATTGCTGTTTTTTGGCTGTTTTATTGTATAAATTCAATAAAAATTATCCGGGATTTTTTTGATTTTCACCAAATGCAACCCAAAATAAAATCTTACTCATTCCCTGAACCTGTTTCAGTAATAACAAACTCATCACCGGCCTGAATAACATCAGCTTTAACCGTTCCATCATATGTATTGACGGCAATATAGGCAATACCTGTTACTGCCCCGTCATCTGATGAATCGATAACCTGGTAAATATAGTATTCCACATTTTCAATTTCCACTGCATCATAATATGAAATCTCTATAGACGAGCCATCTGCTTTATTTCCGTCTGTATCAATAATTCCATTACTGTAATAATGCTCCCATACTTTATCTTTTCCACTGTTTACCGTTTCATTTCTCGGAAGCTTAAGATTATACTGTACAGACGATACATCTGAACAATTGCCGTATTTATCAATAACTATAACCTTTATCTCACTTATACCCCTTTGCATGTCAAACGGTTCTGTGTACTCTGTTGAGCTTTCTGTAGGAACCGTGCCGTCACTTGTATAATATGCTTTGCTTTCCTGTGGAACCTCGATTGTTATCTTTGTAGGCTCATAGTATGTTCCGCCTGCCGGTGTAATGACCGGTCCGTCAGAAGCACCTTCTGCCACCGTGAATTCAAACTGAACGGGATAACTCATTACATCTTCATTGTTAACCGCATAGGCTGTTATCTTATAACTTCCCGGCTCAGTTATTTCTATAGGTGATGTATATTCTTCAGGTGATGCATCTTCCGGTTTCCCTACAACATAATAAATTCTGCAGCCTGCTTCAGCAGAAAGCTCAATTTCAGCATGATTTTTATATTCGCTCTTCAAATCATTTGATGTTGGCTTTTCCACAAAACTGTCACCCATATATGTTCTGGCCGTCTCCTCATCAATAGATGAATACAGCCTTAAGAATCCTTCTATGTCCTGATTTGCCATATAACTTCTTATAAGTTTCAAACAGTTCTCCTTACTGTTGTCTCCCTTATAGTACAGTTCCTCCAGATTTCTCAGATAATACTCACCAAAATAGTTTTGTTTCTCGTATATTAAAGAAATCAGCGTTCTGGCTTTCTTCTCATCGTCATCGTTTTTACTGTTCTCAACAGCCTTAAGTGCCATATCAAGAGCATTGTCAAGATTGCCTGCTTCATACGAATTCTCTGCATCTGTGTAATAATATGCAAAATTCTTCTGTTTGCCGTTGCCATCTTCCGAGCCGTTTGAAATAATAAGTACAATAACCAGTACAATCACAACAACTGCGGCAATGCCACCTGCAATTATTGAATACAGTTTCTTTTTGTTTTTCTTTTTTTTGCGGTTTTCATTTTTTTCAATCTTCCTGTCAGGAATATACACCGGTGATATTTCATCTTCATCTTCATCTTCGTCATCATCTAATCCCGATATATCCGGCATGACTGTTGTCGGATGGTTTCTGCTTATGTCAACCATCTTAAGTTCCATATTTATCTCATCTAACGGAACATCTATTGTCTTCATCTCCTCAAATTCGTCGTTTTCTTCTGTCTGCTGTTGCTGACCTTTTTCATTTTCAATCTCGGCCATAAACTCATCAATATTGCTGGCCAGTTCTTTCTCTATAAGATTAAAATCTGCC
The DNA here is from genome assembly GCA_045126475.1 of Lachnospiraceae bacterium. Taxonomy (GTDB): domain Bacteria; phylum Bacillota; class Clostridia; order Lachnospirales; family Lachnospiraceae; genus SVEL01. Next base: position 29,766 of record JBGVOL010000001.1, on the reverse strand, counting down.
ATCAGCTGAATCGGATTGCCACATTTTGGGCAAAACGCCTGATTATCACCGCACTCGGCTCCACACTTACTGCATATCATATTAAACTTCCCTTCTTCTTGCATAAAAATAGTCTAAGGCACAAAACCCTAGACTATATTTTAATAAATCTGCCATGTATTAGCAACACCTTTTTTTATTCAGGCCTATTTTTTAATTTTTGTAACCGTTACGCGGCAGTAAAGTATCTTACCGTTAACATTTGCCGTTATTGTTGTTGTACCTACAGAACGTCCTATAACATTACCATTATTGTCAACTGTTGCTATTCTTCTGTTATTTGTGTACCATTTAATGTTCTCAGTTGCACCGAACACATCAAGCACATATGTATCATACTGCTCAAGTGTAATATTTGTTGAATTTAGTGCAAGAACAATAACCGTAAATGAGGCTTCAACACCTGAGTCTGCCACACAGTATATCTCTGTCTGTCCCTGTCCCTTAGCTGTGACAATTCCGTTAGAATCTACAACCGCAACACACGGATCACCTGAAATCCATGTAACCTTGTCCGTGGCTTTAGTAGGTTTCATTCTGACCTCTGCTGCTTCTGTCTGACCCGGTAAAAGTATCATCTCGGATGTATTAAGTACAACCGCAGTTGCCGGAACAGACGGCTTAACAGTAACCTTTACCCTGCCCTGAATCTTGTTACCATCTGTTGACGTCGCATATACATAACATATGCCGGATTTTATACCTGTAATGGTTCCGTTAAAATCAACAGTTGCAATTGTTTCATCTGAGCTTGTCCAGTCAACCTCTCCAAATGTTGCATCCGAAGGCTTAACTGTTGCCTTTATATCTGCCGTCTGGCCTTCAAGTATTGTTACTGACGAAGGATCCACCGTTACGGACTCGACAGGCTTTACCGATGTCAGTGTATATGTGTCATAAACTCCGCTTCCGTCTGCGGCAGTAGCCGTAATGACTGCTGTACCGTATCCGTTTGCAGTTATGTTACCCTTGCTGTCAACCGAAATAATATCCGGTCTGTTTGAACTCCAGACAACACCTGTGTTTGTTGCCGTTTCAGGCTTAACCTCAGCTTTCAGCCTTCTTGTTACGCCTTTGTTAATATACGGAGTCTTGTCAAGAATCTCAATTTTTGTAACAAACTCATATACTGTAACCTTACAGCTTGCAACAAGACCTCTCTCCACTGTTGTGACAAGTATAATTGCAGAACCGCCCGAAACACCTGTTACAATACCGTTTGTATCAACTGTTGCAACAGACGGATCACTTGACATGTATGTTACTGCCTTATTATCGGCATCCACCGGTGTTACGGTAGGAATTAAAACAAGCTTTTCACCTGTATAGATCGATGCATTTGTATAGTTAAGAGAAATACCTGTAACAGGCTCTGTAACAATTACAGTACATTTATCAACCACGGCAGAATCTGCACTTGTAGCTGTGATGACACACTCACCCGGCTCCACTGCTGTTACCATACCTGTCTGGTCAACAGTTGCTATTGCCTCATCAGAGCTTGCCCACACAACAGTCTTATTCCATGCATCCTCCGGCTCAACCGTTGCATTAAGCCAGAATACCGTACCCTTTCTTACCGTCATTTCATGAGTATTGATTGTAATTCCCGTAACAGGCTGATATACAGATACGTTACAGAAATCAAAAACTCCACTGTCCTCAGACTGGCAGATAATTGTTGCGCTGCCGCTTCCAATGGCTGTAATGTTACCTGTCTCATCTACAGTTGCAACACTTGTATCCGAAGATTTCCATATAAGTGTCTTGTTTGTAGCATCATCAGGTGTAACAAGTGCCGTAAGTCTGAATGTCTCACCAATCTTCATGGTATGCTCATTATAATCAAGTACAACCTCTGTTACCGGCTGGTTAATGTAAAACTCACATGTATCGATAAGATTAACTCCGTCTACTCCGGTATCTACTGTCTGACAAATAATTGTAGCCTTTCCCGGACTTACAAATGTTACGAGACCATTTCTGTCTACAGTGGCAACAGCAGGATTTGATGATTCCCATGTAACCGCTGTATTTACACCGGCTCCTTCAGGAGTGATTGTATATGACAACTGATATGTAGCAAGAGACATGCTACATTCCACCTTGTCTTTTGTGAGTTCAATTCCCGTTACAGGAACCCTTACATGCACTTTACAGGCTGCAACAACTATTCCGTCCACGGTAATTGCCGAAATAACAACATCTCCACCGTTTTTAGCTTTTACAAGACCATTAACCATGGTCGATTTCTCAACTGTTGCAATATTTTCGTCCGAAGAAACCCACTTTACTTCCAGGTTGTCAGGAATTGTTCCTGTATCATTATTAAAAATAAGTGTAAGCTGATACTCACTTCCTACAGTGATTTCAACCTCCTTTGGCGACATCTCAATACCGCTTACAGGCTCTTTTACAAGGACTGTACATGTTGCCTTCTTGACAACGCCGTCCTTTGTTGTCTGATATGCTGTTATAACTGCTGTACCTGTCTTTGGTCCTGCCGAAATAATCGCACTGCACATATCATCTTCACTGTATGTTATGGATGCAATGGAATCATCTGAAGATGTCCATGTTATCGTTGTACCTTCACTTGTGTCTGTAGGAATCGCCTTAAGTGTGAACTGCTCACCTCTGTTAAGTGTATGCTCAGTCTCGCTTAAAATAAAATTATCTACTACAGAAACAGTAATTGTTGCTGTATGAATTGTCTCTGTATCAGTCGGATACAGTTTATTTCCGATTATCTGAGCCGTAACCGTAGTAATTCCTGACGATACAGCCGTAAGTTCACCTCTTGAATTGACAGTCACAACATTTGTATCTGAAGAATACCAGTTTACCGCACTCTTCAAATCATCGGTCACATTTACGGAAAGCTGTGCCGTATCACCGACAGAGAGAACCTTGTCTCCGCCGTATATACCAAAGAGAACCTTAACTTTTATTGATGAACCGAATTTTTCTACTAACTTATCAGTGTTAAACTTAATACTATCGATTCCCTGGTACATTGATTCGGTAAGTGTTCCGTAATCATATGCCGTGTACATATAAACTTCGGCAATTCCTGCCATTTTACCGTAAACACGTCCCATTTGATCAACCGTTATGATTGTTCCGTCATTCTTTGTTCCCCATACGAGAAGTGTAGGATCCGGTGCATTTGCCTGTCCTTTGTCATAAACGCTTACATACTCATCCGGTTTTGCTTCAACCATTGCAGTATTATTGAATTTACTCTTTACAAGTATCGTAAATTTTACAGACTGACCGTCCTGTGTTCTGGCAGTAATTTCCGCAACACCTGAACCGACTATCTCAACGCCTCCGACATATCCGCTCATGGAACCGTTAACTGCTACAATCTTTGCAATATCGCTGTTTGAAGAACTCCATGACAGTTTGTTGGCATCGCTGCTCTGGCTGTAATTGGTCATAAGCTGAACAATATCTCCGACTTCTTTAACCTGAAATGTATCTGACCTTGCCTCCAGAAGTATGAAAAAATCACGGGTAACTGTCTTATTAGCCTGTGTACCGTCTTGAAATGTCACTGTGCTTGTACATGTAATGGTAGTCTTTCCTGCACCTTTAAATACGAGCTGTGCCTCTTTGTTATTAGTTCCTACTACCGGAGATACTGCCATAACCTCAGGCTCACTTGAAGACCACTGATAGATTTCCGAAACTATAGAAGAGTCACTTGATGTTGCAGATACCTCTGCTTTAAGACTCGGCGCTTTTTCAGACATCTTCCATGTTGTTTTATCTGTCTCAGTACCGCTGCTGTCCACTGTCTTCATTGTGAGTACAACATCATTTGCAAACAATATCGTCATTCCTATAACAGATACTGTAAGCACAACTGCCAGTGCTGTCAGAACCTTCCAATGTTTTTTTACCTGTCTTATGATATCTCTCATGACGACTCCTCCATCTTTAATCCGTATATATTTACGCTGTTATGCTTTTTCTCTCATTATAAAAGAAACTTATAATATCACTTAATCACTATATCGGAAAAAGATAATGGAAACTTTATACTATATCTTGTATTTTTTTACTTTTTTTACAAAGAATTCTACCTTAATCTTGTTATCTCAAATTCATCCATTTTTGAAACACAAAATAAAAGGCTCTTAAACCTTGACTCCAAATCTCCTTCATCCACGGTAATATCAAGAGCGGCAGCCATATCATTAATGAGTCTGTCTGTTATTCTCGGACGCATGGCTATAAGAAGTGCACGTTTTTCCTCGTATGTCTCGGCATCAAGAAAAGCTAAAAGGTCAGCATTTGGAGCTTCCTCATCCAAGCTTACCGACACATGTTCTTCTATATGCTCTGATTTATTACAGTCCTCTTTCGTTTCTTTGATTTCTGAAACTTCTTCTACTCTTTCTCCTCCGGTTCTTCCAACCTTTTCAAATCTGTACTTCTGGGTTACCTCAGGATATTTTTCATGATCAACTTCGCTCATGAACATATCGTAAGGTCTTGCATACATGCCAAAATCGTCATAGAGAGCCTGATATATTACCATATTTTCTTTTGTTTCACTGTGTTTTGCCACTCCCACTATCTGATAAAGTTTATTTTTAAAATGCTTATAGATTTCTCCCGGCATAGGACTTTTTCGTTCCATTTTATATTCCTCCATTTCAAAAAATTTTAAGGTTGAAGGACAAGCCTCCAACCTCGTTTCTAATGTCTGATTCTTCTATTATTTATTACAGACTTGCTTCAAGATTCTTTCTGATAGCCTTAATAAATTCCTCACTTGTAAGTGTCTTTGGGTTTGGTGTTGTTGTGATAATAGCTAAATCGCCTGTCATCTCACCATCCTCTATTGTCTTAATGCATGCAGCTTCAAGCTTATCTGCGAATGTCATAAGTTCAGGAAGCTTGTCAAGTTCACCTCTCTTGCGGAGTGCTCCTGACCATGCAAATATTGTTGCAATAGGGTTTGTAGATGTCTTTTCACCCTTTAAGTGCTTGTAGTAATGTCTCTGTACTGTTCCGTGGGCAGCCTCATACTCATAATTGCCTTCAGGTGAAACAAGAACTGATGTCATCATTGAAAGTGAACCGAAGGCTGTTGCAACCATATCACTCATTACATCACCATCATAGTTCTTACATGCCCAGATATATCCGCCCTCTGAACGCATAACTCTTGCAACCGCATCATCAATAAGTGTGTAGAAATACTCTATTCCTGCTTCCTTAAACTTCGCATCATATTCCTTATCATATATTTCCTGGAAAATATCCTTAAATGTATGGTCATACTTCTTTGAAATTGTATCCTTTGTTGCAAACCAGATATCCTGCTTTGTATCAAGGGCAAAATTAAAGCAGCTTCTTGCAAAACTCTCTATAGACGGTTCAAGATTGTGCTGTCCCTGAAGCACACCTGCTGACTTAAAGTTATGTATCAGCTCTCTTGTTTCTGTTCCGTCTTCAGCCGTAAATACAAGCTCAGCCTTACCCGGTCCCGGAACCTTCATCTCTGTTGCCTTATATACATCACCGTACGCATGTCTTGCTATTGTGATAGGCTTCTTCCATGTCTTTACATATGGCTCAATACCCTTTACGATAATAGGAGCTCTGAAAACCGTTCCATCAAGAATAGCTCTTATTGTTCCGTTAGGGCTCTTCCACATTTCCTTTAAATCATACTCTGTCATTCTTGCAGCATTTGGAGTGATAGTTGCACACTTAACAGCTACACCATACTTCTTTGTAGCCTCTGCTGACTTTACAGTGACCTCGTCATTTGTCTCGTTTCTGTACTCAAGACCCAAATCATAGTACTCTGTCTTTAAATCCACAAATGGTAATAATAACTCATCCTTTATCCATCTCCAAAGGATTCTTGTCATCTCGTCTCCATCCATCTCTACCAATGGTGTTGTCATCGCAATCTTAGCCATATTTTTTCCTCCTGCTATAAAAATGTTGTGCCTTACTTCCCCTGCCTGCTAAAGCAGTCTACCCACATAATATAGCATGGACTACAGTTGTTGGCAATATTTTTATTAAAACGTCAGTCGGATTCTCTTAAGCAGCCTTGGCTTAAATGCTTCTTTCTTCTCTCCACCGTCACCCATATCCGGGCACTCATCCTTAAACTTCATCTCACCTTTGTCCTCTCCATGCTCGATTACATATGACCGGATATCACTCTCATCAAATATATCAGCCTTATTTCCGTTACTTAATGCTTCAACAATTACATTGTCCATATGACGTTTCTTATTGAGTTTTCTATTGCAATACGCAGCGGCGCACATTATCTCACCACATCCTATGGCATCACTTGACTCAATACGGATATGACTGTCCCCGGACTGCTTTATAAACATGACGCTGTCAGCACCAAGAACCTTTAATCCTTTCATCTGTACAGTCACATCATAGTAGTCCTTCTTCTCCACGTCATCAAGGACAAGAAGTACTCTCCTGCCATCGCAGTAACACACATGAACTTTGTAAATATTTGGTGTTGTTCCCATGGCTTTCTCAACAAGAACACTGTAAATCACATACAAAATCATGGATGCAACTGCAATAATTCCCATAAGCATCCAGTGATAGAATCTTATAGGCACCATTCCGAAAAAATCTTTTACAAACACTGATACAAACACAAATGCCGATACTGATGTGACAAACATTACACGTCTTAATTTATTAAACGGAAGACAGACCTTAAAGAGCTGTACTGCAGCTGCTATCGCAAGTCCGTATACTGCCATGGTACACCTTTGCTCACTTGTGGCAAAGGACAGAATGCCCAAAATCTCAGCTGCAATAATGTTAGTAACAACAAGTGCTCCTCCGGGAATTGCCATCCTAAGCACATTTCCAAGGAACGAACCTTTTACCCTGTTCACGTTTGGCTCAAGAGCAAGAATAAGTGACGGAAGTCCTATGCTGAGAGAACCGATAAGCGTAAGCTGAATAGGCTGGAACGGATAATTCAACGGAAGGAAAACAAATATTATGGCAAGAAGTGTTGAATAAATCGTCTTGTACAAATATAATGCTGCAGACCTCTGTATATTGTTGATAGTCTTTCTTCCTTCGGCAACAATTGCCGGCATATGAGCAAAATTCGAATCCATAAGAACTATCTGTGATACATTTCTTGCCGCATCAGAGCCTGACTCCATTGCAATACTACAGTCAGCTTCCTTTAAAGCCATAACATCATTGACACCGTCTCCCGTCATTGCTACAGTATGACCTGCCTCTTTAAGTGCCTCCACTATAATAAGTTTCTGATTCGGTGTCACTCTTCCAAACACAGAGTACTTAAGTGCTGCTTCTTTCACCTGTTCATCCGTAATCAGTGTGGAAGCATCAACATAATTGTCCGCATCATGAAGCCCTGCCTTTTTTGCAATATTTGCTACAGTCACAGGGTTATCTCCCGATATAACCTTAAGATTTACACCCTGATTTCTAAAATATGTAAGGGTATCTTTTGCCTCGTCACGTATCTTATCACTTACAACTATAAGCGCCGCTATCTTTTCATCATTGGCAAGAACTAAAACTCTTAAGCCTTTTTCTGAATATGATTTCACCTGCTCTTTGATTATTTCATCACAGTCCGGTGCTATAAATTCCATTGCTCCAAGATAATATGTTCCCTCTTTTTCAAAAGAAACCATACTTCTCTTTTTTGATGAAGAAAATCCTTCTTTTTCTCTCACCACATATTTTCCGGCAGGTACATCAAATGCGTCCGCAAATGTCTTTATGGCGGCAAATGTAGGATTATTGTCATCCAAAACGCCTGTATAGGCCTTCAGAAGTTCTCCAAGTTCCCCTTTTGAAAGCTTCCTGCCATCGTTCTCCACAGGAACCACGTCCTCAACCACCATAGTTCCTTCTGTTATGGTGCCTGTCTTATCAAGGCACAGCACATCTACTCTTGCCAGCGTTTCTATACAGAAAAGTTCCTGTACAAGAACCTTCTGTTGCCCAAGCCTTATAACGCTCACTGCCAGAACTACACTTATAAGAAGCACAAGTCCCGAAGGTATCATACCTATTACGGCTGCAACAGTGGCAACAACAGCATCTTCAAAGTTTTGTCCCATATGAAGCTGATTCATAAAAAGAAGTGCAGCTATAGGTGCAAGAACAATTGTTACAATCTTAATGATTGCTTTAATGGACTTCAATATCTCCGAATATGGTTTTTTAATATATTTTGCCCTGCCTACAATCTTATTGACATAATTGTCCCTGCCTACATGAATTACCTTCGCTTTTACACTTCCCGAAATAATAAAACTTCCTGAAAGAATCTCATCACCCGCCTTTTTACAAACCGGCTCTGCCTCACCTGTAAGAAGACTTTCGTTTACCTGACACTCACCCTCTGTTATGATTGAATCCGCACATATCTGATTGCCGTTTCGCAGGCAAATCACTTCATCAAGGACAATATCCTCAATATTAATCTGCATCTCCTTTCCATCTCTTATAACATTTGCATGAGGTGCCGATAAAAGCGACAGCCTGTCAATAACTATTTTTGAACGTATCTCCTGAACCACGCCTATAAGTATGTTCCATAGTACAACTCCCATAAACAGAATATTCTTATATGAGTGCACCATAATAAGACATACAGCCAGAAACAAATTCAGCCCGTTAAAAAGTGTAAACACATTGCCAAATATTATCTGACCGACAGATTTTGTCTTAACCGAATAATTTCCATTAACTAAGCCCTGTTTAATCCTATCTTTTACCTGTTTAGATGTAAGTCCAACATTTGTTTCCTCTTTCATCCTTATCACCCCGTTATTTTCCCTGTTTTATCCGTTATAAAGCATTAAAAATACTATTGAAACCGCAAAAAAAACTACTCCCGGAATATACATAAACGCTCCTGACACATCCTTTTCAAGTTTCATTGACCTGTATTCATAGTACGATGGCATATTTTTTCTCTTCTCCTCAAAATTCCTTGTAAAAACAATAAAAAATTTCTTCATGGAGTAAGATACAGCCGTAAACAATCCAAAATTACTGATTGACAGCATAAGCCCGAATCCTATGAGAAACACCGATGCAAAAAATGTAGCATCACATAATATTCTGTAAATTTTGTGGCTTTCCATATCAAAAGAAAAATCCTTAAGCCAGCACACAAAAAAGACCATCAAAAGGCCAATTATCATTGCTACGATATATTTTCTAAACTTCTTAATAATTTCCATTTCATTTCTCCTGATTCTTTTTAACAACATTAGAATATTTTACCATACTACTGCAAATTATTCCACATCGAAGTTATATTTTTCCATATGTGTTGTCACACAACCATAATAATGTAAATCAAGGTGTCGAAAGCCCTCTTGTAAATCTTATTTCATCATAATGTACAAAATTATGCTTTGATTTTTACAGATAGCGTAAAATGTTTAGATTTTCTTAATACTTTGCAGATAACCAAGTGATTTTCCAACAGGAGGTTGGAAAAAGGCGTATCTGAGCCATGGATGGCGAATATACGCCGGTCACGTATTAATTATATAACCTACATAAAAGTATTTAGAAAATCAAACATTTGCAGCGTTGTAAAAATCATAGCATAAAGTTGTACATTATGATAATTGATAATTATAATTAGGGCTTTCGACACCTTAATACAAAAAGAAGATGTCATGGGGAATGACATCTTCTAAAAGGATTGAACTATCTGTAAACTATTTTATCTCACTCACATACTTCTCAAATTCCTTTGAAGTACAGAGTACAAAATGTCCCGGCTTAACTTCACGAAGTTCAGGTGTCTCTGAACGGTCACTGTCAAACTCAGGTGTGTAAACTATTCTCTTTCTCTTCTTCTCATAATGAGGGTCCGGAACAGGAATAGCTGACAAAAGTGACTTCGTATATGGATGACATGGATTTTCAAACAGTTCATCCGAATCAGCCAGTTCAACAAGCTTACCAAAGTACATAACCGCAATTCTGTCTGAAAAATACTTTACTACAGAAAGGTCATGGGCAATAAACATAATGGTAAGTCCCATCTTATTTCTAAGTTCATTTAAAAGATTGATAACCTGCGCCTGAATAGAAACGTCAAGAGCGCTTATAGGTTCATCGGCAATAATAAGTTCAGGCTCAAGAACGATAGCTCTCGCTATACCAATACGCTGACGCTGTCCGCCTGAGAACTCATGCGGATAACGGTCTGCATGCTCAGGAACAAGACCTACAAGGTCGAGAACCTCAAGAACTCGCTTGTTAATGAACTCTTTATCTTTTACACCACGAATGATAAGACCCTCAGCAATTATTTCTCTTACTGTCATACGAGGATTTAAAGAAGCCACAGGATCCTGAAAAATCATCTGCATCTTATTGATGTCTCTTGAGGTATGCTCCTTGTTGATTTTCTTACCCTCTGCTATCTCGCCGGAAATTCTTTTTGCTTCCTCAGCATTTCCTGCTTTTTTTGCTTCCTTATATTTTTCTTTCAGTTCCTGAATACCAACAGAAATACATTCATTGTTAAAGAACACCTTTCCACCGGTTGCTTCATATATTTTCATGATTGTACGGCCGGTTGTTGTCTTACCGCAACCTGACTCTCCAACCACGCCAAGAACTTCACCTTTGTGAATCTGGAATGATACGTTATCAACAGCTTTAACGCCCCTTCTTCCTCCGAAATATTGTTTCAAATTCTGAACATCAAGTAATACTTCAGCGTTATCGTATTTACTCATTCTTTGCAGCCTCCAATCTCTTCATTCTGGCAATACGTTCTGTAACAATTGCCGGTGGTTCAACCTTTGGTGCTTTCTCATGCAAAAGCCATGTAGCGGCATAATGTGTATCTGACACCTTAAACATTGGCGGCTGTTCTTCAAAATCAATCTGCATTGCATATTTATTACGTGCAGCAAATGCATCGCCCTTTGGCGGATGAATCATATTTGGAGGTGTACCCGGAATTGCTTCCAGTTTTTCCTCTGTATACAAATCAGGCATTGATGAAAGAAGTGCCCATGTGTACGGATGTTTCGGCTCATAAAAGATTTCATCTACAAGACCATACTCAACCACCTGTCCGGCATACATAACCGCAATTTTATCTGCCATATTTGCTACTACGCCAAGATCATGGGTTATGAAAATAACAGATAACTTTCTCTGTTCTTTGATTTTATTAATAAGTTCCAGAATCTGGGACTGAATGGTAACGTCAAGAGCGGTTGTAGGTTCATCGCATATTAAAATGTCCGGATTTGCCGACAAAGCAATGGCAATAACTATACGCTGTCTCATACCGCCGGAAAACTCAAACGGATACTGTTTGTATCTCTTCTTGGCCTCCGGAATACCAACCTCTTCCATAAGTTTTATTGCTCTGGCCTTTGCCATTTGTTTTGTTACTTTGTAAACCATCTTTGCAGCTTCTTCTTTTAAGTAATCAATTACTCTCACAGCAGCTGCAGAATAGTCCAATTGATTAATTTCTTTTGTCTTATTGTTGAAATCCTCAATCAGCCTTTTAAGAATAACCTTTATATTCTCTAAAAGAAGATCAAAATCAACATTTTCGTATTGAATCTTTTCCTTCTTAGACAGTCTTTTCTTATCCTTAATCCTCAATCCCTCAACATAAGCTGAATAAGCAGCATTAAAAGCAGATTTAAAGGTATATGCCACAGAATCCTTATGAATATTCAGTTTGTCAATGGATTCGGCAACGGCCTTTTCCACTTCAAGGCTTTTTTCTTTGAGAACCTTTACATCTATATCACCTTCGAGATAATCCTGTAACTCTTTTGCAAGTTCAAGAGCCTTCTTCATCTTTTCATTTGATTCGTTTGCCGAATGATGAAGAGCCTTGGAAACAAGCTCTGTAAAGTTAAGCATAAAATTATCATCAAGATACTTTCTTGTCATTTTATTCATCGCTTCAACATTTTCTGACAGTTCTTCCTCTGTCTTATGTGAAGGTTCAAATGCCAGATAATATCCCAGAGTAAAGAAGTTTGGAGTAACCTCTGAAACTGTAGTCTTAACAAATGTCTCAAGTTTTTCAACCGCTGCAAGAATACCTGCTGAATCATTTGTTTTAGCATATACAGCTGCCTTTGCTTCCACATCCTCATAAAGGCTTCTATACTCTGTATTGTCCTCATGAATTGTAAACGGATTGCATGCTGCTTTTGCACACTTTGTCAAATCCTTTGCGCGCTTCTCTGCTTCCTTTGCTCTCTCTCCGGCAATATCAATTCTTATATCATCCAGAATATCCAATACTTCATCTCTTTTTCCTGAAGCATCGTTATATGCACGCTCACATTTGTTTGACTCTGTAATAAATTTCTTTAATACATCAATTTGAGTCTTTGCGTCTGTTACACCTGCAAGAAGCATAACTCTCTCTAATTCCTTTGTGTAAGCCTGGAATATTTTTTTCGCATCCTTCTGTGAAGACTTACCGTTCAAAAGCATTGCTTCCGTCAACTGCTTTCCGATACGAACAATTGGATTTAAGCTTGATAAAGGATCCTGGAAAATCATTGCCACACGGTTACCGCGTAACTGATGAAATTCCTCCTCCGAAATCTTCATTAAATCTTTTCCATCATAAAGAATCTCGCCGCCTTCAACAATGGCGTTTGGTGCAAGAATTCCCATAATTGCCCTTGCTGTAACTGATTTACCGGAACCGGATTCACCTACAACAGCAATTGTCTCTCCTTTTTCCAAATCAAAATTGATACCTCGAACGGCTTTTACTCTTCCATTATTTGTACGGAAAGATATTCTTAAATTATTTACCTCTAAAATCTTACTCATATTACTCCTCCGCACCTCTTAATGATGGGTTAAATGCATCTCTTAATCCATTTCCGAAAAGGTTGAATGAAAGCATCAACAGGGAAATAAAGATACATGGGAACAAAATAATATGTGGGTCAGTACTCAAATACTGCTGTCCGTTTGAAAGTAATGTTCCAAGAGATGTTAAGTTCTTACCGTTAAAGTTAATAATACCAAGATATGACAATGTTGACTCCGTAAAGATTGCACTCGGAATTACCAATACCGATGATGTAATCAGTGTTCCCAGAGAGTTAGGGAAAATATGTTTAAACATCAATCTTCTGTCCCTCGCACCAAGAGTTCTCGCTGCAAGAACATATTCCTGATTCTTAAAACGGTAAAACTGCGTACGCACACTATATGCCGTACCAATCCAGCCTGTTAAGATATAGCACAAAATCAATCCGGTAAATGCAGACATTTTTCCGGTATTAATTAAATGTAAACTTGCCAGTGTTGCAACAATAATAAACGGAATTCCGCTTATTATGTCAGAGATACGCTCTCCGATCAGGTCGACAATTCCTCCGTAGTAACCTTCTATGGCTCCGTAAATACCACCGATAGTAAGGTTGATTGCTGAAACACATACTGCAAGGAGTAAAGAAAGACGAAGACCATAGGCAAGACGTACAAATATATCATAGCCCTGTCCGTCTGTTCCAAAGTAATGCTCTGCCGCAAATCCATGCAAATACTGATAATAATTATAGTACAGAACACGCACCTGAACCATTGTCTTATCACTTGCTTTGTAATAAGTTACATTACCGTTTTCGTCTCTTAAATAGTTGTCTGTGAAACCAACCTTTTTGATTTTTTCAATTGACAACTTATTGCCTTTTTCATCCACTGGATTAGCACCTACGGACTTATACCAGTAATTTGCATCGGCAGGATCTGCGCAGAACTCATTTTCCGTATCAATCATTGGATAAAGAAGCTGCTTTCCGTTCTCTTCCTGCCATGCTTTCATTTTTTCATATTCTTCCATAGAGATTGACATATACTTGAATCCTACAGCCAGATAAGTGTCTATATTTCCATAACGGTAGGTCTTTCCGTTATTTTCAAACTCCTCATCCAAAGAGATAATAGGGTTATACTCCGATTTTTCAGCATCCTCCCACTTCACGCCATTGCCATCCGTATCAAGTGCACCAACACCCATGCCCATGTAAAAAGCAAGATATCTGTCATTTAGCTTCTGTTCTGTACCACCATCAAACCAAGAAAAATTTGACAATGCATTAATCTTCGGTCTGAGTTTCTTATAGATGCCATCACTATAAGAAAGTGAATAGTTTGAAACAAAAGGAACTATGATGGCATATAAAACAATCAATAAAATAATGATACCACCAACAATAGAACCCTTATTCTTTCTGAAACGAATCCATGCATCATGGAAATAGCCAATTGGCTTTGTTGCCAGTTTTTCGTCATGTAATTTTACATCCTTCTGAGCAAAGACGAATTTCTCATCCGGAATATTCTTCATATTTGCCTGATTATTCATTATCTTTCTCCCATTCTTATACGTGGATCTAAGAATCCATAACTTAAGTCAACAACAATCGTTCCTGCCAAACCTATTATAGTATAAAACATACCTGTTGCGATAAACACATCGTAATCACGTAATGTCAGAGCTTTCAAATATAACTGCCCAATACCATTAACTGCAAAAATCTGCTCTATAATCATGGCACCTGTAAGGATACCGATGAATAAAGAAATAATGGTCGGTAAAATAGGAACCATAGCATTTTTTAATGCATGGCGAACAGTTGCCTGTCCTTTTGTAAGACCTTTCGTTCTGGCCAAAAGCATATAATCACTGGTAAGTGATTCCGTTAATTCTGCACGTGTAAAACGTGTCAGAGAAGCGATTGTTCCGAATGATAAAGCCAGAACCGGTAAAACCATAGATTTTGTCATTGTTCCTGAGAACCATGAACCGCCCGCATCATACAAAGATGATACTACTATTGGAAATGCACCCAGCTTGAATCCTACCAGATACTGAAGAAGGAAGGCATATACAAAGCTTGGTACCGAAATAAAAAACATAACTAAAGTTGAAATGACATGATCCTGCCATTTATTCTTTTTAAGTGCCGCAAAAATACCCAAACCAATACCAATCGGAATAGACAGGAAAATAGAATAAAGGTTAATAATCACGGTTGGAACTAACCTTGTTGCAATAACGTCTCCTACCGATTTCATGTAATCTATTTTCCATGAAGTTCCCCAGTCCCATTTGGTGAAAACATTCTTAAGGAAAATTCCATACTGCACCATGATTGGTTCATTATATCCAAGTGCCTCACGTCTTTCCAGTTCAACCAGACCCGCCGCGCCTGTTGCCACTTCTGTCTGCGGAAGAAGCTTAACCAGAATAAAGCACATCGTCATGATAATAAAGAACACAACAATCATAAGGGCTATTCTCTTTAATACATATTTTAATGTTGACATATTAAAATCCTCATACTGTTTATTTATACGAAATTAGCTATTCGGGGATTACCGTCTCTGATAGTCCCCAAATAGCACCAATTTCGCTCTGTATACTTAAGAACAGATAAGCAAACTATATTTTATTCGTAGTCTAATGTTCCACCCTGCTCTTTTACGTATGCATCCCATGCCTCATCGTCATAGTTGTATGTCAAAAGACGAATTCCGCCAAATGCATACATTGGATCATATACCTCAGAACCATACTTAATCTTCTGTGAAGCAAGTGAGCTATCTGTCTGAGCTCCCCAAGGAATACATCTGTATGCATTAAGTACTCCTGTCTCCAATGAAGCAAGAATGAATGTTCTTGTTGCAACATCTGAAGCATATGTGCTGTTCATCTCTAATGTCCAGTTTGTAAATGTATCACTTACTGTTTCAGCTGTTCCGTCACCATCGAAATCGTATGTGAGTTCAAGAGTTTCAACTGTAGGATCCCAGCCGTTAGACTCATGAATCTTTTCCTTGCCACCTACAGCATCAGGATTTGTGTAAAGTCCGATTGCTGAGAATGGGTAGAATGTAGCACCGCCCCATGCTCCACGAATCATTTCAACTTTTCCGGCAGCAACGTCATCATATCTTGATTCAGCACCTGATTTGAATGTGATTGTTACTTTTCCTTCAAGAGGAGTTCCAACTGTTGCATCTGCAATCATTGCATTTAATGTATCCTGCTGAGCAATATCAGTAGCTGATAATGAAGATGCAGCTGAAGCCATACATGTAATCTTTACTTCCTGTCCCTCTGTATAGTTTCCATCAGCGATTGCCTGCTCTACAGCAGATGTAAATAACTTCTTTGCTTCTTCCTTGTCGTAACCTGTTACTGACTTATAAGCATCTTCTACTGTAGCATACTTCTCGCCTTCACCGTACTTAATTCCGTAAAGGTTAAGAACTGCCTTCATGGCATCTTCTGTATATCTGTACTGAGAGTTAGGATCATTCTCAATATCTGTATAGTAAGCGTAGTTAATCAGATAGTAAGCAGGACTGTAACCCGGTGTTGCTTCTGCACAGAACTTCGCTCTATCCATAGCAAGTGAAATTGCCTTACGGAAGTCATCATATGCAAGAAGTCTCTTATTTGCTCCGTCGTTTGCCTCTAATTCAAGAGCCTTTAATGAATCAAGGTTTGTAGCAAAAACCCAACGGAATGTGTATGATGCATCATACTGATATAAGTAATCAGACATACGGTATGTTGTCATATCATCTGCTTCAAGTTCGATTTCGTCAACCTTTCCGCTTAAGAACAACTGAAGAGCTGTATTGTGCTCCGATACAACCTGAATGGCAACCTTTGTTGTCTGGAACTGTCCCTCATGCTTTCCGTCAGAATAACCGTACCAGTTTGGATTCTTCTCCAATACGAACATCTTATCCTTTTCGAATGATGTCAATTTGTATGGTCCGTAGCATGGGTATGTCTCAACTGATGTACCATAATCTGTTGTTACAAGCTCACCTGTTTTGCTCATTCCCTTCTCGTACACATCTTCTTTAACAATAAAGTTCGATGTCATATGTACTAAGAAGTTGAACTCTGAAACAGGTACTGCTGTGATGTAGTTTACTGTATAGTCATCTACTTTGTAGAAACCTACATTCTCCCAAGGAGTCTCTTCATATACACCATCCTCTAAGAAACAGAACTGAAGCCAGTCTTCTTCCACAGGATCTCCAAAAGCTGCTGTAGTTTCTATAAGAGCTGCCTTAAGAGCATCATCAACTTCAACATATCCTTTTCCGTCATATGTCGGAATTAACTCTCCAAAAAGTTCAGCATAGCCTGCTCCTGCATAATCAGCAGCTGAGCCGTCGCCAAAGAATGCAGACACTTCATTGTAGTTGAAGTATACCTTATCTCCATCTTTTACAACAGTCGGGTCAGGAATCTGAGCATATTTTGTCTGTCCTGCCTTGTCATTAAAGTAATATCCCATAGCACCTAATACTGCTGATTCAGACTGAGCAGGATCATAATAAAGGTTTGCTCTGTAGTTTTTCATTGTAGGGTCAAGTAAATATTTCATAGATGTAACATAAGTATCTGCATTAATAGGTGTTCCGTCATCCCACTTTGCATCCTTATTTAACTTAATCTGCCATACACGGTTGGTTTCATCGTCTCCGATTCCCCATTTTTCCTTGTCCGCAAAATCCTTTGTGATGTCTTCGATACTGTCTGCCATTTCATAGCTCCACTTATATCCGCCATCTTCACCCATTGTTATGTCTACAAGACCCATTTCACAGTAATATAATGCAAACTGATTGTCCGCGTTTGTTTCCCATGTATGTGGATTCCAACATAATGGGCTTGCTTCCATATAGGTATTAAATGTGTACGACTTGTCAGATGTAGTCTTGTCATCATTATCATCGCCACATGCTGCAAGTGACATAGTCATTGTTGCAACTAAGCCCAGCGATAGAGCTTTCTTAAAAAGACTTGAATAATTCATTCTTCTCATATTTGCTTCCTCCTTATAAATAGATCAGAATATTTAAAGCGCTACTGCGTTATTGCTTTAATGAAGTAATGTAAAGTATAAAAAACGAGCTTTTCATTACAACCCTACTTCTAATGAAAAGCCCCCTTGCTAACTTCTATATGGACTTGTACTGCAAAATGCAAAAACGTTTTAAATTTCTAACGGTGCTATTATATACTACATGATTTTTATTGTCAACAAAAATTAAACTGCCAATATATGTTTTTATTTCTTACATTGAAAGTTTTTTGCTCATAATATCCTTATTTACCGAGTACAATAAAGCGTTCTCTGCCGTAATCTTCTTCTCGTTGTACAAGCGGAGTATATCTCCGTCCATTGTTCTCATGCCTTCAGCTGCACCGGAATATATAACATTGTCCATCTGGAATACCTTTGACTCTCTTATCATATTCCTTATGGCAGAATTACATATCATAATCTCAAATGCAGGAACAAGCCCCCCATCTGCGGCCGGAATAAGCTGTTGTGAGACAACCGCCTGAAGTACCATTGACAACTGGATACGTATCTGCTGCTGCTGTCCCGGCGGAAATACATCTATTATTCTGTCGATGGTCTTTGCCGCACCGATTGTATGAAGTGTTGAGAACACAAGCTGACCGGTCTCGGCCGCTGTAATAACAGTCTGGATAGTTTCAAAGTCTCTCATCTCACCCATAAGAATAACATCCGGAGACTGTCTCAGTGCAGCTCTTAATGCCGTGCCGTAACTTTCCGTGTCATTCTGGACTTCTCTCTGGCTTACAATACTCTTTTTGTGCCTGTGTATAAACTCAATAGGATCTTCAATTGTTATAATATGCTTATGATGATTCTCATTTATCTCATCAATTATGCTGGCAAGTGTTGTGGACTTACCGCTTCCTGTCGGTCCCGTAACAAGTACCAGACCTTTATTTATATTTCCCAGATTAATGATTGCTTCCGGTATTCCCAATGCCGTAAAGTCCGGAAGTTCAAATTTAACTACACGCAATACCGCCGCAAATGAGCCTCTCTGTTTGTAAACATTACACCTGAAACGTCCCAGTCCGCTCAGCGAAAAAGAAAAATCATCATCGCCTTTCTCCTGAAGCTTCTTTATATCGCTGTCCTCATATATTGCATATATTTCATGTACAAGCCTTGATGTATCAATATGTGATAATTTTTCATCTGTCTGATTAACAATCTCTCCGTTAATTTTAAAGGCAAGTGGTCCTCCTGCCACAACATAAATATCAGATGCTTCTTTACCTATTGCCGAAGCAAGAATATCCATCATCTTAAGTTCCATTCTATTCACCCCACATATCCGGCAGAGTCTCTCCTTCCGAGTAATCCCCACCTTCTGAATATACATAGCATTTTTCGACACTGTATCGTTTTTCCGACGTTATATCATACACGCTAATACCTGCCACAAGGCTGTGCCTGTCATCCATTTTTACCGTCACTTTTACGTAAAGTACCACACCTTTTCCGTCATTTACCCTCTCGCAGCATATATCAGCAGCATCATTGCTTAACATCTTTATGTCATTCTCAATCTTATCAACATAGTCCCCTGTATCATTTGCCGAATTTACCGTTTCACAGATAAGTTCATCAAGTGCAGCTATTTTTTCATTAACTGCAGAATAGGCATCATAATACAAAGATACGTAATCCGAATTTTTATTTGTAAGTGCAAGGTCTGCTTTTGCAGTTGTGTACGACAGTATACCAAATGTAGTAAGACATAAAATAACAAAAATCATCAGAATTGATGTCACACCGGTACCAATCTGAAATCCTGAATTTCCTTTCATTACCGTACCTCCTTACGCTCATACTGTTTAAACTCAAGGGAATACCACTCTTTTCCGTTTTGTGCATCCGATATGATTATACTATATCTGCGCATGGTACCGTTATCGGTTGATTCCTCATCTACCACACTGACAACGACCTTTTTAAGATAAACCGCTGATGACTCATCGGTAATTTCCATATTATTATCAAGGTATTCTGAAAAAATGCCGTCCTTGCCGAAATACACAGAACCGGCTCTTATATTCTCAGCCGTACTCTGTGCATAAATTGTGGCATTTGAAATGTGAACATTATCCTCACCCATATTATGAGCCTCAACATAAAGCTCCATGGTTATGACTGCAGCAACAGAAAAGAACAATATTACAATTATAAATTCCGTCAGGAATGCCCTTGTTTTGTTTAATTTCACCATATTTTTTTCCTCACTACTGCTTTTCTAATGTCCTGCGCCAACATATATATCAGCCGACTTCTCTGTTCCGTCGCAACCGACCGTCAGTGTAAGAATGCCGGTGTCCCTGTCAATTTCAAATCTGAATTCCGAAACTTTTGCCAATATATCTCCAAACTCAAGATTATACTCAAAGCCCGGTAAAATTGTTGCCTCTTTAAGCTTTCCGTCTTTTTCAAAGATGAGCGTTTCATATCCGTACTCATCATCTGAATTTACTATAACAAGCACAGGCGTTCCGTCTTTTTCTTCTATGTATACGCCATCCTTAACCTGACATGTCCTAACCTTATTTGTCACATATGAAAGGATATTTCTGCTGTTGCCGTTGACCTCCTGGTTATCGGCTATCTTTCCGTATACATTTGAACCTATAAGAATGAGCAAAACCGACATTACCGCAAACACGGAAAAGAGTATCAGCATAAACAGCATATCGATTGAATGTGCTTTTTTCTTCATACGCCACTCCTCCCAGTCTACTCTTCACCAATCGGTGCAACCATAACATCCGGTCTTACATTAGGACCAAGTATGTTATAAACAACAAAAAACTTTTCATGGTCTATAACCACTCCGTAATTATCCTCGATATATTCAATATTCTCAGGATATGCACCTTCTATTGCATAACAGGTAATCACGGCCTTATCAATGGCACTTTCCAATGTTTTAATCTCATTTTCGTCAACTTCATCAGATACATTGGCAATGGCAATAACAAAGAACACAAAGCAACATACAAACAATAAAACCCCAAATACCGGACCTGATATTAACTTTTTCTTTTTAAAGAGTCTCATATCTGTTTTGTCTCCTCTTTTTCCATTATCCGATTGATGACATGATACTTGTAAGCGGAAGCATGACTGATACAAGTATTCCGCCGATAATTATTGACAATATGGCTACCAGTGTAGGCTCAATAAATGAAAGAAGTCTCTCTATGGAATCGTCAACCTCTTCCTCGTAAATTTTTGTCATTTTATCCATAACAGAATCTAACTGACCTGCTTTGAATCCTACACTTATCATTCTGTTCTGCATACCGTCAAACATCTTGATTTCCTCAAGTGCTTCAGGAAACGATTTGCCATCCTTAAGTAATGTTCCGCACTTCTCTATTTTTTCCTTTGCCGCCGTATCCGTAACAATACCCGGTGCCAGTTCCAATGCCTTTTCAAGTGAATAACCGCTGGAAATCATCATCGAAAGAACCGATGCAAATCTTCCTGATGATATTTTTCTGCTTAATCCTCTTAACAGCGGAAGCTTAAAGGATATACGTTTCATCTTTTCTCCAAATCCAAGCAGCGTTGCAACATAAACGGCAATAATAATTACAAGCACAATTCCTGTAATTATAAATGCAATATTACCCACAACAATTCCTGCATGCATAACAGACTGACCTGCCTTTGATATCTCCGTTCCCATATTCTTAAACACTTTCTCAAATATAGGAAGGACATTTGTCACAAGAAGTGCAATAACGGCAGCCATCATAATCACAAGAAGTATCGGATATGTAATTGCAGATTTGATTGACTTTCGAATTCTTGCCTCCCTCTCATAATAAATGCTCAGTGACTTAAGAACCTCGTCAAGTTTTCCCGACTCCTCACCTATATGAATCATGTTAACCATATACGATGGGAAAAACCCTGCATTTTTAACCGCTTCATAAAGCATGCCTGTGGCAACCACATCATCTGCCAGCTCTTTAAACGCTTCCTTTGCCTTTTTGTCCTCACAGCTTTCAACAAGTGTCTCCATGCCGTCATAAAGCGGAATACCGGCCTGAAGTATCAGTGATATCTGACCGCAGAACGATGCAATCTCATCTGCCGGCAGCATATGCTTTCCAAATTCCCTGTCTTTCATTTCTTTTCCTCCTAATACCTGTAGCTTTCTAAATAGTTACTTCCCTTACCGCCTCCCGCATCGAAGGTGGTGTCATAAAAATGCCATGAACCGTTATAGTAAACCTGATTCCATGCATGATATTCCTGTTTTGAAGTTGTTACATATCCCTCAATAACTATGCACGGTATTCCCTGAGCCCTGCACATAGTTGCAAACAGAACAGAATAATCTCCGCATATTCCCTTGCCGTTTCTTAAACATCTCTCGGCGTCCATATATCCGGCTGTGGCTGTCTTTGCAAAATCATAATCATATGAAATATTGTTAACAATATAGTCATACATAGCTTTTACCTTCGCATCGTCACTTGTCTTTCCTGCGCATAACTGATATGACAAGTCAACGGCTGTTGAAGTTTTTGTATAATAGACATATATATTAGGATATGTATACGGTTCTGTCTGGCTTGCTATGGAAGCATATTGAGTTATTGCATTTGCCTCCGCATATTTTCCCGTAGCCGGATTCTGCTGAAGTATTCGTACACAATATGTAGCGGCACCCTTTGTAAGCGGTATTGCAACATAATTGCTGCTCTCCTTTAACATATACTGACCGATAAGAGTTCCTTTGCTGTTATCCATTCGCACCTGCACAACAGCCGTTGCACTTACATTCATCTTCACCATGACATATCCGTTGTTTATATTACTGTAATCAATTATGTAACCGTTCATGTCACTCACCGCTGTTCCCGCAGCCGACGGTTCCTTTATACTGATTACATAATCAATCGGAGGTGTTGTCGGTGTCTGAGGCTGGGTAGGCTGTGTCGTAGTCGATTCCGGTGTAGTTGGCCGTGTCGTAGTCTGACGTTGTGTCGTCTGCTCCGGTGTTGTCGTAGGCTCCGGTGTAGTGGTTGGTTCCGGCGTAGTGGTAGGTTCCGGTGTCGTCTCCTCAGGTGTCGTTGTCGGTTCCGGTAGCGTGGTCGGCTCCGGCGTCGTCTCCTCCGGCGTTGTGACCTTATCAGGAGTTGTTGACTCCTCCGAAGTATTTCGGTCTGACGATTGGTTTGCCTGGTTGCTGTCCTCTGTATTATTAATTGTTGACAGTGCCTCCGATATCTCATCATCTCCGCACGCCGACAAAGAAAAAACTGCCAAAAGTATTGCCATCATGACAGATATGGTTCTGACACCCGGCTTATGAACTTTTTTTACTCTAAATGTATTACTCATCTGATTATCCTTATCTACTGAAAAAACTTAATCACATTTATCTGCACGTACATATAATACTACTCTTATAATCTCATTTTGTCAAAAGATTTTATAATTCAATGTAACATGGTCATGCCCATAAGCGTATTATGGTATTGTAAAACTTATTTGGAGGCTCAATATGGGTGATTTATCAAACTGTGGCTGCGGATGCGGCTCAAGTATTTTTGGAGGTAACAACTGTATCTTCTTAATCCTTATCCTTTTATTCTGCTGCAACGGCAGATCAGGATGTGGTTGTGGATGCGGTTCAAGCTGGATGGGCGGAAACAGCTGTTCTACAATTATTATTCTTATCCTCCTCTTTAGCTGCTGCGGAAACGGCTCAAGCTGGATGGGCGATGACCATGGATGCGGATGTGACAGAGACAGAGACAACTGTGGTTGCGGATGTGGCTGCTAATAATCACTGATTTTGCACCGGGAGGGTTCCTTTTGGGAACTCTCCCTGCAATTAAACAATTTTACTCATAATAACAGAAATCTACACATATCTTTAAACAAACTACCGTATAATGTGAATTGCCATGAAAGATCTACCTCCTATGACTCTGCTGGATTATAAAGTATCCACCAGAGAAAACCTGATGCTTAAGGCGTTTCTGCCGTATATTGACAAAGATTTTCAGCCTTTTCTTGCTACATATATAAAATACACAGAACTCCTTGCTACCATAGATTTATTCAGGCATAACGGCAATGTTTTTCCTGACTGTACCGATAAACCGGGGTTTTCCGATATAATCTCAGTTCTTCTGCCATATGTTTCTGAAAAGGAACGGGAAACCTTTGAAATGATAAGTAATATAAAAAACGCCATGGAAATGTTCGAACAATACAAGGATCTTTTTTCAGCGGAAGGCGATTTATCCGGCACGGAAGAAACAAATTCTCCGGATAGCGAAAATGACACCGTGAACTCACCTCTCAGTTCCCTCCTTTCCCCTGAACAGCAGATGATGTTTGAACAATTATCGTCCCTGATGAATCAGGACAGCAAATAACATCCCTCATGTCCTTGGAGAGGGACATTAAAAACTACTACTTTTATGTAAAGTGAGGATATATTCTTGGAAAATAACAAATATGACGAATTAAAAAACAACCCTGCATTAAAGGACATAAGCCCTGAGAAGCTTGAACTGCTTATTTCACTTGTCGGGAAGGCAGAAACTCTTAAACAGAATGAAGTAATGCCGTTTTTCCTATCTATTACAAAGGAGGCTTCGTCAAAAGGGATATCTTTTAATGATGCCGAAACAGAACTTATATTAAGTGTACTTAAGAAACGCATGTCACCATCTGACATAAAGAAAATCGATATGATACGAAACTTGAGCAGGATGATTGCTGCAAAATCTCATTAAAAAATGGTGCCGCAGGGATACATATTGTATCCTGCGTCACCATTTTTCCAAATACTTACATCTATAATATCTCTACATCTTTTGTGTAATCCACATTATCAAACTTAAATCCGAACATATGATAAAAGTCTTCCCAGTATCCTTCAACATCGGCTAATTCCTTAATGTTGTCTGAATTTATCTTTGACCATATATCCATAACTTCCTTCTGGACATCCTCTCTCAACTCCCAGTCATCAAGACGAATCTTGCCTGTCTCATCAAGAACGACTTCTCCATTGAAAAGCTTCTCAGTAAAGAGTCTTGACATCTGCTCTATACATCCCTCATGGATATTCTTTTCTTTCATTACCTTGTAAAGTATTGCAAAGTAAAGCGGTACAATAGGAATAGCACTGCTGGCCTGAGTAACAAGTGCCTTATTTACAGAAACATATGCCTTAATGCCTTCTTCACCGTACTTCTCATTTATCTTCTCCGAAGATTCAAAAAGATGTTTCTTCGCCATTCCGATTGTTCCGTTAAAATATACGGGATATGTAAGCTCCGGTCCGATATATGAATATGCAACTGTTATTGCATTGTCTGCAAGAACATCAGCTTCCTTCAATGCATCTATCCAGTCAATCCAGTCCTCTCCACCCATTACTTTTACAGTTCCGATAACCTCTTCCTCTGTTGCAGGTGTGATTGTTGCCTCTGATATTGTATCATTGTCAAGATTCCATGATTTTTCGGTAAAATCACTTGAAGTTGTCTTAAGTGATGACTGATATGTAGTTCCGTCAGCTGTTGTACGGCGTGGTGCAGCAAGTGAATAAATGACCATATCCACCTTACCCATATCTTTTCTTATTGTCTCTATTGTTTCATCCTTTATCTCTTTTGAAAATGCGTCACCATTAATGGTTTTGGCATAAAGTCCATCTTTCTTAGCAAATTCTTCAAATGCTCTTGTATTGTAAAGACCCGGTGTAGCTGTACGTTTGCCGTTAGATTCCTTCTCAAACATAATTCCAAGTGTATCTGCTCCACCGATATATGCAGCACTGATTCTTGATGCAAGACCGTATCCTGTTGAACATCCGATAACAAGTACCTTCTTTGGACAATCTCTGCGTCCCTGGTTCTTTGCATACTCAATCTGTCTTCTGACATTCTCCCTGCAACCCTCCGGATGAGCTGTGACACATATAAATCCTCTTACCTTTGGTTCTACTACCATGGTTATTATCCTCCTAAACTATCTTCACTTATTTATTTCTTATCTGCACTGTAATATTCACAGTTCTTCATCCTTCATTCGTAAAACCCATCCGCTGCGCGTCCGGACTCTTCTTAATCAACTGCGAATAAAAACTTTGAATATCAAAGTATATACTACCACAGTATTTTTTTCATGGCAATGTATAATTAAATGCCATTTTATGTAGTATTCAAAACCACCAGGTTATTACCTGGCGGCCGCAATAAGTACCATATATACAACAGCTATTGACACAACTATCTGAATAATGGCAAATCTGAATACTGCCTGTGTGTTTGACCAGTTCTTAACCTTTCTTACATGGTCATGAAGCGGTGTCCTTGTATTCTTCAAAATATGAATCTTTAAAAATCTGAGAAGTGCTACTTTCACAAGTCCGAGGCCGCCGTCAAGTATGAGAACTATGGCTGTAGGGATATATAAAACAGGGCTTCCTGTCTTAAGTATCGCTATGGCAATAAATAATCCCATTGCCCTTGAGCCTGCATCCCCCATCATCAGTTTACTCGGCGTTGCATTAAACCACAGATAACCCAATATACAGACTACAAAAAGGAGAATATCATAGCCAAAGTTCCCGCCTGCATTAAGAATCTCCATAATAACATATATTGTCATAAGCGTAATTATTGTAAGAGTTCCCGACAATCCGTCCACACCGTCTGAGCAGTTTGTAACATTTATGGAAACCCACACAAGAATCACTGCAAGTATACCGTATACCACCGGTGGTATTGTAAATGTCAAGTCAAACGATACTATTGTAATCTCTGTTCCGTTAAAATTAATCATGGTCACCGCAACCATGACTGCTATGATAAGATCAAGAAATCCTTTCTTGTACTCTCCCCACGGTGCCTTAGAACAGTCGTCGAGAAAACCTGTAAGCATTGCAGCAAAAACAAGAATAAGATAAATAATATTTTCTGTATTTACATGTCCGAAAACAACTGCCACAGCTATAAAAACCACAACAAAAACAAATCCCGCACCTCTCGGTTTTCCTGCAGACAGCTTTCCGTCATGAGCATATGCCCTTCCCTGATCAGTAGGCAGCTTTGAGTAAAACAGGTTTATAAAAAGGCATGTCAGCAGAAAGGCTGCCATTATACCTAAAAATGCTGTTACTCTTGTATTATTTAATATTTCATTAATCATTGGTTATTCTCCTGTTCTAAAATATACTCTTTTTCTGTTATTTTTATGTTATAACCGTTATCAGTGGCTGCATTCATATCTACATATGCCCCTATTATAACAGTATCCCCTTCTTTATATGACTCTTTTTTGTCCTTTATGAAAAAATCCACATTATCTTTCACAAAATTTGAACAACCGCTATTATCTAACACAATATCACCATCGTCAATAGCTAATTTCAAATCAGCAAAAACATCAAAATCAGTTCCGTCCTTTAAGCCGCTGACTTTATATGTAACGCTGCTTTTTTCAAAGAACACTCCCGCCTTATTAAGTTCACTGATATTTTCAATACTCACCGTAAAGCGGTCATCATTTGACAGATTATTTTCCTTTGACACTTTTACAATGATATCATCCGTATTCAGCATAATCCCCGTGTCTTTCTCATATCTTTCAATATATTCCGCGTTGACAGATATATCCACGTAACCCTCGCCCTGGGTTCCGTATATATTCACATTGTACATTTTTACTATGGAAAGCACTTCTTTTTTGCTGTCATCTGCCATATCCGTCAGCTTCCATACACCAAAAGATATGGTTATTATCAAAAAGCACGCTGCCGACAATACTGCAATTTTTCCAAACCCCGGCTGTTTTTTTGCCGGAGAACCATCAGATACAAACATTTCTCTCTCCAATCTTAAATCATAGAAAAGAGTATACACCCACTTCTGATTTCAGTAAACATGTTTTCTTCGATTAATTATTTATTATTTCCATAAAATGTGATACACTACCTAAGTGTATGGCACTTTAACGTGCCACAATTTCTTGCTCAAATATTTAGGAGGCTTTAATGAATAACAATACTATTAATCCGAATATGAATTTTGGCTTTATCGGACTTGGCCTTATAGGTGCTTCTATAGCCAAATCTCTCCGCCGTGTATATAAAGACTGTACCATTGTTGCCTACAACCGCAGTGAATCTGCCCGCATAATGGCATTAAACGATAAGGTTGCAACAAAGGTTACAGACAAAGTAGATGATTCATTTGGTGAATGTGATTACATTTTTTTATGTACTCCTGTAGAGTACAATTGTGAATATCTCAAAACATTGAAAAACATTATTAAGAAGGACTGCATTATCACAGATGTGGGAAGCGTAAAGACAAATATCCATGAAGCCGTTATTTCCCTTGGAATGGAGGCTAACTTTATTGGAGGTCATCCTATGGCAGGTTCTGAAAAGACAGGCTACGAGAATGCCACCGACCGACTTGTTGAAAACGCTTTTTATCCCATAACACCTACTTCAAAGACAAGTGAAGACAAGCTTATGGAATACAAAAACATTGTGGAAGCAATCGGCGCAATTCCCGTAATAATGGACTACCGGGAACATGATTTTGCCGTTGCGGGAATAAGTCATCTTCCTCATATTATTGCTGCAGAGCTTGTGAATCTTGTGAAGGCCTCTGATTCTGACCGCGGTATCATGAAGCTTATTGCCGCCGGCGGATTCAAGGATATAACGAGAATTGCTTCATCATCACCTGAAATGTGGGAACAAATCTGCATGACAAACACAGAAAATATCATAAAGCTTCTATCGGATTACATAGAACTTTTAAATACCGTCAAATCACAGCTTGAGGTCAAAAACGGTTCTTTCATAAATGAACGTTTCACCATGAGCCGTGATTACAGAAATCAGTTTGCAAACAGAATTGCAAACTCACCGCTCAAAACATATATGCTTCACGTTGACATAGAAGATGAAACCGGTACTCTCTCAGGTGTGGTAAATCTCCTTGCCTCAAAAGAGATAAGTATTAAAAACATACGAATTGTCAACAACCGTGAAAGTGATGAAGGTGTTCTTGCCGTAGAATTCAAAAATGATGAGGCCCGTTGTGAAGCCGCTGCTCTTTTGAAATCAAACGGATACAAAGTCTATGAAAGATAAAAATTATGCCGGGTGCATCAATGCATCCGGCATAATTCTTCTATTATACTGAAATAATCTTCAAATGTCTTTTTGCAGCACATAGGATTAAGTATTGTGATTCCTGCCCCACCAAGTCCTGACATTGTAAACGCCATAGCTACTCTGTGGTCGTCAAATGTCTCAATCTCTGCTGGTCTTACAATTCCGGGATAAATTGTAATGCTGTCATTATGCTCATCAACATTTATCCCCATATTACGAAGATTTGACGCAATAGCATTGAGTCTGTCGCACTCCTGCGCCCTTATGTGTGCTATATTACTTATGGTTGTCGGTGAATCGGCAAATACCGCCACATTGGCAAGCGTTAACGCCTGGTCCGAGAAATTGTTCATATCGATATTTTCTATACCGTGAAGTTGCTGATTCTTTGAAGTATCAGGCCCTTCAACCAATATTCCTTCATCCGTATCCATGACTTTGCATCCCATTGTTTCAAGGACTCTTATAAATCTGATATCACCCTGGGTCGAATCAAAATGAACACCGTTAACAAGTGCACGACATCCGTATATTGCTGCAATTCCATAAAAATAGCAGGCAGCCGACACATCCGGTTCTATCTGATATTCCATTGCTGTGTACGGCACCGGA